>JAJKJU010000127.1 GCA_021153565.1 Rhizobacter sp.
GCCTCTCTATCGTTCTCCAACCGGAGCGCCAGGACTACCGCGCCATGCAAGCGGCCCCGGCCTGGGCGGCAGGGCTACCGCCTCAGCGGTTTAGTGCAGCCGTCGCTATGGCGAGGAGGCGCAACGCCGCAATGCGCTTCGAGAGCAAGCGAGCAGCCGGCATTTGTGGCTTGACGCGACACTCGATCAGGCGCCTTTTGACGTGCTACTCGGACACGTTCGAAATACTCCCAGCCTCTCAGGAGAAGCTACATGCCAGAACAGGAACTTGATTTATTAGTCATCGGCGCCGGCAGCGGCGGCGTGCGGGCCGCGCGCCTGGCTGCGCAGCGGGGCGCCAAGGTGGCGATCGCCGAAGTGGCGGCGCTGGGCGGCACCTGTGTGAACCTCGGATGCATCCCGAAAAAGCTCTACAGCTATGCCGCGCACTATGCGGAATCCTTCGACGAGGCGCACGGCTACGGCTGGCCGGTGCAGGCGCCAAAGTTCGAATGGGAGACGCTCAAGGCCAACCGGGCCAAGGAGATTTCGCGGCTCAACATGACATACGGCGCCGTACTCGAAGCTGCAGGTGCGACCTTGGTGAGGGGCAGGGCGCGGATCGTGACGCCGAACGAGGTGGAGGTGAACGGTCAGCACTTTGCTGCAAAACACATCCTCGTGGCGACCGGCGGGCATCCCACCATTCCCGAGGTGCCGGGCGGCGAACACGCGGTGAGCTCCAATGAGATGTTCGACTTGGAAAGGTTTCCGACGCGGCTGGTGGTCGTCGGAGGGGGCTACATCGCCTGCGAGATGGCATCGATCTTTCGCGGCTTGGGCGCCCAGGTCACGCAGCTCGTGCGTGGATCACGGCTTCTTCGCGGCTTCGACGAGGACATCGCTGCCTTTGTCGCGGTCGAGATGGAGAAGAAGGGTGTCGACGTGCGACTCGCTACTCACCTCCAGCACATCGAGCGCGAGCAGAGTGGCATCTTGCGCGTGAGCCTGCACGACGGCAGCATGCTCAATGCGGACACTTTGCTCTACGCCACCGGCCGCGCTCCCAACACCGGCGGTCTGGGCCTCGAAGACCTTGGCGTCAAGCTGGGCTTGCGCGGCGAGGTGGTGGTCGATGCGCACTACCGATCCAGCGTGCCATCCATCTACGCCGTGGGCGACGTGATTGATCGCGTGCAATTGACGCCCGTGGCCTTGGCCGAAGCCATGGTGGTGGTCGACCAGTTGTTCGGCCATGGCCGCCGCACCATGGACTACGATTTCATTCCGACGGCGGTGTTCACCCACCCCAGCATCGGCACCGTCGGGCTCACAGAAGCCGAGGCGCGCGAACGGCACGGCGTCGTGCGCACTTACCTGAGCGAATTCCGATCCCTCAAGCACACCTTGTCGGGCAGCGCCGAGCGCACGTTGATGAAGCTGGTGGTCGACGATGCGACCGATCGAGTCGTCGGCTTGCACATGGTCGGCGCCGAAGCCGCAGAAATTGTTCAGGGCTTCGCGGTGGCGCTGAAAGCCGGCGCAACGAAGGCGGTGTTCGACGCGACCATCGGCGTGCATCCGACGGCAGCTGAGGAGTTCGTGACCATGCGCGAGCCGGTCGGAAGTTGAACGCAGTGTGCTTCTACCTGGAGGTGCGACGTGAAGTGCCGCGCTTCACTTCGCCCAACTGTCTTTCAACGCTGTCACTCGATTCAACACTGGCTTGCCTCTGACGTGATCTTTCCGATCTGCCACAAAGTATCCGTGTCGCTCGAACTGAAACTTGGCGTCCGCTTCCGCTGACGCCAACGAAGGCTCCACAAACCCCGCCGCTATCTTCTTGCTATTGGGGTTCAACACCGTCAAGAAATCCCGCCCGCCCGCATCTGGTTGCCCTTCGGTGAACAAGCGGTCATACAGCCGAATCTCCGCAGCCAGCGCGTCGTGAACGCCCAGCCACGTGATGGTCCCCTTGACCTTCACCGCATCCGCGCCAGGTGTGCCACTTTTCGTGTCGGGCACGAGTTTCGCGAGCACGGCCGTCACTGCACCCGATGCGTCTTTCTCAGCCCCCGTGCACTCGACCACGTACCCGTACTTCAGTCGCACCTTGTTCCCCGGGAACAGCCGGAAAAATCCCTTCGCCGGCACTTCTGCAAAGTCATCACGCTCGATCCACACCTCAGGCCCAAGGCTGAACTGCCGCACACCCAACTCCGGCAGGTGCGGATGCGCCGGCGCACTGCACGCCTCGTGATGCGCTTCGCTTCCAAACACATCCGCCCAGTTGGTGAGCTTCATCTTGATCGGGTCCAGCACCGCCATCGCCCTCGGCGCTTTGCTTTCCAGGTCATCGCGCAGCGCGATGTCCAACGACGAATAGTCGATCCACCCGCCGGCCTTGCTGACGCCGCTGCGCTCGGCCATCAGCTTCAGGCTCTCGGGTGTGTAGCCGCGGCGGCGCAGGCCGACGAGGGTGGGCATGCGCGGGTCGTCCCAGCCGCTCACATGGCCTTCGTCCACCAGCTGCTTGAGCTTGCGCTTGCTGGTCACGATGTAGGTGAGGTTGAGCCGAGCAAACTCGTACTGCCTGGGCAGCGGGTGTTTCAGCAGGCCCAGGTCGGCCAGTCGCTCCAGCAGCCAGTCGTAGAAGGGCCGCTGATCTTCGAACTCCAGCGTGCAGATGCTGTGGGTGATGTTTTCCAGCGCGTCTTCGATCGGGTGCGCGTAGGTGTACATCGGGTAGATGCACCACTTGTTGCCGGTGTTGTGGTGCTCTGCATGCTTGATGCGGTAGATGGCCGGGTCGCGCAGGTTGATGTTGGGGCTGGCCATGTCGATCTTGGCGCGCAGCACCATCGCGCCATCGGCGTGCTTGCCGTCGCGCATTTCGCGGAATCGTTCGAGGTTGGCCTGCGGCGAGCGGTCGCGGAAGGGGCTGTTGGTGCCCGGGGTGTTGAAGTCGCCGCGGTTGTGGCGCATCTCATCGGGCGTTTGCTCGTCCACGTAGGCCAGGCCGGCTTCGACCAGGCTTTCGGCCGCGCGGTACATGAAGTCGAAATAGTTGCTGGCGTAGTACAGGTGGCTGGTGCCATTGACGTTCCAGTCGTAACCCAGCCACTTCACCACTTCGATGATGCCGTCGACGTATTCCTGCTCTTCTTTCTCGGGGTTGGTGTCGTCGAAGCGCAGGTGGCCCACGCCCCCGTACTCCTGGGCCAGCCCGAAGTTGAGCCATATGCTCTTGGCGTGGCCGATGTGCAAATAGCCATTGGGCTCGGGCGGGAACCTCGTGCGGATCTTGGCCGGGTCGGGTTGACCTTGTTCATGATGCGCTGCATCGCCAGGTTGGCCGCCCCATTTACGGCTCGCGTAGGTGCCTTGGGCCAAGTCGCGCTCGATGACTTGGCGCAGGAAGTTGCTGGGCTTGTGCTCCGGCTCGGCGGCGCTCGCGCTGTTCTTGGGTGAATTCATGGGGAAGAGGCCTGTGTGAGACCCTTGCAGAGGGGGGCTTCGGGGAGTGCGGGCCATTCTATCGGCGCATGGGTCGATCAGGGCGCCCGCGCGGATGTTCGCGCGAAGGGCTGAACCTTCACAGCTGAAACGCTCCCTTACCTTGTGACAGGCTCGGGGCGTCAACGGCGCACACCCGGGTCGGCGTTTGGAGGGAGACGCGCCAAGCTTGCGCGGAAATGGAGCAAACCGTGAAAAAGCAAATCGCCATTGCCCTTGCAGCCCTTGGTTGCGCCTTGGCTGGCACTGCGGCAGAGGCAGCAAGCAATGTTTACTGGTCGGTTGGCATCAATGCGCCGCCGGTGGGCACAGTGATTTCCAACGCGCCGGCGTATGCGCCGGCCCCGGTGTATTACGCCCCGCCGCCTCCGGCTTATGTGCAAGAGCCGGTTTACTACGCCCCGCCGCCCCCGCGGGTGGTTTACCGGCCGGTGCCAGTGGTGGTTCAAGGCCCCGCCTACTACCCGCCGGCGCCGGTGGTCTATGCCGGTGGGTACTACCGGACGGGGTACCGCCATCATGGCGGCTGGCATGAGCATGAGTGGCGTGATCGCCGCTGGGATGGGGATCGTGGCGGACGTGGAGACGATCGGAGTCGTCGTCGCCATTGATCGAAGTTTGATGGGAGCAATGGACGGCGGGTGAACGCAGCGACCCTCTCACCCCCAACCCTCTCACGGCACGGGGGAGAGGGAGTCTTGTGTTTGTAGCCCGGGTTTCAGCCGGGCTTTTTTATGCGCCTTTGGCGGGCGATCAGGAACAGCGGGAACGCCGCGCTGATCGCCACGATAACCATCATCACGAACACGAAGGCATGGATGGCGAATGCGATCTTCCTGCGGACGCGGCGGCGTGCGCGGGTTTCGATGGAATGGTCGTTGCGGCCTACATCGCCTTGAAGAGATGCGCGTAAATCCTGCTCACAGGCAACTTGTCGCCATGCCCGCGCAGGTCCACGATGCCCTGGTTGTCATACCCCGTGATCCAGTTGCCGAGCGCGTTGCCGCAGGTGTAGCCGATGACTGTGCCGATGGGGATGATGAGGATCATCCAGATCCACCCTGGCCACTGCCCGTAGGCGCCGTGTTCGGGTTGCTTGCGATGCACCCACCCTGCCACCGCGACGCGTCCCGAATCGATGAAGAACCAGCAGCCCAGCGCAATGCACAGCGAGTAGATGAGCGTCGGCCAGAAGTTGTGGTGATAGACGAGGGTCAGGATGCCCGCGATGAAGAGGCCGATGACCATGCTGCGCGCGCCGCGAAAGAGAAAGCGCTGCAGGCGGCGGTCGCGACGGGGCAAGACGTCGGTGGGAAGCATCGGGGCAATTCTGTCTCAGCCTCTCAGCCTCTCAGGCGCTTGCGGTCAAAGCCTCGTGAGCCACTTTCCACATCGCGACGCCTCGACTGAGGAAGACCCCGGCGAAGCTGCCGTAGGCGAGGCCTGCCACCGCGCCGAAGAGCGGGTCATGGGCCAAGGCCGGGTGCATGGCGATTGTCGCGCCTACGCCGAACTTGGTCGTGAAGATGCCGAGGATCAGCATCAGCGGCCACCAGCTTCCAGGGACTTGCAGGCGCTGGTCTTGAGCAGACCAGGCGATGCCGCGCCAAGCGCCGACGGCGGCTGAGAGTGCGACAGCGGTCGCCAGGGCGACGGCCCATGCTGCCGTGGCGACAGCGTGCGCACCGAAGACCGAGGTCACGCCGAAGACCGATAGGGCGACCATCGCGACCGGAATGATCGTCGCGCGGCGGATCGTCATCGAGCGCGGGAAGGTTTGTGAGATGCCCAGAGCGATGAGCCCGGCGAGAAGGGCCCACACCCAGGTGGGAGCGTGTTGGATGATTTGGGTCAGCATGGCGGAGTCCTTGGAGGGTCACTCGATGGGTGAACTGTGCCCCTCGGCCCTTCGCGGCGCCGCTGCCGTGCGATGAAACGTCGAATTTGATCGTGGAGCGTGTGCATGGCGACGTGAACGTCACGCGCTGCCCGGGAGAAACCCCGGGGATGTCAGCACCCCGGAGGCTTATATTGCCAGCCCGTGCAAGTCGTGCCCGGCCAGGGAGTTCGGTGATGGTGTCTTTCGCTTTGTCTTTCCGCACGCGATGGTTGGTGTTGCTCGGCCTGTCGAGCACTCTGCTCGCTTGTGCCGAGCCCATGCGCGATCCGGCACCGATGCTCCCGGTGCGGCCTTTGCACACCGTGGCCATCGCGCCCATCGCGCCCATCGCGCCCATCGCACCGGTGGTGCCCGATGCACCGCCAGCGCCTTCGGCGCCGCCTGCAGAGCCGATGCCGTACTCGGCAGCAGTGGCGGCGCGGTTTCCCGATCCTGTGGGGGGCCTGCCAACGCCCGCCTTCGCGCCAGGCCATCCCGGCTTCACGACCAACGCTGAAATCCAAACCCTCTTGCGCAGCCTCGTGCGTGACGGTCGCGACGACCGCGCGACGATCCGCTTGTTGCATCTCGACACTTCGCAAACCGGCGTGCCGATCGAGGCTCTGCTCTTCACGCGTCTTGCAGACACCGACGCTGTCGCGGTCGCCAAGTCAAACCGGCCCACCGTCATGCTTGTCGGCCAGCAGCACGGCGACGAACCTGCGGGCAGCGAAGCATTGCTCGTCGTCGCGCAAGAGCTCGCGCGCGGCAAGCTCGAGGGACTGCTCGATCACATCAACGTGGTCTTGCTGCCGCGCGCCAACCCGGACGGTGCGCGCGACAGCAATCGCCTGACAGCCAGTGGCATCGACATGAACCGCGACCACCTGCTGCTCAAGACGCCCGAGGCGCAGGCGCAGGCACAGCTCAATCGCGAATACCACCCGGCAGTGGTGGTCGATTTGCACGAGTACTCGGTGGTCGGACGCTACATGCAGAAGTTCGCTGCGGTGCAGAAGTTCGACGCGCTGGTGCAGTACGCGATGACGGCAAACCTGCCGCCCTTCATCACCAAGGCATCCGAGGAGTGGTTCAGGCAGCCTTTGCTGGCAAGCCTCAAAGCCGAAGGACTGACGAGCGAGTGGTACTACACGACCTCCACCGACCTGAACGACAAGAATGTGTCAATGGGTGGCGTTCAACCAGACACGGCCCGCAACGTCAACGGGCTGAGGAATGCGGTAAGTTTTCTGATCGAGACGCGCGGCGCGGGTATCGGGCGGCTGCATTTGAAGCGCCGGGTGTTCACCCACATCACGGCAGTGACCAGCATCCTGCAAAGCACGGCGACGCGCGGTGCCGACCTCGCGAAGCTGCGTGCCTTCGTCGAGCAGGACGTGGCGTCCCAGGCCTGCCAGGGCGAAATGGTCGTCGAGGCGGCGGCCACGCCAAGTGAATATGTGCTGCAGATGCTCGACCCGCAGACTGGCGCTGACAAACCGCTGAATGTGGCCTGGGACTCGGCCCTGGAATTGCGCAAGGTGAAGAAACGCCTGAGGCCTTGCGGCTACTGGCTGTCGTCTGATCAAACCGAGGCGGTGATGCGCCTGCGCGGGCTGGGCGTGACGGTGCAGCAACTGGACGACGACGGCGACTTGCGGGCAGAGGCTTACCGCGAGATTTCGCGGGAGTCGGGCGTGAGGCAAGACGTAAGGGGCACGATTTCCGATGGCGGCGCGGTGGTGCGCGTGAAGGTGCAGACCGTGCCGGCATTGATGGAGGTGAAAGCCGGTGGGTATTACGTGCCCTTGGAGCAGCCCTTGGCGAACCTTGTGGTCGCAGCGATGGAGCCGGACACGCAAAGCAGCTTCGTGGCGAGCGGGATCGTGACAAGCGTGGATGCGCAGGCGCGGGTGATGTCGAGGCCGGCGATCCAGATGACGGTCCTTCCGTGACCTTGTGTTGCTCCCTTTCCCAGGGGAGACGAACCCAGCCTGTACGGATAGCGTGGATCGGCGAAAAGGAAGTGTCGCTCAACCCGGAAGGATCAACGCGTGTTCGTGTGTTCCCGCAGATCGGTGAACAACCAACAAAGCCGGGCGCTTCATCGCCCGGCTCCGCGAGGCCTCTCAGGAGTCCTCGTTCCGCAGGCGCGTCAACAGAAAACCGAGAACGCCGAGTCCGGCCAAGGTGAGCAGAAGCGACGAGGGCTCGGGAATCACGCCCACGGTGCCGGTGGCGAACGAAAACATGTGGTCGTTGAAGTCCATATCTCCGCCGCCGGCCAGGTCTTCGAAGCTCACAAAGGTACGGCCGGTGAGGTCGGTGAACACGTTCGCATGCGCCATGGCGTCGATGTTGCCGATGCCATTGCCTGTGTGGAAGAACAGCCCCGTGTTCAGCACATGGAGCACCACGTCAAGCCTTGTCCCCGCCGCAAAGCTTCCGAGGTTGTATTCGGTGCCGATGGGGGTGCTGTGGTTAGGAAAGATCTCCGGCGAACTGTTGACGCTGATCAGGCTGTTGTAGCCCGCATCCGAGCCCTCGAATCGGATGATGAGGTCGCCAGTGTTCATAACAAAGAAGTCGTCGCCAACTGCTGCCTGTGCTTGCGGAGCAGCCAACGCTGCTGCAAGTCCAAGCAAAGGCATCAATGTCCTTAAGTTCTTCATGAGCGGAACTCCCAAAACGAAAAGGGGTGGTTACTTCAAAAACGAGCTGCCCGGTGGTCCACCTTTAAAGGCGAGTTCCTTCGGCAACGGTCGTGCCTGCTCGATGGAAAGTTCCACGCGTGATGTGCCGGAATGGCTTGCCCTAAAGACTCCTGGGCAAGCCTGAAGTCTTTAGGGGCACCCCTTTCAAGGTCTTCGCTCCCTCTCCCTCTGGGAGAGGGCTGGGGTGAGGGCATGGGGCGGCGAATAGAGCCATGGGTTGCCATCACCGCAGCCCCTCACCCAACCTCTCCCCAGGGGGGAGAGGAGCCAATACAAGACCTTGAAAGGGGTAGTCTTTAGGGATCCTTCAGTCAATGAAGAATCTTTTTCCGGCAACGCTTCAGACGCGCCGGAAAAAAGTGGGAGTTCGCAGCGTGCGTGTGTGAAACCCGGACGTATGGGTTGGCATCAGCCTCTCAGGCCCTCATGCCGGGGCCTTTCAGCCCATGCGCGATTGCTCTATCGACGCCGGGACGTCCCGCCGCCGAGGATGCTTCCCAGCACCCCGCGGATGATTTCGCGGCCCACGGTCGAGCCGATGGAGCGCGCTGCCGACTTCGCCACCGTTTCCAGCACCGAGTCTTTTCGACCTGAGCCGCGCAAAAGGCCACCAGCAACGTCGCTCAGCCAGCTGCCGCCGGACGAAGTGGTGGAGGCCGGCGCGGCCTGACCGCGTTCGGTGGGAAATTCTCGCGAAGGTGCAGGTGCCTGCGGCGGTGTTGCTGTCGCCCGGCCCTTCAGCTTTTCGTAGGCCGACTCCCGGTCCACCGTCTTCTCATACACCCCAGCCACCAGCGAGTTCGCGATCAAGGCTTTGCGCTGATCGGCCGTGATCGGCCCGATCTGGCTGCCCGGCGGCAGCACGAAAAGGCGCTCAGTCACACTCGGTCGGCCCTTGTCGTCGAGAAAGCTCACCAGCGCCTCGCCGACCGCAAGTTCAGTGATGGCCGTTTCGATGTCCAGCTTGGGATTCGCCCGCATCGTGCTTGCTGCCGCCTTCACCGCCTTCTGATCGCACGGCGTGAAGGCACGCAGGGCGTGCTGCACGCGGTTGCCCAGTTGAGCCAGCACAGAATCGGGAATGTCCAGCGGGTTCTGCGTCACGAAGTACACACCGACGCCCTTGCTTCGCACCAGCCGCACCACCAATTCGATGCGCTCGACCAGAGCCTTGGGCGCCTCGTTGAACAGCAGGTGGGCCTCGTCGAAGAAGAAGGCGAGCTTGGGCTGGTCGAGGTCACCGACTTCGGGCAGTTGCTCAAACAACTCCGACAGCATCCACAACAAAAACGTGGCATAGAGCCGCGGGCTGTTCATCAGCTTGTCGGCGGCGAGGATGTTGATCACGCCTTTGCCGCCGTCGGTCTGCATGAAGTCGGCGATGTTGAGCATCGGCTCGCCGAAAAACTTGTCGCCGCCTTGCTCCTGTATCTGCAAGAGCCCGCGCTGGATGGCGCCGATGCTGGCCGCGCTGACGTTGCCGTATTCGGTGGTGAAGTCCGCCGCGTTGTCGCCCACGTGCTGCAGCATGGCGCGCAGGTCTTTCAGGTCCAGCAGCAGAAGCCCGGCGTCGTCGGCAATCTTGAAGACGAGTTGCAGCACGCCTTGCTGCGTTTCATTGAGTGCGAGCATGCGCGACAACAGCAGCGGCCCCATGTCGCTGACGGTGGCGCGCACGGGGTGGCCTTGTTCGCCGAAGACGTCCCACAGCGTGGTGGGGCAGGCGGCCGATTCGGGCGCGTCGAGTCCGCGTTCTTTCAGGATGCCCGCGAGCTTGTCGCTGATCTTGCCCGCCTGCGTGATGCCGGTGAGGTCACCCTTCACGTCGGCCATGAAGACAGGCACGCCGATGCGACTCAGGTTTTCCGCCAGGTTCTGCAGCGTGATGGTCTTTCCGGTGCCTGTGGCGCCGGTGATCAGCCCGTGTCTGTTGGCGAGCGAAGGCAGCAAAAACGCCTCCGACTTGTCGTGCTTGGCGATCAGGATCGGGTCGGCCATGAGAACTCCGTGAGCTGGCAAGTAAAATTGCAGTCTATCGAACAACACGACGGGCCGATGCCAGAGCGGTCCGTGCCAGAGGAGTCATATGGCCGGGCATTCCAAATGGGCCAATATCCAGCACCGCAAGGGCCGCCAGGACGAGAAGCGCGGCAAGGTCTGGACACGCATCATTCGTGAAATCATGGTTGCGGCTCGCCAGGGCGGCGGCGACCCCAACATGAATCCGCGATTGCGGCTGGCCATCGACAAGGCCAAGGCCGCGAACATGCCCGCCGACACGGTCAAAAAGAACGTGGACAAGGCCACGGGCAACCTCGAAGGCGTGAACTACGAGGAAATCCGCTATGAGGGCTACGGCGTCGGCGGCGCGGCCATCATCGTCGACTGCATGACCGACAACCGCGTGCGCACCGTCGCCGAAGTGCGGCATGCCTTCAGCAAGCACGGCGGCAACCTGGGCACCGAAGGCTCGGTGGCCTTCCAGTTCAAGCACGTGGGGCAGTTCGTGTTCGCGCCCGGCGCGAACGAGGACAAGGTCATGGAAGTGGCGCTGGAAGGCGGCGCTGAAGACGTGGTGACCGACGACGACGGCGCAATCGAGGTCCTGTGCGCACCGCCGGACTTCGAGAAGGTGAAATTGGCCCTCGAAGCCGCGGGCCTGAAGCCCGACATGGCCGAAGTGACCATGCGGGCCGAAAACACCATCGAACTCGCGGGTGAAGACGCGCAACGCATGCAGAAGCTGCTGGACGTCATCGAGGACCTGGACGACGTGCAAGACGTTTTCCACAACGCCGAGATGGACCAATGAGCCCCCATGTTCATATTCGTTCGCTGCCTCCCGAGGGCGTCCACGGCGACCCAGAGGCAGATCATCGGAGGCCGGGATGAAGGTCCTGGTGATAGGCAATGGCGGGCGCGAACATGCCCTGGCCTGGAAGCTGCTGGATTCGCCCAAGATTCAGACCGTGTTCGTGGCCCCCGGCAACGGCGGTACCGCGCTCGACAATCGCCTGCACAACGTCCCTCTGACGGACTTCAACGAACTCGCCGACTTCGTCCAGAAGGAAAAGATCGTGCTGACCGTGGTGGGCCCCGAGGCGCCACTCGCCGGCGGCGTCGTCGATGTCTTCCGCGCGCGCGGCCTGCGCGTCTTCGGCCCGACCAAGGCTGCGGCGCAGCTCGAAAGCTCCAAGGCCTTCGCCAAGGAGTTCATGAAGCGGCACAAGATTCCAACGGCCGCGTATGAAACCTTCAGCGACGCGAAACTGGCGCATGCCTATGTCGACAAGCACGGCGCGCCCATCGTCATCAAGGCCGACGGTCTCGCGGCGGGCAAGGGCGTGGTGGTGGCCACCACGCTGGAACTGGCGCACGAAGCCATCGACTGGATGCTGCTCGACGACAAGCTCGGCGTTGCGCACAACGCCGGTGGCGCCCGGGTGGTGATCGAGCATTTCCTCGAGGGTGAGGAAGCCAGCTTCATCGTGCTGTGTGACGGCAAGCACGTGGTGTCGCTCGCCACCAGCCAGGACCACAAGCGCTTGCAGGACAACGACCAGGGGCCCAATACCGGCGGCATGGGTGCATATTCGCCTGCGCCGGTCGTCACGCCCAATGTGCACGCGAAGGTGATGCACGAGATCGTGATGCCGACCATCCAGGGCATGGCGAAGGACGGCATTCCCTTCACCGGCTTCCTTTATGCCGGCCTGATGATCGATTCGAACGGCGACCCGCGCACCGTGGAATTCAACTGCCGCATGGGCGACCCGGAGACGCAGCCGATCATGATGCGGCTGAAGAGCGATCTTTTTGACGTGCTGATGCATGCGACCGATGGCACGCTCGATCAGGTCGATCTGAAGTGGGACCGACGCGTGGCCCTGGGCGTGGTAATGGCCGCAGCCGGTTACCCGCTCAATCCGCGCAAGGGCGATGTCATCAAGGGCTTGCCGGCGGCATCGGCTGACGCCATGGTGTTCCATGCCGGCACGACCTTGAAAGACAACGACGTGGTGACCTCGGGTGGTCGCGTGCTGTGCGTGACTGCCCTCGGTGACTCGGTCAAGCTGGCGCAACAGCGAGCCTACGAGGTCCTGCAGGGCGTCAATTTCGATGGCGCGCAGTATCGGCAAGACATCGGCCACCGGGCGATCAAGCGCTGATGAAATGTCCCGCCGGGCCGCCCCCGGAACGCGCAGCACGAAAGTACCCCATGAGCACTCAACAAGTTCGCGACTACCTGCTGGACCTGCAAGGCCGTATCGTCGCGGCCATGGAGGCCGAAGACGGCGCGAAATTTCGCAGCGACCACTGGACGCGCGAGCCGGGCGGCAAGCTCGAAGGCGAGGGCTTGTCGCGCCTGCTCGAAGACAGCGCGTTTCTCGAACGCGGTGGGTGCAGCTTCTCGCACGTGAAGGGCAAGGTGCTGCCGCCGTCGGCAACGCAGCATCGGCCCGAGTTGGCGGGGGCGCCTTTCGAGGCAATGGGCGTGTCGCTCGTGTTCCACCCGCGCAACCCGTACGTGCCCACTGTGCACATGAACGTGCGCTTGCTTGCTGCGATGCCGGCCGATCGAGAGCCCGTGACCTGGTTCGGTGGCGGTATGGACCTCACGCCCTATTACGGCTTCGAGGAAGACGCGGCACATTTCCATCGCACCAACCGCGATGCGCTCGCGCCCTTCGGCGACGACAAGTACCCGCGCTTCAAGCAATGGTGCGACGAATATTTTTTCTTGAAGCACCGCGACGAACCGCGCGGCATCGGCGGGGTGTTCTTCGACGACTTCTCGGAGCTGGGCTTCGAGCAGAGCTTCGCGATGATGCGCGCGGTAGGCGATGCGTTTCTGACGGCGTACCTGCCGATCGTGCATCGTCGCAAGACCATGCCCTACGGTGAGCGCGAGCGTGACTTCCAGGCGTATCGGCGCGGGCGCTATGTCGAGTTCAACCTCGTCTTCGACCGCGGCACGCTCTTCGGCCTGCAGTCGGGGGGGCGCACCGAGTCCATCCTGATGTCGATGCCGCCGATCGTGAAATGGCGCTATGACTGGCATCCTGAGCCGGGAACCCCCGAGGCAAAGCTGTACAGCGATTTCTTGCGCCCGCGCGACTGGGCCGCGCATGCTTGACCGGCTCGCGGCAGGATGGGCAAAGCGGATCGTGTCCACGGATTCTTCCTGTCCGCGTGGGCTCCTTCGACAGGCTCACGATGCACGGGCTTCGCTTTGCCCGCTCTGCGAGGTTTGCAGGTGAGGCGCATCGGACTCTTCGGGGGAAGCTTCGACCCGCCTCACAACGCACACGTGGCACTCGCCCGCGTCGCGCTCGATCATTTGAAGCTCGACGAGTTGCGCTGGGTGCTGACCGGGCAGGCTTATCAGAAAGTTCGCCAGATCTCCCACGCGGAAGACCGCAAGGCCATGGTCGCACTCGCCATCGCCGACGAACCCCGCTTCAAACTCGAAACCTGCGAACTCGATCGCACCGGCGCGAGCTACAGCATCGACACCGTGTGCGAACTCGACGCGGTCGAGCATGCCGATTGGTTCCTCATCATTGGCCAGGACCAGTACGCCAACCTGCACACATGGCGCGACTGGCCCGAGTTGCTTCAACGTGTGACCATCGCCGTCGCGAGCCGCAGTGGACAATGGCCCCAAGCGAGCGCGGAAGTGACCGCCACACCACACCGTGTCGTTGCGTTGCCACTTCCCCGAATCGACATCTCTGCCACCGCCATCCGCCAAAACGCCAACGAGGGCCGGGATTACACCGACATGGTGCCCGACCTCGTCGCAAGCTATATTGATCGACACCACCTCTACCGAGGCATCCCCAGGAATTGAATGGACATTCGTAAACTGCAACGCGCCATCGTCGATGGTCTGGAAGACGTGAAGGGCCAGAACATCGTGGTCTTTAATACCGAGCACCTGTCGCCGCTCTTCGAGCGCGTGATCATCGCCTCGGGAACCAGCAACCGGCAGACCAAGGCACTCGCTGCCAGCGTACGCGATGCCGTCAAGACCAAGGGTTTCGGGGTGACGCGCACCGAGGGCGAAGAAAACGGCGAATGGATCATCGTCGACTGTGGCGCCGCCGTTGTGCACCTGATGCAGCCGTCGATCCGCGACTACTACCACCTCGAAGAGATCTGGGGTGAGAAGCCGGTCAAGATGAAGATCGACGACAAGCCGGTGAGGCTCGTGAAGGCCGAAGAAGCGCCGGCACCCGCCAAGAAGGCGGCGGCGAAGAAGCCGGCTTCGAAGCCTGTGGCGACGGCGAAGAAATCGGCTGCTGCCAAGGCGTCGGCTTCGAAGGCACCCGCGGCGAAGCAGGCGCCTGCCAAGAAGGCGCTTGCCAAGAAGGCTACGGCGAAGAAGGCCACCGCGAAGAAGGCTGCAACCAGCCGGAGCGGCGTGACGCGCACAGTGGGCGTGAAGAGTACTGCTGCAAAAACTGTTGCGGCGAAAGCGCTAGTCAAAAAGGTGCCAGTCAAGAAAGCGCCGGTCAAAAAGGCGCCTGCCAAGAACGCGCCTGCCAAGAAAGCGCCGGTCAAGAAAGCGCCTGCCAAGAAAGCGCCTGCCAAGAAAGTCGCCGCGAAGAAGACTTCGTCTCGCGGTTGACGCTCTGGTGAAGCGCAAACCGCCGCCGTGAAGCTGCTCCTGGTCGCGGTCGGCCAGCGCCAGCCGGCCTGGGCCGACACTGCCTACGATGATTTCGCGAAGCGCTTTCCGCCGGAAATGCGGCTGGAGCTGAAGGCCGTCAAGGCCGAACCGCGTGGGTCGAAAACTGCCGAGCAGTTGATAGCGGCGGAGGCTTCTCGCCTCGAAGCCGGCATCCCCAAGGGGGCGCGCCGCATCGTCCTCGACGAACGCGGCACGCGTCTCACGACCGTGCAGTTGGCCGAGCGCATGAAGGCCTGGATGAACGACGGGCGCGACTCGGTGCTGCTGGTTGGCGGGCCGGACGGGCTCGATGCAAAGTTGAAGGCGACGGCAGATGAAACGATGCGCTTGTCCGATCTCACGCTGCCGCATGCGTTCGTGCGCGTGCTGCTCGCCGAGGCCTTGTATCGCGCCTGGACCGTGATGGTGAATCACCCCTACCACCGCGAATGACCCACGACTTCATCTACCTCGCATCGCAAAGTCCACGCCGCCGCCAGTTGCTCGAGCAACTCGGCGTGCGCCATGCGCTACTCCTCGCCGATCCCGACGAAGATGCCGAATCGTTAGAAGCCGTGATCGACGGCGAGCTGCCGATTCATTACGTCGAACGCGTGACGCTCGCCAAGCTCGACGCGGCCAGGAAGCGACTTGAACGCCGCAAGTTGCCGCAGGCTCCTATCCTATGTTCGGACACCACTGTCGCTATCGGCCGCCGCATCCTCGGCAAGCCCGCCGATGCCGATGACGCCCGCAACAAGCTTTCGCTGCTCTCCGATCGTAGCCATCGAGTCATCACTGCCGTCGCGCTCGCCTGGGGAGGGCGAACGGAGATCCTTGTGAACGTTTCGCGTGTGCACTTCGCACCGCTGACAGACGATGACATCACCCGCTACATCGCGAGCGGCGAACCTTTCGGCAAGGCCGGCGCCTATGCCATCCAGAGCGCGGCGGGTGCGTGGATCAGCCGCATCGAGGGGAGCTACTCCGGTATCATGGGTTTGCCCCTGTACGAGACGGCTCAACTGATGAGACAAGCGGACGTTCGTTTCTGATGCAAGACATCCTCGTCAACTGGGCACCCCAGGAAACCCGAGTCGCCGTCGTCGAGAATGGCGCGATACAAGAGCTTCACGTCGAACGCACGCTGGAGCGGGGTCTCGTCGGCAACATCTACGCTGGCCGAGTGGCCCGGGTGCTTCCCGGCATGCAGTCCGCCTTCATTGACATAGGGCTCGAACGCGCGGCCTTCCTGCACGTGGCAGACGTCCACGTGAACGGCGGCACGCCGCGCGCAGACCAGGGCTCGGCTCCACAAACCCCCATCGAGCGCCTCATATTCGAAGGCCAAACGCTGACCGTGCAGGTCATCAAGGACCCGATCGGCACAAAGGGCGCGCGGCTGTCCACACAGATCAGCATTGCAGGCCGCCTGCTCGTGTTCCTGCCGCAGGACGACCACATCGGCATCTCACAAAAGATCGGTTCGCCCGAACTGCGTGATCAGCTTCGAAGCCGCATGGCCGTGCTCGTGGGCAAGCCGCAAGATGGCGGGGGCGGCGGCTTCATTCTGCGCACCAACGCGGAAGAAGCGACCGACGAAGAACTGGCTGATGACATCGGCTACCTGCGCAAGACCTGGATGTCGATTCGCGAGCGCAGCTTCAAGTCGCCCGCTGGGACCTTGTTGCATCAGGATCTGAGCTTGATGGAGCGCGTGCTGCGTGACCTGGCGCACGATCACACGCAATCGATCCGCATCGATTCGAAGATGCAGTTCGATGCGCTCAAGGCTTTCGGCGAAACCTTCACGCCCACGTCGGTGAGCAAGCTCGAGCTTTACAGGGGCGAGCGACCGATTTTCGACCTGTACAACATTGACGAAGAGATAGCGCGCGCATTGGCACGGCGCGTGGATCTGAAGTCGGGCGGCTATCTCATCATCGACCAGACCGAAGCACTCACGACCATCGACGTGAACACCGGTGGTTATGTTGGGGCACGCAATTTCGACGACACGATTTTCAAGACCAACCTCGAAGCGGCCGGTGCGATTGCAAGGCAACTGCGGTTGCGCAACCTGGGCGGCATCATCATCGTCGACTTCATCGACATGGCGCGCGAGGAGCACCAGACGGCGGTGCTGGCGGAGTTTCGCAAGCAGTTGGCGAGGGACCGCACGAAGATCACGGTCAGTGGCTTCACGCAACTGGGTCTGGTGGAGATGACCCGCAAGCGCACGCGTGAATCCCTGGCGCACATGCTGTGCGAGCCGTGTCCGATCTGCGAAGGCAAGGGGCAGGTGAAGACGCCGCGCAGTGTCTGCTACGACATCCTGCGCGAGATCTTGCGCGAGGCGCGGCAGTTCAATCCCAAGGAATTCCGAGTCATTGCCGCGCCGTCGGTGGTGGAGATGCTGCTCGATGAAGAGAGCCAGCATCTGGCGGGCTTGAGCGACTTCATCGGCAAGCCGATTTCATTGCAGGCAGAGGCGACGGGATCGCCGGAGCATTACGACATTGTTCTGATGTGAGGTTTCACGGCGTCTCACGCCGACCCAATTGCCACCCGCAAACCCGCATGAATCCTGGCGATTCCGGGTTTCAGCGCTTCTTCAGGGATCTCCGACGTCGTCGCCCTCATTGAGACGCGCCAAGTGAAATCGCCAGCAGGTCAACAGCCCACCGTGCAACGTAACCTCCTGGCGGCCGATCAACATCCACTCCCTGGACAGAATCCTCGGGTTCCTGACGATCATGTCTTCGAGCTGCTGCTCGCTGGACGGTCGGCTGGACATCAGTGGCGCCGGCTGATCGCCAACCCGCCAAACGGCGTGATGTATGGGCACTCATTCTCCTCAAGCCACGAGCTTCAACAACTGCGGCTCGTTGCGAACCTGGAGGCACCATCGCGCCACCGAGGATAGCTCTGCCGACCTGTGGGTCAGTTCGCGCACCTTGGCACGCACCTCAAGAAGTTTGGCCTTCGCCGCCGGGTTCTTCCCAGCCGCGCACTTGGCCTTCGCAGTCAAAAAGTCTTCAATCAGTGCATCGACCTTTTGCCAGACACTCCGGCGTGCCTCCGCCAAGTACACATGCTCGTTGAGCTTGAGCCGCTTGACCGTCTCGCAAACACGTTCTTTCTCCCACTGAGAACTGCCTGGCATCGGAATGAGCTTCCCCTCCTCATCGAACGCGATCAGCGATACATCGTCGTCATCAATCGGGTCGAGCAGATAGGGGGCCTCAGACTCCTCGCAGCGCACAGCGAACGCTGAACAAAGCGAACCCTGCTGCAGGGGAAACCAGCCACCCTTCTTGCGGTTGCCGACGTTCCCACAGATTCGAAAGTTCATGTAGTCGAAAGCCAGCCACCAGTAGCCATCGCGCTCGGTGCCGTCCAAAGTCCGAGCCGCCTTCTTGGGTCGAAAGTGTTCGACGTCGTAATGCGAGTAGAGATCGCGGACCTCAGAGAACCAGCACTTCCCGCCTGACAGCGCCAGCAGCCACTGCTTGAGCGCGCCCCAATGCGCACTGTTGGCATCGATCAGCGCATTGCGCTCACCCCGCCTGCCCGCAGCCTGCAAAGCCGCCATCTCGGTAACTAAACCCGCAGACTTCGCGAGCCAAGCATCCCATTGCTCCTGAGTCCACGGCCTCCATCCAGGTATGTCGCTGTCAGTCGGCTTCTTGTGTTCCAGGTCGATGTAGATCACTTGGCGGCCTCCTCGCGCAGGATCTCTTCAATGATCTCGTCTGCCACCTCGTTCTGCTCAGCCTGCTCTTCCGGGCTGAGCGTTGGTTTTCGAAACTTGCGGTGTTGCGCCATCTTGCGCACGAACAAGGCGTAGTCAGGGTCGCGAAAATCGGCCGTCGAGAAGCCAAGGTCGGCCAACTCAGCCGACAGCCTGGTCAACTCGGCGTCTTCCTCCGCCGTGCGTGGCTGCTTCACAAACAGCTCATTGCGGCGAAACAGGCGCCGCTCGGTTTCGATATCCAGCGTGGACGACAGGCCAAACAGCTCGCTCTTCAGCAACCCCGTCACGCCCATGCCCTGCGGGTGCTCGTCAGGCGTTTCCACCACCGTGCGATCTGCCTGCCTGCGCAGAATGTGCACCTGCTCGCGCTGAAGGCTGCCGATCATCATCGGGTCGTGGGTGGTGATCAGCACCTGCGAGGCTCCTTGCATCAAGGCGCCACCATCTTGGCTCAGCACCCCTTCGATATCGTCGAAGTAGCGCAGCTTCCAGATCGGGTTCAAGTGCGTGTCCGGCTCGTCGAGCAGAAACAGGCAGTGGTCTTCGCGCGTGATCCGCATCAGCCCCAGCACGGTCAGCATTTGCAGCTCGCCTTCTGAGAGCTGCGTGAAGCCCACCTTGCCGTCATGCCCATCGTTTCCTTCCACGTGCTTCTTGACGGTGATGCGCACTTCTTCGATCAGGTCGCCGATGTAGGCACCCTCGGCGTAGCGGAAGAAGCTGTCGGTGCCACCCACCAGACGGCCCAACTCCTGCAGCTTGGCCTGAGTGGGCACGTAGAGGTACAGCTGGCGCTGCTTCTCTGTGCGACCGCGGAAGTCGATCTGCTGAGTGACTTCCTGCTCAATGGGCGCCCAGGCTACCTGCCACAAGCTGTTCATGAACTCGCTCACCACGCTGCCGCGTGCGTACCAGAAACGCGGGTCGCCCTCGTTCAACTCCACTTCGTCGAACTTGCCATTGCGGCGCTTTTCGCGCAGGCGGTAAGGCTCCTTCAACACGAACAAGGCCGACTCCAGCGATTCGATGTGCAGGTTCTTCAGCACCTTCTGGAACACTGGATCGTCTGACAGCAGGCAGGCCAGCAATACCAGCTGGCTGTGGCCGCCGCGGCAATAAAACAGGCGGCGCAGGCGGTCGTCTCCGGCCTGCTTAATCCGCGTCTCGCGGCGCTGCTTGGCCTCTTCGATGGCGCGGATGTCGGCTTCACTGGCCTTGAAGTTCGCCAGCAGTTGCTCAGGCAACACTTCGTCGGTGGTGACTTCTTGCAGCCGGTTGAAGCGCTTCTGGTGTTCTTGAAACAGCCCCTCAATGCGCTCGTTGCGGCCCGAGTAGTAGGCAAACACGTGCGAGGGCAGCAGGCGTGGGCCGCGGCGCTCGTCGCGTGGTGTTTTCTCCGGCGGGTCGTTCTTGTTCAGATAGTCTTGGCTGACCCGGTCGCCGTCTACCCACACAAAAGGCCGCCGCTGCTTGGCCAGATCGGCCTGGATACGCACGACGTGCCCGCGAATTTCATACTCAAGCGTGTAGTCGAACGCGGCATCCCGGTCCAGGTCCAGGTCGCGAAAGACGGTGATCAGCGCCTCAATCAGGTTCGACTTGCCGGTACCGTTCTGGCCGATCAGCGCGTGGCTGCGGATGGCCTTGGGTGCCGCCGCGCTCGCGGAACCCAACCTGGGTTCGAGATGCGTAGCGAAGTCGATGACCACCCCACGCAGGTTGCGGAAATTAGGGATCGCCAGATGTCGCAACTGCATGCTCAGGCCTCTGCTTTTTCCAAAGCCTTGGTGCGCATCTCGGCCACCTCGGGTTCGGTGACCCAGCCATGCGCCACCTCGGTTTTCAGCTGCGCATAAAAAGCGTCGATCTCGCCGCCGAAGCGTTGCCACAGGTCGCGGGCCGACATCTCGCCGTTGTTGCGGGCCAGCAAGGTGGCGAGCGGGGCCTGGGCTTTGACGTCTGGTGCAGTGCCCAGGCGCAGCGGGGCGATCAGTTCTGTTTGTGGGGGTTTCACTGGGGATTCCTCTTCTGCGCCGACAGCAACGCCGGTGAGCGCAGCAACGGTAGCGGTTGCAAGGTTTGCTGCGACTCGCAGGCTTCTGCCAAGACGTTCTGCGTGGTGGTCGCACAGCTCAAATAATCGATCCACGATCTCGACTATCTGGTCCTGCTCGCCGCGTGGTGGAACAGGGATAACCAAGTCTTCGACGCCACCAACACGGAGGTGCTTCACCGTCATGCCAATTGCAGCCTCGGTCATACGAGACTGGAAGCTAGGACTTTGAATGACATACAAGAGGTACCGGTTGCTGAACAGCTTCGGAAACAACCGGATGAGCATGGTTCGCTGTCCTAGGCAGACGCGCTCGCCCTCAGGAACAATTGCGGCCTCCCCCATGGGCGCTTCCCGCGTGAAAAAGATGTCACCAGAATTGGGAGGCATGCGCCGAGCCCAATAGGCATAGGTCTCCTCAGAGATCTTCCGCGTCTTGGTCAAGTCCATCTGTCCATCACGAATGTCGGTCGTGCGGACAAGATGAATGCCCTTCTGGACATAGGGAGCCGTCTTGTTGTGGCAATCGACGACGGCTTGGGAAACTTGAAGCAATGACGCCCAACACCAATGTTTCGGCACCGCCGCACTGGGCACGGTTATCTGCTGTGTGCGCAGCTTCTTCAGCATGGCAACCGCTTCCTTTTTCTCCTGCTCATCTGCGATCTCTGCCCACTCAGCCCTGGCGCGCACAATTTTTTCGATCAACGCAGATGCAGGAGTTGAGACACTTGGGGTCGGCAACAAGCGACCACTCACCGCAAGGTCGAGAACCAGTTCCTTGAAATCTCGCACATCCCCTGGCTTACGGAACAAATGCGCGAAGTTGGCCTGGAGGCGTTGCCAGCCCTCTTGCAGTTCGTGCGGGCTTTCGGCGCTCGCGAGGGCCTGCAAGGTGGACTGGCGCAGGGCGTTTTGCAGCTTGCGTTGGTCTTGCTGCTGCTTCTCCAACTTGTCGCACAGAGCCATCAGCTCATCGACTTTGGCGACGATGCGGGATTGTTCCCGTTGAGGCGGGAAGGGAAACAATGCCTCACGGGCGGAGTCAGTCCCGAGCCGGGGCAGATTCATTCCGTAGGTTGAGCCGTTGGCGTAGGCGATGAAGTACGGGGACTTGAGGTACCAACGCAGATATCTAGCCTCGATCTGGTCGAAGAACGAGATCGGACTGATTTCTGTCGTACAGACACCGGGGGAGTCAGCTATCAGCACCTTGTCGAGATAAGGCCTCAGCTTCCCGTACAGCACGGCCCCAGCAGGGAATCCGTTCTTTGTGCTCTTGAACTTACGGTCGCGAGCAACGACCTTCGACAGGAGCCTCGATGTCCCTTTTTCGACATCTTCCAGCTCAAGCACCCACGTCTCCTCGGATACGTCTTCGAATTCAATCTTGGGAGCATCGCCGTAATTAGTGACATAGCCTAGACGACTCCAAGCCCAGCCCTCCGGCAACAGCCACGGGTGATTGCTTGGTTGGACGACTGACGGATCGGGCTGCCGCTTGAGGGCTTTCTTTGCAAGCAGCGCTCTCTGCTGTTGCCTGTTCACGTCGATCAGATCGGCCGCAGCTACGTCGCCTGGTACGCGTTGCGTCAAGCGTCCGGAAATCGCCAACTGAAGCACCAGCCCCCTCAAGCGTGCCACGCCCCCAGGTGCACTCGCGATGTGGCCGAACTCGGCCAGAAACTGCGCAGCGTCCATCAAGCTTCATCCCCGTTGCGGTTCTCCAAGCGCGCACGTGACAGGGCGATGGCTTCGTGCAGCTTGGCTTGCAGCACTTCCTTGGACGGCAGGGCCGTGAGGTGCTCGGCCACGTGAATGCCGCTGGCATCCAGCTCCAACAGTTCGATCTGCTCGCGCTTCTTGCCGCCGCACAAGATGATGCCCAGCGGCGGGGCTTCGCCGGGCTCCTGCTCGTGTTTGGCAAGCCAGCGCAGGTACAGCGCCATCTGGCCTTTGTATTCGGCCTTAAAGTCGCCGAGCTTCAGGTCGATGGCCACCAGGCGCTTGAGGCGGCGGTTGTAGAACAGCAGGTCGATGTAGAAGTCGTCCTGGTCGAGCTGGATGCGCTTTTGCCGCGCGACGAAGCTGAAGCCTGTGCCCAGCTCCAATAGAAAGCCTTCTAGCTCGCGCAAGATGGCGTCTTCCAAGTCGCGCTCCAGGTAGCGGTCGTTGAGGCCCAGAAAGTCGAGCACGTAGGGGTCTTTGAGCAGCAGCGTGGGGCTCAGCTCGCCGGTCTGGCGCAGGGCGGCCAGTTCATGGGTGATGAGCTCGGCAGGTTGGCGCGACAGCGCGGTGCGCTCAAAGAGCTGAGAGTCCATCCGTTCTTGCAGTGTGCGGGTGCTCCAGCCTTCTTGCTGGCACATCTGCAGGTAGAAGTCGCGCTTGAGGGGTTCGGCGATGTAGATGAGGGCTCGATAGTGCGTCCAGCTCAAATGTCTACGCGCTGCGGAGAGAATTTTCGGGTCGGGGAAGGCCTCGGTAAAGCGCAGCATGTGGCGCAGGTTCTTTTCGGAAAAGCCGCGCCCGTACTCGGCCTCCAACTGTCTCGCCAGTGCGGAGACGATGTGCTCGCCATAACCCGCCCGTTGGCCTTGCAGCACCTCGGTGCGGATGCGCTGGCCGACGTGCCAATAGAGCAAGGTCAACGTGCTGTTGACCGTACTGGCCAACTGGTGGCGGCTTTGCTCGATGAGCTGGAGGATGTCGCCGAGCAGCTGTGGCGTGGGTTCGACCGGTGTGCCGCTCATGCCTGAGGCTCCTCAGCGGTGAAGTGGTGCGCCAACGCGGCGGCGAGTTCACTCTTGAGTTGGCTTTCTGTCTCTTCGATCTGGCCAAGCAAGGTCTTGTACTTTTCCAGCAGCACGTCGGGGTCGTGGGTTTCTTCTTCTGGCGCGTTGGGGTTCTTCAAGTCCAGGTTGTAGATGGGCCAGTAGAGCCGGTCGCCAGCGGCCTGGGCGTCGCGTGCTTGCAGGCGCAGCCCTTCGCTCTGCGGGCGCAGCATTTCAATTTCATCTTCAACTGCTCTGCGCTGTTGAGCATCGCTCACACCCTTGACGGACTCTCGCAGACTGCGCATCTGGCCTTCCAGCGCGCTGGCCTGGTTGTTCAGCTGATCGGCGCGGACCCAGTGCGGTTGGGCGGCGGCCTCGGCCTGCTCGCGCTTGGTCTTGAAGTCCACTTTCCAAGCGAGCTCGTTTTCCACCCGGTCGGCGAAGTGATTGGCCTCGCTGCCCCACCAGTCCTGCTCGGGCTTGAACTCTTCAATGCGAATGGGCTTGGTCTTGCTGTAGCTTTTGTAGCCCGGCGGGTAGGGGTGTTCGTAGAACCAGATGGTGTCGGTGTGGAAGTGGTCGTCGCCGTCGTTCACCTGTGCGCCCTTGGTGAAGAACAGCAGGTTGGTTTTGATGGTGGTGTAGGGCGCGAACACGCCCTTGGGCAGGCGCACGATGGTGTGCAGCTTGCAGTCGCGCAGCAGCAGCTTCTTCAGTGTGGCCTTGATGCCATCGCCAAACAGGAAGCCGTCTGGCAGCACCACCGCGGCGCGGCCGTTTTGCTTCAGCAACTTCTTGATGATGAGGGCCATGAACATGTCGGCGGTTTCCCGCGTGCGCAGGTCGGCCTGGTATGTATTGCCCACGCCATCCTCTTCGTAGCCTCCGAAGGGTGGGTTGGTGATGACGCAGTCGACCTTCTCGTGAGCACCCCACTCGTTCCAGGGGATGCCCAAGGTGTTCTTGTGCTCGATCTGGCTGGGCACGTCGATGCCATGCAGCAGCATATTGGTGGTGCACAGCAGGTGGGGCAACTGCTTCTTTTCGATGCCGCGGATCAGGCCCTCGATCGCGGCCTTTTCCGCCGCGCTGGACTTGCCCGTGACCTGGTGCCGCAGGTGGTCGATGACGGCAGTCAGGAAGCCGCCGGTGCCGCAGGCCGGGTCCATCACCATCTCGCGTTTGGCCAGGCTGGGGTTGAGCCGATCGGCCATGAACTGGGTGATGGCACGCGGGGTGTAGAACTCCCCCGCATTGCCAGCACCGCGCAAGTCGTTGAGCAGCTGCTCGTACACGTCACCCAGGTTGGCGCGGGTCTTGAAGTCGTGGAAGTTGATGGCCTCTTCCAGCTTCTCGATCACAGCCAGCAACTGGGTGCCGGACTTCATGTAGTTGTTGGCATCCCGGAAGACACCACGAATCACCTTGTGCTGAGGGCTGACGCTTGCGTCGAGCTCCTTGAGCTTGGGGAACAGCTCGTTGTTGACAAAGGGGATCAGCTCACTCCCGGCCTTCTGCGACTTGGTTTTCCCGTCTTGGCCAGCCAAGTATGCCGCCCAATTCCTCCACCGGTACTCTTCGGGCAAAGGCGACTTGTACTTCTTCTTTCTCTCTTTGGCGTCGTCTTCCCACTCTTGCTCACGCTGATCGAAAACTTTGAGGAAAAGCATCCACGTGAGCTGGCCCAGGCGCTGGGCATCGCCGTCGACGCCATCGTCCTTGCGCATGATGTCCTGGATGGATTTGATGGTGCTGCTGAGGTTCATCTCGTTGTTCTCATATCACGCGGCCTGCCAACTGGTCAGGCTTGTTTCTTGTCGTTCTCTTCGTAGAGGGCTTGTTCCAGGGCCCGCACGGCCTGGGTGAACTGCTCGATGCCGCCGAAGATGCCCCGGCGGATCTGCGTCTTGCTGCCGAACTGGTCGAACGGTGGCAGCTCCAGCACCTTGGCGTCTTCGATGTTCTGTACGCCGTGGTCGGAAAACTTGTCCAGCAGGGCTTCGAGCACGGCGCGCGCCTGCTCTCCGTACTTGCCAAACACGTCGCGCTTCTTGACGTTGTTGGCCCGCTCGCGGCGGGTCAGAGGCTGCTGGTCAAAGGCGACGTGCGCAACGAGGTCGAACACGTCGAGCTCGGCCCCATTGGGCACGGCCTGCTGCAAGACTTCAAGCGGAACGCCGTGTTCACCCAGTTCGTCGAGCACAGCCTGCTTGCGCTCGGCGCTGTTCCATCGCCGAAGAAAGTCGGTCAAGCTGCCGAACTCGGCTTGCAGCGCCTTCTTGATATCGTCCTTGAGCAAGACGCGGTAGTCCTCGGTGATGAGCTTGCCGTCGGCGTCCAAGTACTGCGAGCGCTCGACAGCTACGCGCACGTTGACATCGTCGACGACGTACTTGACTCGGCCTTCTCCGCCTCCACCCGTGGTGAGGCCAGACGAGGTCAGCTCTTCGCCAGGAGAGCCAGCGCCCGCGTAGGGCGGCTCGTTCTCTCCGGTTCGCAGGGGAGATTCGGGCGGCACCACGGGTTCGTCAGCTTTGGGCTCGTAGATCACCACCGGCTCACCATCAAAGTCAGGATCGGAGAAGAGGCGTGTGGCGCCTTTGAAGTCCATGATGGTGAAGTAAAGCTTCTGATAGTCCTCACGCAGGCGGGTGCCGCGGCCGATGATCTGCTTGAACTCGGTCATCGAATTAATGTTCTGGTCCAGCACGATCAGCTTGCAGGTTTTGGCATCCACGCCCGTGGTGAGTAGCTTGGAGGTGGTGGCGATGACGGGGTACGGCTCGTCGTTGTCGATGAAGTACGACAGCTGCGCCTTTCCCTCGTTGTCATCGCCGGTGATGCGCATGACGTAGCGGCGATTGCTGGCCGCGGCAGGGATGATCTTCACCAGCTCCTGGCGCATCCGCTCGGCGTGATCTTGGTCGTCACAGAAGACGATGGTCTTTGCCATGGGGTCGGTGGCCTTCAAGTACTCCCACACCTTGCTCGCCACCAGACGGGTTCGCTTTTCCAGCACCAGGTTGCGGTCGAAATCCTTGGTGCTGTATTGTCGCTGCTCCACCGCTTGGCCGAGCTTGTCGACCTTGCCCTTCTCCGGCGTGTAGCCAATGGCATCCACGTCTGTGGCGATGCGGATTACCTTGTAAGGCGCAAGGAAGCCGTCCTCGATGCCTTGCTTCAGCGAGTAGGTGTAGACCGCGTCACCGAAGTAGGTGGAGTTGCTTGCTTCCTTGGTTTCCTTCGGTGTCGCTGTCAGGCCCAGATGCGTGGCATCGCTGAAGTAGTCCAGCACGTCCCGCCAAGCTGAGTCGTCTGCGGCGCTGCCGCGATGACACTCGTCAATGACCACCAGGTCGAAGAAGTCGGCGGGAAACTGCCGGTAGATCTGCTTCCACTCCTCTCGCCCTGTCACTGCCTGGTACAGGGCCAGGTAGACCTCGTAGTTCTTCTTGACCTCGCGGTTGGTGACCTTGTGCATCACCTCTCCGAACGGGGCGAAGTCCTGCTGCATCGTCTGGTCAACCAGGATGTTGCGATCGGCAAGGAACAAGATGCGCTTCTTCGCCTTGGCCTTCCACAAGCGCCAGATGATCTGAAATGCCGTGTAAGTCTTGCCTGTCCCCGTAGCCATGACCAGCAGCACACGCTGCTGGCCCTTGGCGACGGCTTCAATGGCACGGTTGATGGCGACACGCTGGTAGTAGCGAGGCTCCCGGCCGCTGCCGTCGGCGTAGAAGGGCTGCTCCATGAGCGCGATGGCCTTGGGCTCGGTCAGGCCCTTCCACTGCTGAAAAAGCGCCCAAAGCTCGGCGTGCGTCGGGAAGGCGTCCAGGGGTACTTCACGCTCGGTCGGTGTGGTAAGTCCAGTTCGGTCGTGGAGCAAGAATGCAGTGCCGTTGCTGCTGATCGCGAAGGGGGCGTCCAGCATCTCAGCGTAGGCCAGCGCCTGCTGCATGCCGTGCCCCACCGGGAAGCGAGCTTGCTTGGCCTCAACCACCACCAGGGGGACGCTCGGCCGCGCATAGAGGACGTAGTCTGCCCGCTTCGGCCCGCCTTTGGCTTCTGGGTTACGCACGCGGGCGGCAAGCGTGCCACGCACCATGACGCGGCCGTCTGTGAGGCTAACTTCTTCCCTGAACTGAGTCTGATGCCACCCGGCGCCCCGGATAGCGGGAGTGATGAATTTTGTACAGATGTCCCGTTCACTCAGATCATGCTTATTCACGTAGACGCTCCCGCTCGCTCCCACACGTGGAGAATAGGAAGTGCCATCAGCACCAGCTTGGCGCGTCGTTTGGCCATCGCTATTGAAGGCCTGCCGAAGCGACACGCGACTAGCGCGCTCTTGAAAGCTCGAAGCACTCCCGGATTCCTCTCGCAAGGCGAGTCTACTTGTGATGAGCAGGCGTCCTGACATCGGGCCGCCGTGCCGTGTCGCAGGCTTGAGAGAAACGAGCGCTCTGAGGAGGAAACCTGCCATTCATTGCGTCACTGTGAATGGCAGCAACCGCTGCAATGATGACGCTCGCGGCGTCTTGGCGGTGATCAGCGGCTGGCTCACAGGTGCGAAGCGTTCATGACGGTCAGGGCAAGCGAGGCCGATAGGAACGTCAGTTGTGTGAAGCGTGATGCCTGCACCCTCTTCACAGTCTGGGCTTGCTTTCTGCAGGGTGCAGGTGAGCCCTTGAAGGTGCATTGCGGCTTGCAGTCAATGTTGTCCCGTTGCGCGCTTGATCAGTCCGAGGATGCGGCTACTTGACCGCCTCCAACTCCCACAGGAAGTGCGTCAACTTACCACTGCGTCCGCGATTCCATAGCCTGAGCTTTTGCCGCCAGCTGAGCGGCTTGGGCGCCAGCGAGTCGAGGTACACCACCCATTCCGTTCGCAGGGCGTTGAACCCACCGACGAATCCGTAGATGTGCCCCAGCGGCTTATCGCCCGAGAAATATTCGTGCGAATGCGCGGTGATGATGTTGACGTGTGTCGGGTCCACGAATGCAGCCGGGCTTGGATACGCTGGAGTCAACGCATACAAGCGACCACCCGGCGCCAGCACGCGCCAGATTTCGTTCATCAGGTGGATGAACGGAAACCACGTCCCCTTGCCGTCCGGGGTGGTCAGCAATCGCGGCACGTGCTCGATGAAATCGTAGGCCGATACCGAGCCGAAATGGTTGTCCGGGTATGGGATAGGGTCGAGCACAACGTTGGCACAGCGGAACTCCGCTTGCGGTGTCGATGGGAGCGGGCGAATGTCCACGCCGCAAAGGGCGCGGCGACCGTAGGGATTTCGCGGCGTCAGGCCGCAACCGAGGTCAAGGTGCCGGTCTGGAACTGAAGGCATCGGGTTCTCCGTGAAATATCAGGGGTTCGCAGATGGCGCGGGGAATTGCGGATCGATGCCGGCAGCGACCAATGCAAGACGAATGTCTCGCGTGTGCCAACGCCAGCGCCAGCGCTTGAACGGGCTTCGGGCTTCGTCCCATAGCATGGCGGCATATCGCCAAGCGGCGCGCTCGCGCAGGCCGGTGGTCCAGCCCGAGCGCCTTGCATGTTCTATGAGGTGTCGAAGTGCCCGAGCATTGCCCACGCGCACGTGCTCAAAGCAGATGTCGGGATGCCGGGCCGCAATCAGCTTGCGGTTTTTGCGCATC
Source organism: Rhizobacter sp. (assembly GCA_021153565.1). GTDB lineage: Bacteria > Pseudomonadota > Gammaproteobacteria > Burkholderiales > Burkholderiaceae_C > Albitalea. The sequence continues at coordinate 29,007 of JAJKJU010000127.1, forward strand.
AGTTCATGTTGCTCGCGCCCCATTCCCGAAAACGTGGCGCTGCCCACGTGGGCAACGAACACGTCCTCGGCGATCACCTGGTCGAAGCCGGCTTTCGCGAGCCGCAGGCTGAAGTCAAAGTCTTCGTAATAGCCCAGCCCGAATATCGGATCGAGCCCGTTCAGGTGCTGCCACACGCTGCGGCGCACTGCGACGCAGAAGAAGTCGCTGCGGTAGGTCGGTGTGATCAAGCGGGTCGGCAAACGCATGGCCGCTTCGCCGATGCTGGCGACCCGGTCCATCGGCACGTCGGGCAATGGAAGTCGTTGGCCATTGCCCGCGGCGTTGGTCACGGGGCCTACCATGGCGACCTTTGCAGGCACGGCGTCAAGCGTCGCGAGCAGGGATTCGAGCGCACCCCGGGGAAACAGAGTGTCGCTGTTGACGAGGCACACCCATTCGCCATGTGCCGCTTCCACGCCAGCGTTCATTCCGCCGGCGAAACCAAGGTTCTTCGCTTGCGGCAGGAAGGCGATGCGTGAATCGCTCTTCGCTGCCTCGGCACACCGCGCGGCAGCACCATCGTCCGAGTTGTTGTCCACCAGGATCAACTCGACCCGCGGATGCGACGGCGCATCGGCCAGCGTTTGAAGGCATGGCCCGGTCGTCGTGTCGAAACGCTTGAACGACAAGACAACCAGCGAGAGAAACGGTGCGGCCGTGCTCACCGCATGGCTTCCATGCGACGACGCCATCGCTTGATGCGTCGTGCGAAGCGCGACAAGGCCGAGCGGCTGTCGAGTGCGTCGAGTTCGTACTCCCAGTTGGACTGGTAACACGCGCCAAGAAACTGCTCGGCCAGTTTCTCAGGCGTCTCGCCCAAGCGCCGCATGACCAGCCATTGCCAGTCGTGGTGGTACACGCGAAACAAGGGCTCGATCGGCTCGACAGGAATGCTGCGGTACGCGAGCACGGCCTCGCCGTACCAGCGAATCTCGGTCGGGATGTGGTCGATCGCGTCCCATAACGTCCATCCGCGCGGTGCGAAGAAGCGGTCATGCAGGTCGCTCCAGACGCGAGCCGACCAGATGAGCGGCTGCGGTCCGAAGTCGTAATCGGGGCCGACACGTTCGAAGAGCGACTTCATGCGTTCGCTTTCTTCGCGGAAATGTTGGGCCACTTTCGAATGCCCGCGGTCGATGGCCAGCTGCAGCAAGTCGCGCGACTGGTGCATGAGCGTGTATGGGTGGCCCGCAGGGTGCAGGAAATTCGCACGAGCGATGTCGCGCAGGAACACCGTGTCCGAATCCACGCTGAGGTAGCTGGCGCAGCCGAGCAGCCGCCAAGCATCAGCCTTGATCACCTGCTGGGATCGATAGCCAGGCGTTCGATTCAGTCGATCCAGCAAGTTCGCGGATGCGGCCTGCGGATGGCTGCGCACCACGTCTTCATCTGTGACGAGTTCATACCGTTCACCAGCGAGCACTTCGCGAAAGACAGGCACGTCGCCTTTTGGCACGATGATGAAGATCGGAATCGCCTGCGGATTGTGTCGAGCCAGCGTGCCCAGCAGACGTTTCACACGCGCGGCATCGCCACGGTATGACTTGCACACCAGCATGAAGTCTCGCTTGGCCTCAGGCATGGTTTGCGGCGTCCACGATCTGCCGAACCGCATCGGCGACGGTCACTGGCGGTACGGTCACCTCGGGCAGCGCGTTGTCGCGCCAACGCTGGATGGCTGCTTCGAAGGCCGCGATGATGGCCGGCTGGTCCTTGCTCGGTGCGACGAAGCCGTCGTGTTCGAGTACCAGCGCGTCGAGCTGCGGGTTGGCGTAGGTCAGCGCCAGCACTGGACGGCGCGACCAGAAGTAGTCGTAAAGCTTGGACGGAATGTATTCAAGGCAATCCGACAGTTCGCCGTGGATCAGCAACAGAACGTCGCATTGCTGCATGCGCTGGATGACACGGGCGCGGCCAGACAGCCGCGTCTGCGGATCGAATTCGAGTCGGCCCATGGGCTTGATGACCTCGGACAGTTGCAGCGCTTGCATGACCTGCGCAGCCTCCGGGTCGAGCGAGCCGCCGTAGATCTCCAGACGCACGACCTCGCGCAACTCGGGCCGCAGTGCCAGTAGTGCCGCCAATGCGCGAAGTGCAGGAGCCAAGCTGCGGGTGGGCGAGAGTGATCCGAAATGACCAAAGACGCAATGGGGCCCCCGGACATGTTCGGTGCGCACAAGCGGCGGCTCTGCACCCGGCAGCACGACAATGCCTCGCTTGCCGAGTTCTGGATGACGCCTGTGAGCCGCTGCCAGCGCTCCATCGGTGAACCACCACGCCAGATCGGCGTGACGGCAAACGTAGCCTTCGAGTTTGGCAAGAAATCGCTCGTGGCGGTTGCGTGGCGCAACACCTGGGAGGATCAGTGGATCGTGTATTTCGGCAATCCACTTGCACCCGGTCCATCGCTTGAGCCAATAGCCCGCCAGATGCGCCGAGAACACACCACCAGTGGTATAGACCAGTTCGACATCGCCCTTGTCGATGAGCCGCTTGCCATGAAATGCCGCCGGCAAGGCCCAGGACCACTGGCTGCGAACACCAGATGCCAGCCGCTCGAGCAGAATGAAGGGCGCCAGCAGAACACTCATCAGCATTGTGACGATGCGGTACGCGAGGCTTCGTCCCCATTTGCGCAGCAGCACGTGCCGAAGGTCGAATCGGATGCCGGCGGGGCCCCAAGGCAGCAGTTGCCGATGTTCAACGCTTTCGTCAGGCAGCCCCATCACGCTGCTCAGCACCACAGGATCGATCCCCGCTGCGAGCAGGTGCGGAATCTTGTCGGTGATGGTGACGCTCTCCGCCCGCCCGTCCACGTTGTACGCATACGAGACGATCAACCATCGGCGTTTCGCCTTGGCAGGCGACGTCATCGGCCCGCTTTGGGCGCGCGGCCCATCAGGTAGAACTCGTCGTTCGGCAGGCTGCTCAACTCGGCCTCGGGAAAGCGGCTGATGGGATGCATCACCATGATTCAACTCCTGAATTGCAGCGAATGCAGGCGAGCGTACAGCCCGCCTTGGGCCAGCAGTTGCGCATGCGTGCCTTGCTCGACGACGCGCCCGTTGTCCATGGTCACGATGCGATCTGCGCCTTCTATGGTGGACAGGCGGTGGGCGATGACAAGGCTGGTGCGGCCATGCATCAAGCGCTCGAGCGCCTGCTGCACGAGCCGCTCCGATTCGTTGTCGAGCGCGGACGTGGCCTCGTCGAGGATGAGGATGGGCGCATCTTTGAAGATGGCCCGCGCGATGGCGAGGCGCTGGCGTTGCCCGCCCGAGAGCTGGCTGCCGTTGTGGCCGATCATCGAGTCCACGCCCTTGGGCAGGCCTTCGACGAAATCGAGCAGGTTCGCCGCGGCCAGCGCATCACGCACGCGTTCAGGATCGCCTCCGTTGCCTAGCGCGACGTTGGCGGCGACGGTGTCGTTAAACAGCACGACGTCCTGGCTGACGAGTGCGAACTGGCGGCGAAGTGCGTAGACATCCCATTCGCGGATCGGCGTGCCGTCGAGGGACACGGTACCGCTCGTCGGGTCGAGGAATCGCGGCAGAAGATTCACGAGCGTCGACTTGCCAGCGCCGGACGGGCCGACCAGAGCGACCGTTTCTCCAGCCTGCAGCGACATGCTGACGCCGTCCAGCGCCGGCGGCTGGTCGTCGCGATAGCGCAAGGACACGTCGCGCAACTCGATGCGCCCAGCGGTGCGAGAGGGCGCGAAGCTGCCGCCGGTTTCGACGGGCGATTCATCGATGAAGCTCACGCCGCGGTCGAGTGCGGCGAGCCCGCGTGTGAGCGGCCCCGACACTTCGGACAAATGCTTGATCGGCGTGATGAGTTGAAGCATCGTCGTCACGAACGCGACGAACGTGCCCACACTGTTCTGGTCATGCCCGCTTTGCCACAGCGCGGCGACGATCACCGCCGACAGCACAGTGGCCGCAACGATCTGCGTGATCGGCGTCATGACGGCGGCTGAGACGACGCCCTTGACGGAAACGCGCTGCAGTTGCTCGCTTGCGCGTTGGAAGCGGGACTTCTCCGTCTCTTCCGCTGCATGCAGACGCACGATGCGCCACGCCAGCACGTTCTCTTCGACCACATAGGCGAGGTCGTCGACGGCGCGCTGGCCTTGCACAGTGAGGCGATGCAGCCGCTTGCTGAGCACTTGCATGACAAGTGCAACCGGTGGGAACAAGATGGCCACGAAGAGCGTCAACTGCCAGTTGAGCCACAGCAGATAAGCCATCAACGCGACGAGCCTGAGCGAATCGCTCGTCAGCGTCTGCACGGAGTTGACGAGTTGCTGTGTCCCGTTCTGAATCTCGAACGTGATGGTATTGACGAGACTGCTCGCGGAGTTGCGCGCAAAGAGGGCCGGCCGGGCATCCAGGAGGCGCCCGAACATCGACCGACGCATCGCAAGCATGGCGCGGTTGGACGCCCATGCAAGGCCGTATTGCGCGACGAAGCCTGCAATGCTTCGGATTGCGAAGAGACCGATCACGGCAAGTGGCACCTGCCACAGTGGAAAGCGATGCTGTGCGAAGCCGCGGTCGAGCAACTGTCTGAGCAGCTCGGGCACCAGTGGCTCAGTGGCAGCCGTGATCACGGTGCCGATCAAGGCCAGCAGCAGACCGCGCCGCGCAGTCGCGAAGAATGGAACGATGCGCTTTACACGCTGCAACAAAGTGCGTGCGGCGACAGCGCCAACGCGATCGGCGCCTTCAGTCGAAATTTCACTCATGCGGGGAACTCTGGCCGCCGAGCGGGACTCTGCAGGAACATCAATTTGATGTACTTGTAATAGGTGTATTCAGCGTTGTAGATCGCGAGCATCAATCCGTGCTGTCCGTCGAGAAGTCCGAGACGAAAAAAATATGTTCGAACAAATGCGAACAACCCCGCCAGGACGGCGCGGTGTACGCTCGCGGACTTTCCGCGTGCCTGCATGTCGCGGGCATGGCCGCTCGAATAGCGGTTGAGCTTCTCGAGCACGTCGTTGATGTCGGGGTAGCTGTAGTGGACGAGGCTGGCCTCGAGTTCGCCAATGCTGCCGTCGACCGTCATGTGTGCATGAAGAAAGTGGTCGGTAAACCCCGACAGCGCACGACGGCCCAATCGCAAGGTATGGTCCGGCCGCCAGCCCGAGTGGCGAATGTACTTGCCGCAGAACTCCGACATCCGAGGAATCCGATAACCGTCATGTGCCCCCGATCGAATCGCCTCCTGCACTTGCGCGCGAAGCGTGTCGGTGATGCGTTCGTCGGCATCGAGCGACAAGACCCAGTCGGTGGTGGCGAGGGAAAATCCGCGCGCCACCTGCAGGCCGTAGCCAGGCCAATCGGTGTGTACCACGCGCGCACCGGCGTGCTCTGCAAGGGCGGGTGTGCCGTCAGTGCTGCCGGAGTCGAGCACCAGTACAGAGTCGGCGAAGGACGCGCTGTGCACGCACTCGCCGATGTTGCGAGCTTCGTTCTTTGCGACGATGACAACGGTCAACGTGGGGGACACTGGCATGGCGTGATCGACCGCTCCTCTATCATCAGATTGTCCACGATTCATTGAATATCAAGGCCCCATGCCGATGGCGAACCTCTGTGCTCCTGCGTTCCTTCCTCGTCGATTCGTTCTGCGCGGCCTTGCCTGCCTCGCATTCGCGATCTCCGTCGCGCCTGCGATGGCCCAGTTCCGAGTCGAGATCTCGGGCGTGGGCGCCACCCAGGTGCCGGTGGTTGTGGCGAGATTCAGAGATGAAGACAAGGCCACGCAACAAGTCTCTTCCATCATCCGTGCGGACCTTGAGCGCAGCGGTCTTTTTCGCAACATCGACGCGCCAGGCGTGCTCGATGAGTTGGCGCAACCGCAAATGGCGGACTGGCGAGCCCGTGCCGCGGACGCCCTTCTGGGCGGCTCTGTCACGCGCTTGGCTGATGGCCGCTACGACGTCCGCGCAAAGCTCTGGGACGTGGTCAAGGGCAGCGAGATCGGCGCGCAGAACGCGACCGTGCATCCCAACGACCTGCGGCTCGCGGCACACCGCGTTGCCGACTATGTGCATGAAAAGCTGACCGGCGAGAAGGGCGTGTTCTCGACGCGCATTGCCTACGTCGCCAAGGCCGGGAAGGCGAACTTCTTGCTTCGCGTGGCCGACAGCGACGGCTACGACCCGAGCGGCAAGCCGGGCGGCGAAGGCGTGTTGAACAGCTCCGAGCCCATCATCTCGCCGACATGGTCGCCCGACGGCAAGGAACTGGCCTACGTGTCGTTCGAGGACCAGAAGGCCGTGGTCTATGCGCAGGACATGGCGAGCGGCAGGCGCCGCGTCGTTGCGAACTTCCGCGGTTCAAACAGCGCACCGGCCTGGTCGCCCGACGGGCAGACGATGGCACTCACGCTGTCGCGCGAAGGCGGCTCGCAGATCTATTTGGTGGGCCGCAACGGCGGAACGCCCAGGCGCCTCACCACGAGTTCTGCCATCGACACCGAACCCTGCTTTGCGCCCGACGGCCGCACCTTGTACTTCGTCAGCGACCGCGGCGGCAGCCCGCAGGTCTATCGCATGCCGGCTGCGGGTGGGGCCGCCGATCGGGTTACCTTCACGGGCAGCTACAACATCAGCCCCGCGATCAGCCCGGACGGCCGCACGATGGCCTTCATATCGCGCCAGGGCAACACCTTCCGCCTGCACACGCTCGACCTGCAAAGCGGCGCGGTCCAGGCGCTGACGGACACGAGCGACGACGAAAGCCCGAGCTTTGCGCCCAATGGACGACTCATCATCTACGCGACGAGGGCCGCGGGGCGGGATGTATTGATGACCACTACGCTCGATGGCAAGATCAAGGCACGCTTGGCGTCCACCACGCCCGACGTGCGCGAACCGGTGTGGGGGCCGTACGGGCGATAGAGTCCCCGGATATTCGTTGGGGTCGAAAGACTCTGAAGCACAGGCGCCGGCAACTTGCAGACCGGCGCATCATCACTGAGAGGAAAGAACCATGAAACTCATTCGTATCGCTCATTCGAGCCTGCTGGTTGTTGCCGCGTCGGCACTCGTCGCCGGCTGCTCGAGCGTCAAGCTTGACGACACCAAGCCGCCAGTTGTCTCCAAGGACATCAAGGATTCGAATGCAGGCAATGCGGGAGCCACCACCGGCAATGCAGCACAGTCCCAAGTCACGCCGGTCGATGCCACCAAGAACCGCACCGCGTCCGATTCGAATCTCCCTCGCGTGGTGTATTTCGACTTCGACAGCTTCGTGGTGAAGGACGAGTTCCGACCTACCATTGATGCCAATGCCAAGGCCTTGGCCATTGACCGAAAGAAGAAGCTCGCCGTCGAGGGCCACACCGACGAGCGCGGCGGAAGCGAATACAACCTTGCACTTGGCCAGAAGCGCGCCGAAGCGGTCGTCAAGTCGCTGACGCTGCTGGGCGCCGACGACAAGCAGATCGAGGCCGTGAGCTTCGGCAAGGAGCGCCCTGCAGTTCAGGGCAGTGACGAAACGGCCTGGGCGAAGAACCGCCGTGCCGAACTCGTCAATCGCTGATAGAGACAGTCATGACTCTGCAACGATGGGCAGGTTCCGCCACGCTGGCGTGCGCCCTGTTCGCACCAGTGGCCCAGGCGGGCATCTTCGACGACGATGAAGCCCGCAAGGCCATTCTGGACTTGCGTCAGAAGCTTGAGCAGAGCAACGAGGCGCAGCGCGTCCGGCAGGCCGAACTCAACAACCAGATGGCCGAGCAGATCGCGCAACTCAAGAGGAGCCTGCTCGACCTGAACGCGCAGATCGAGTTGCTGCGTTCCGACAATGCCAAGCTGCGTGGCCAGGACGAGCAGACGACGCGCGACGTTGCCGAGCTTCAGCGGAAGGTGAAGGACTTGCAGCAGGGCGTCGACGACCGCATGCGCAAGCTCGAGCCGCAGAAGATCAGCCTCGATGGCCGCGAATTTTCCGTCGACCCAGACGAAAAGCGGCAGTACGACGAAGCGATGAGCGTCTTTCGCCGCGGTGAGTTTTCGGCGGCGGCAACGGCTCTGTCCACGTTTCAGGCGCGCTACCCCGCGAGTGGCTACAACGAATCGGCGACGTTCTGGCTGGGCAATGCGCACTACGGCAAGCGCGACTTCAAGGACGCGATCGCGATCTTCCGTGCCTTCGTGAACGCGCATCCGGACGCGGTCCGGGCGCCCGAGGCGCTGCTGTCGATCGCCAACTGCCAGGTCGAACTGAAAGACACCAAGGGCGCGCGCAAGACCATCGGTGATCTGATCAAGATCTATCCGAAGTCCGAAGCTGCCCAGGCAGGCCGCGAACGGCTCGCTTCTTTGAAATAAGCATTGCTCGATAACGTCGACATCGAACGCCGTTTCGGCGGACTGCGTCGCCTCTATGGCGATGCAGGTTATGCGCGCGTTCGTGCGGCACGCGTGGCGGTGGTGGGGCTTGGCGGCGTAGGGTCGTGGGCCGTCGAAGCGTTGGCGCGAAGCGGCGTGGCGTCGCTCACCCTCATCGACCTCGATCACGTGGCCGAGTCCAACGTCAACCGACAGATACAAGCCTTGGGCGCCACCATCGGTCAATCGAAAGTGCAGGCGCTGCGCGAGCGCATCGCAGACATCCACCCCGGCTGTGTCGTGCATTCGGTCGAGGAGTTCGTCGACGAGGACAACTGGCCCGGGTTGCTGGTCGAGCCCGTCGACGCTGTCATTGACGCCTGCGATCACGTGCGCGCCAAGGCGGCGCTCGCGGCTTGGTCGCTCGCCTGCGGCACGCCTCTGGTGATGTCCGGCGCTGCGGGTGGCAAGCAGCGCGCGCAAGACGTACAGGTCGAGGACATTGCCGACGTCACGCACGACCCCTTGATCGCATCGCTGCGCCAGCGTCTTCGCAAACAGCACGGTGCGCCGCGCAGCGGTCGCATAGGCGTGCGCTGCGTGTTCTCTCGCGAGGAAGTCAAAGCGCCGCCCGACGCCGAAGCGTGCAACGTAGATGGCAGCCTGAACTGCCACGGATACGGTTCAACAGTGGCCGTCACTGCGACCTTCGGCATGGTGGCCGCCGGGGACCTGCTCGCAACTTTGAGCAAGTCGATTGACACGGTTGCAATCGTTGAAAAAAGGAAGCTATACTCTTAAGCTTGCTGGGTCGTTAGCTCAGTCGGTAGAGCAGCGGACTTTTAATCCGTTGGTCGCGTGTTCGAGTCACGCACGACCCACCAACGGCCCAAGTAAAAACAGAATCGGGCTCTTAGCTCAGTTGGTAGAGCAGCGGACTCTTAATCCGTTGGTCGAGTGTTCGAGTCACTCAGGGCCCACCAACCAAAAACCCCGGAAACTCCAGCGTGACTTTCCGGGGTTTTTCCATTTCTGGTCTCGCGTAGACTCTCCCAGTCGCATATCCGAACCTGCCAGTCACCGGCCATGAGCCAGCAGCAGTTCCCGCCCCCCGTCTCATCTTCTACTGGCGCGCTGCTCAGGTTCATCCTGACAATCACATCACTCTGTGTGACACCGCATGTCGAATGCCGCGCCGATGTGCCAGACCACAATCAGCCATCGTCATGTCAGCCAACTTGACCTCATAAATTGACCGTCAGTGACTCCCCTGCGTTCATCAGGCATGCAACTGCGCCGGGAAGTTGCGGCCAAGCCGACTCGTTCGAGCAATTGAATCGGCTTCTCATGTGCTCGGCGCGCTTGACCTTGCGCGATACCGGCAGGCCGTCGTCGTCGTCGTAGGTCCGATCGGCCAGAAGCGTAGTCGCCGCAGTTCACGCCGGGGCGCGTCCGGCTGCACGACGAGCTGATGGTGAGCTGATGATGAGCGTTGGATTGCAGGGTCGCCACTGTGCGCTCCAGCGGATCGGCCACCGCTGCATCGGCGGCCGCCGTGTGCGCCTTGAAAGTTCATTCGCGATGGTGCCGTCTGAGTTGGACTCGCGCCGACCAGCGATCCAGCGTTGCCTCTCGAAAGACCGGACCGCAGCACGAATTGCTGCGTGCAGCACAATCTCACCAGCAGCGCCCGGCGATTGACATCTGGCGCCGCAATCATTCGATCGACCCGCCAGACCCTCCATTCGCCTGTGACATGAATTCTGTTGCGACCCCAGCCACTTCTTCCAACGATTCTGACCCGCAGGCAATTGCGCCCGGCAATCGGGCCTTCGGACCGGCGGTCGCGGCGCTGGGCGTCGGCGGTTTCGCGATCGGTACCGGCGAGTTCGTCATCATGGGATTGCTGCCCGAGGTTGCACGCGACCTGCATGTCACGATCCCGGAGGCGGGCCATGTGATCAGTGCCTATGCGCTCGGTGTCGTCATTGGCGCGCCGATGCTGGCGGTGCTTGCGGCCCACAGGCCGCGACGTGCGTTGCTGTTCGCGCTGATGGCATTGTTCGCCGTTGGTAACCTCGCGAGCGCACTGGCGCCCGGCTACTTTTCGCTCAAACTGCTCCGCTTTGCCGCCGGCTTTCCGCACGGCACCTATTTCGGAGTGGCGGCACTGGTGGCTGCTTCGCTCGCGCCGCCTCATCGACGCGCCAGTGCGGTGGGGCTCGTGATGCTCGGATTGACCAGCGCCACGCTTGTCGGCGTGCCGCTCGCCGCGTGGCTCGGCCAACACCTTGGCTGGCGCGCAGCCTTTGTGCTTGTCGGTGCGATCGCCGCTATGGCATGCGGGCTGATTCGCCGCTTCGTTCCCGATCTGCCGGCCGCCCATGGCGCCAGCCCGCTGCGCGAGCTGGGCGCACTCGCACGTCCGCAGGTGTGGCTGACGCTGGGCATCGGTGCCATCGGCTTCGGCGGCTTGTTCTCGGTGTTCAGCTACATCAAACCACTGCTGACCGAGGTAACGGGCATGCCAGTCAGTGCGGTGCCGCTGGTGCTTGCTCTCTTCGGCCTGGGCATGGTGGCCGGCAACCTTGTCGGCTCGCGGTTCGCCGACAAGTCGCTGATGCGCACGATTGCAGGATTGCTTGTCTGGGACGCATTGGTGCTCGGCGCCGTCGTGTTCACGGCGCCGTATGCGCTGGCAATCTCGATCAACGTCTTTCTTGTCGGCACCATCGTCGCGATCGGGCCAGCCTTGCAGATCCGTTTGATGGACGTGGCTGGCGATGCACAAACGCTGGCGGCCGCGCTCAACCACTCTGCCTTCAACGTCGCCAATGCGCTCGGTGCCTGGCTGGGCGGCGTCGCCATCACGGCGGGTATGGGCTGGACTGCCACGGGCTGGGTGGGCGCTTTGCTCGCCATTGGCGGAATGGCGGTGTTCTCGGCTTCTATCTACCAAGCGACGCGTGCTCGAGGCCAAAGGCTCGCTGCGACGGCTTGAGAGTGGGCGGCAGGTCGAGAGAGTGCGCGCCGCTTCCGCATCGGCTAGACGCGCTAGCCCAAAATTCTTGCGATCGACACTGCCTGCGCGGAAATCGATGCGCTCCGCCTTGCAGTCCCGGCGCTTGAACCCGACGTCGGTTGAAGAGGCTGAGCGTTTTCCTTGGCGACATCAAAGTCCATTCGTACTGAGAGGCTGAGAGTATTTCGATCATGCCCGTTCATCACGCCAAAAGACCCCTGCTCGTCGTTGCAAGTGCTCGCCATAGCCCGGGCTATGGCTGCGCTTTGCGTCTAGATCAGGCGCCTTTTGACGCGCTGCTCGGACACGCTCGAAAAACTCTCAGCCTCTGAGCCCTTCGACAAACTCAGGACAGGCTTGTCGCGAAGAAGATGAGCCTGGGCTGATGCGCTTGTGCCGGGTTGCACCGGGGTGCACCGACTGTGCATCAGGCCGCGACCACCGGCGATGCGGGCTGGCGGGGGAGCGGCAACGGTCGTAGCCGGTGCTGTCCGGCTGATCTTCAGATCGTCGCGAGCGGGCTCGGACCCTTCGGAGGCGGGAACAACGAATCGAGTTCGTGCAAGTGCGCAGCCGACAGTGGGTGCTCGAGGGCGCTGGCGTTTTCCTTGAGCCGCTCGCGGTTGCCGGTCTTGGGGATGGCGATTACGCCGTCCTGCGCAAGCAGCCATGCGAGGGCCACCTGGGCCGGTGTCATCGCATGCTGCTTTGCAAATTCGACCAGCCCACGCGCTTTCAGCAACCGACCTTGCTCGATCGGCGAGTACGCCATCACGGGAATGCGCTGCTTGCGAAGCCACGGCAGCAGGTCCGATTCGATACCGCGGCGGGCGAGGTTGTAGAGCACCTGGTTGGTCTGAATCGCAGAGCCGCCCCGTGTCGACTGCAGCGCATGCATCACCTTCAGGTCAAAGTTGCTCACGCCCCAGTGGCGGATCTTGCCGTCGCGCTGCAGATCTTCAAATGCTTGTACTGTTTCGCCAAGAGGTACCTCGCCCGGCCAGTGCAGGAGGTACAGGTCGATCACGTCGATGCGCAGGCGTTGCAGGCTTTGATTGCAGGCGGTGTGCATCGCGCGCCGTGACGCGTTATGCGGGTAGACCTTGGTGACGATGAAGACATCGTCGCGCCGGCCTTCGATCGCCTCGCCGACCAGCATCTCTGAGCGGCCGTCGCCATACATCTCGGCGGTATCGATCAGCGTCAGGCCGAGATCGATGCCGAGGCGGATCGTGGCGATTTCCTCCTCGCGCCGTTCCGAGTCTTCGCCGAATTGCCAAGTGCCCAGGCCCATTGCGGGAACGGTTTCTCCAGACGGCAGGGAAACTCGCTTCATGGGACCCAGTATTGCCGAGCGACGGTCGATCTTCAAGCTCGGCACAGCGCGACATGCAGTTCGGCGACACGCCCACCACCAAGAAGGGCGGCAGGCGTGAAGTCAGGCACCTAACATGCGTGCCACCCCTTCGCGGATCGCACTGCGTGACCGAAAGTAGCCGAGGCCCGTCGGAAGCCAATCGAGGGCTGGGCCCTCCAGTCGTGCGGCCATGCCCATCGGTGCCGCTTCGATCTTGATGCCGCCGTCTTGTGCAGCCTCCTCGAATGCACGTCGTGCGCGTGGCATGTGATAGCCGTGCGTCACCAGCAGGATGTGGGTGATGCCGGCCTTCTTGAGCATCGGAATCGTGCGCTGCGCGTTTTCACGTGTGTCACGCGATTGGTCTTCTGTCCAATGCAAAGGTCTGTTGAAGTCTTGCGTTGCGATGCGGTTGGCGACCTCGGCTTCGGGGGCGCTTTGCGCCGCATTCCAGCCCAGTCCGCCGGTGAATGCGACCGGAATGCCGGTTTCGCGCGACAACCACAAGCCATAGCGCAAGCGCTCGAGCGAGGCGAATCCGAGATTGCTCACGCCGTACTCAGGCGCAAAGGGCTCGACACCCCCGCCGAGAATGACGATCGCCATGTTCGTATTGCCCTTGGCCTGCGCCTTGAGTTCGTTGACGCGATTCATCTTGATGGCCGGCGGCACCTGCAGGACGAACTGTTCGACGGCGCGTCCAAACCCGGTGGTCGACGTGATCCATATTCCCGCCACGCTCAACACCACGGTGGTCCAACCCAGCCCCCGCCTTGGCAGGATCAGCCGTGCCCCGATGAGGATCAGAAAGAGAAAGGGCACCGGCGGCAGCAGCAGGGCGGTGAGGACGGGCTTCCATGATTCGATACCAAGCAGAACGAACAGGCTATTCACGTGAGTCCTGAAGAAAGGCAGTGGCCAATGGGTCGCGATTGTGCCGGAGCCGTCACCGCTTGCTTCAAGCGGCGAGTCGCATTTTCCAGAGGGCATTCGATGGCCTTGCCCGAGTACCCCGATTCCGGCAAGTACCCGGCGTCTGCCAGACGTGGCGGCCAAGCCTATGGCTTCTCACACATGCATCGCGAGAAGGACGACCTGAACTATTGAGTGATGAAAGCTGGATGGTCAAGCGGCGCATGGCCGCGATGAAGCTCAACAGAACGCCTGAATCCCCGTCTGCGCACGTCCCAGAATCAGGGCGTGCACGTCGTGCGTGCCCTCGTAGGTATTCACCGTTTCGAGATTGATCATGTGGCGAATGACATGGAATTCGTCGTGTATGCCATTGCCTCCATGCATGTCGCGTGCCGTGCGAGCGATGTCCAGCGACTTGCCGCAGCTGTTGCGCTTGATGAGCGAAATCATCTCCGGTGCAGCCTTGCCCTCATCAAGCAAACGTCCCACGCGCAGACAGCCTTGCAAGCCCAGCGTGATCTCGGTTTGCATGTCAGCGAGTTTCTTCTGGATCAGTTGATTTGCCGCCAGTGGCCGGCCGAACTGCTGGCGATCGAGTGTGTATTGACGAGCGGCATGCCAGCAGAATTCCGCTGCGCCGAGCGCTCCCCATGCAATGCCGTACCTCGCCTTGTTCAGGCAGCCGAAGGGGCCCTTCAAGCCGCTTACGTTGGGCAGGATGTTCTCGGCCGGCACGAACACGTTGTCCATCACGATCTCACCGGTGATCGAGGCACGAAGACTCATCTTGCCTTCGATCTTTGGCGCCGACAGGCCCTGCATGCCCTTCTCGAGAATGAAGCCGCGGATCGCTTCCTGCCCACCAACTGTGCCGTCCGCGTTCTCCAGCTTCGCCCACACCACGAACACGTCGGCGATCGGCGAGTTGGTGATCCACATCTTGTTGCCGCGCAGATGGAATCCACCGTCGACTGGCTTGGCACGACTCAACATGCCAGCCGGGTCGCTGCCGTGATTCGGCTCGGTCAGGCCAAAGCAGCCGACCCATTCGCCCGTGGCAAGGCGCGGCAGATATTTCTGACGCTGCGCCTGCGAGCCGTACGCGTGGATGGGATGCATGACCAGCGAGCTTTGCACGCTCATCGCACTGCGGTAGCCACTGTCCACGCGTTCCACTTCGCGTGCCACCAGCCCGTAGCTCACATGGTTGACGCCTGGGCAGCCATAACTCTCAATGGTGGAACCGAGCATGCCGAGCTCGCCCATTTCGTTCATGATTTCGCGGTCGAACCTTTCATGGCGTGCGGCCATCAGAATGCGCGGTTGCAATCGATCCTGACAATATTGGCGCGCTGCGTCGCGCACAGCCCGTTCATCGTCGCTCAATTGATCGTCAAGACGAAACGCGTCGTCCCATTGAAAAGCTGCTTTCATGATGTAAATCTCATTGAGTGAGAGCGACTGATGATAGGCGTGTGGGGGCTTGGCTTCCGCACGGAAAATCTCTCCATTGGAGACGAACAAAGACCGGAGCGCTCGATGTCTGCGAATACCGAAACAATCACCTTGGGTGGCGGCTGCTTCTGGTGTCTGGAAGCCGTTTACGAGAAGGTCGACGGTGTCATGGCCGTCGAATCGGGCTACACCAATGGCCACGTCGAGCGGCCGAGCTACGAGCAGGTGTGCGGCGGCAACACGGGCCACGCTGAAGTGGTTCGAGTGAGCTACGACCCCGCGAAGATTGGCTTGCGCGACATCCTGGAAATCTTCTTCGTCATCCACGACCCGACCACGCTCAACCGTCAAGGCAACGACGTCGGCACGCAGTACCGTTCGGGCATCTACTTCGAAGACCCTGAACAGGAAAGGGTGTCGCACGAGGTGCTGAACGAGGTGAATGCGCACCACAACGGCCGCGCCGTCACAGAGCTGAAACCCCTGACCAACTACAGCCGCGCCGAGGCCTATCACCAGCACTACTTCGCCAACAATCCAGAGCAGGGCTATTGCGCTTACGTTGTGGCACCCAAAGTGGAAAAGTTCAAGAAGACCTTTGCCGAGCGAATCAAGAAGGGTTGAGCGAATACTCTCTTGTATTGGCTCCTCTCCCCTCTGGGGAGAGGTTGGGTGAGGGGCTGCGGTGATGGCAACCCATGGCTTTATTCACCGCCCACGGCCCTCACCCCAGCCCTCTACCAGAGGGAGAGGGAGCGAAGACCTGGAAAGAGGTGGGCTTCAATACCCGTTCGCACTGAGGTATCGAAGTGCCCTCAGCCCGACCCTTCGATACCTCAGGGCGATCGTGTGCTTCGATGCGCCGCGGGCGTGCCTATCTCAAGGTATCGAAGGATCAGCCCAAACGAAGTGAGGTTGGCGTCAGCCCAAAGATTTAGCAGGAACCCAACATGGCCCGAATGAAATTCATCTGCGACGCCGAACGTTGCATCGAATGCAACAGCTGCGTCACTGCCTGCAAAGCCGAGCATGACGTGCCGTGGGGCGTCAACCGCCGCCGTGTCGTCACGCTCAACGACGGCGTTCCGGGCGAGAAGAGCATCTCTGTCGCCTGCATGCATTGCAGCGACGCGCCCTGCATGGCGGTGTGCCCGGTCGACTGCTTCTACCGCACCGACGAAGGCGTGGTGCTGCATGACAAGGACGTGTGCATCGGCTGCGGCTACTGCTCGTACGCCTGCCCCTTCGGCGCGCCGCAGTTCCCGACGAATGGCACCTTCGGCCTGCGCGGCAAGATGGACAAATGCACCTTTTGCGCCGGCGGCCCCGAGGCCAACGGAAGCGACGCGGAGTACGAGAAGTACGGCCGCAACCGCCTGTCCGAAGGCAAGCTTCCGGCCTGCGCCGAGATGTGCTCGACCAAGGCGCTGTTGGGCGGCGACGGGGACGTGCTGGCGGACATCTTCCGCACCCGCGTGCTGAACCGCGGCAAGGGCAGCGAGGTCTGGGGATGGGGCACGGCTTATGGCAAGCCGACGCAAGGAATGCCCGCGCAACCGGTGCCCAAGGAGCCGAAAAAATCATGAACCGTGTTCTGCTCATTGCTGCTGTCGCCGCACTGGCGCCGCTCGCTGCTTGCACCGAGAAAGTTCAAACCGCCACGCCGCGCAAGACGGACGAGAAGGTCTGGCAATCGAACGACAACACGTTCACCGCCGCCGGGTACAAGGCGGGCGACAAGGCTGCGTGGGACGACCAATCCCGAGCCCGAGCGCAGTCACAGAACGAATACGTGAAGACCAAGTGAACGCGATGCAGGAGAGATCATGCGAAGCTTGATCGCAACATGCTTGTTCGTTCTTGCGTGCACCACGGCGCAGGCCCAGGACAGCGCCGCCCCGCGCTTCGACCCGCCGGCCAGCGTTGCCGCGGCCCCAGTGCCCGACCCGAAAGACAGCAACGCCGCCCGCGCCAAGACCCAGCCGCGCAACAACGCGCCCTTCTGGCGTGAGGTGCAAGACTCCGGCAGAAAACCCGGCATCAGCAGCCTCCCCGGCGCGGAAAAAGGCGTGCTCGTTCAACCCCTCGTGCAGTACCCCGGCTCGCGCATGACCAACGCCGGCGAAGCGTGGCGGCAGGTGCGCAACCAGTGGATCATTCCTTACGGCGGCTCGCTGGTGCTGATCGTCATCGTCGCGCTCGGGCTCTTTTTCTTCACCAAGGGTCCCATCGGCCATGCCTCCAACACGGGCGAGCGGCGCATCGAACGCTTCACCTACTTCGAGCGCGCGGCGCACTGGCTCAACGCCATCGCCTTCAGCGTGCTGGCCATCTCCGGCATCGTGATGGCCTTTGGAAAGTTCTTCCTGCTGCCCGTCATCGGCCACCTGCTCTTTGGCTGGCTGACCTATGTGCTCAAGACGGCGCACAACTTCTTTGGACCGGTGTTCGCGGTATCGTTGCTCGTCGTCTTCCTGACCTTCTTGCGCAGCAACTTTCCGCGCCGCGAAGACATCGTTTGGCTGCTGAAGTTCGGGGGCATGCTGAGCGGCAAGGAAGTGCCGTCCCACCGCTTCAACGCCGGGGAGAAAGTGGTGTTCTGGGGCGGCGTGTTCTTCCTGGGCACCATCGCCGTGGCCTCCGGCCTGTTCCTGAACAAGCTGCTGCCGGGTTTTGACTACCTGCGGCCGGACATGCAGGTCGCGCACATGATCCACGCCGTTGCCACGGTGCTCATGATTGCGATGTTCCTCGGCCACATCTACATCGGCACCATCGGCATGCGCGGTGCATACCGCGCGATGCGAGACGGTGTCGTCGATGACGAATGGGCGGCGGAGCACCACGAGCTCTGGTATCGCGACATCCGCGACGGCAAGATTCCTGCGCAGCGAACGCCCGAACCGCAGCCCGCGCCGCACGCCATCCAGCCTTAGCGAGGAACCCAGGATGAAGTTGCTTGCCCCGTCGGTCCTGATGTGCATCGCTGCCGCGCCGTTTGCGCTTGCCAAGCTGCCGCCCTTGTCCGCCGATGCGCAGATCAAGGCTGACGAGGCGAAGGCAAAGGCGGCGTGGACTGACAAGGTCTCGGCCTACCAGTTGTGCAAGGCGATGGATCGGTCGGTGCAGGCTTATTTCAAGACGGCCAAGAGTGCGGGCAAGGAGACGCATGCGCCTTTACCGACACCGGCTTGTGCGGACCCGGGCCCGTATGTGTCGGCGGCGGCATCGGCGGCGAAACCCTTGGAGGCTGCGGGGGCGCATTCGCCTGCGGAGACGGCCAAAGGGCCGCCGAGCAGCAAGGCGACGCAGGCGCAGTTGCAGGGGGCGAAGAAGTAATGTCCTCGGATAGCAGCGGACACAGGTCGCAGTAAGGGGGTTTAAGACTGGTTTAAGACAGCCAGCTGCTTCGCGGTGTTTTTGACTTCACCGCGCTGGCCCGCGACGGCCGACCGAAATTCCTTCGGCAAGATACCGCCGAGTCTTCTCAGGGCCAACGATGGGCAGGCTTGGAACCAACGGGTACTCGACTACCACGTCGAGTCGACCGCTGTTTGCCACGGAGCGATCGGTTGCATCTCCGGTTCCGAACCTGAAGTGGTTCGGCAGAAAGGGGTGGGCGTCACCGCTTAGGCCTGCACGAGGACGCCATCCCATGCGGGCTGAAACGTCCGCTTGGCCGGGCCGTACTCGATGTCTATGAGGCGGCGCCCCGTCGCACCTCGTTCTTCATACTCAACATGTGAAATGGAGGGCGACAGCGCGCTTGCGGCACAGTTGACCTGAAAGGTGTCTATTGCCGAACGCCTGCATGCCCGTGGACACAGGGCGATTGCATGACGGAAACCACTGAATTGTGGTAGGCAAGCCGACGAAGTCCGAGATCTAGCGAAATATGGTTAGAACCCCTAGAGAATCAAATCCGTGCGGGAGGTGTGTATTGAAGCACGGTCTCACCTTCTACCTCGACCCTTTGCCAAAACTCAAACTCATCATCCTCATAAATATTACTGCTCGCAGAGGTAAAGAGTGATGTACAGCTGGAGGCAGTGTCTGATGAGTCTGATGTCGAGTCCGAGCCGCTCGTGACGTAGTAGGCGGCGGATTTGCCGGCAGACGTGAACCAGGCGGACGCGAAGTGGCTGGACGTGAAACAGACGGTTGCAAAGCAGGTGGATTTGAAGAGAACGGGCGTGGAGGGAGCGCATTCGAAGGGAAACGGCCTTGATCGTCCCGAGCTATTGCCATTGCCCCCCCCGATCGTTGAGCACTGACTCTTGCCAAGCATCCAAGGGGCGGTTACTGCCTATGTTTCTGCGGTTTATGAGATTCAAGAATTATTGTTTGAGGTCGCGTGAATTTCAAAGCTCGAATGAATGGATCTACACGAGAGGAAACCCCTTTGTTTCATTGGAACTTCAATGGAGTAGGTAGCGAAAAGGCAGCCTGCGCGTCAATCGGCCGCGCAGGCAGCCCAATCCACCGAACTTAAGGTTTACGCCTTGTATGAGCAGGAGGGATGAGGCTTGACGTGACGAGGTGGGCGAGGCTGAGAGCAATGAGAGCAATGACCAACCCGGCTCACGACACAGCCATCGGCGCCCTCTTGGACGACTTGACCCTTCAAGCCTCTGTCATCCCGAAACCGGCGCAAGAATGATCTTCGACAGCCAGTCGATGCGCGAGTTCACGGATAAACATTCAAGCCTGTCTCCCGAAGTAAGTCGCGCAATTCCCGCATCGCATTCTTTCGATCAGAGACGTCCTCCTCGCTCGTCAGGCAGGATGTATCGCACGACGATTCAGTCGACGAGCTGCCGCTCGATTCGTATGGCGCTGTTGCATCTCTTGCGAACTCATTATTCGCAGTGTGGTATGAGTCACTGCTAGATCCATCTCCTGGCGCAGAGAGCGGACGTGAAGCGCGCAGACGTGAAGCGATCGAATTTGAAGCGGGCGAAGTAAACGGATTTGAAGCGGGCAGAGGTGCAGCGAACGGATGTGAGGCGGACAGACGTGAAGTAAACGGATTTGAAGTGGACGGACGTGCAGCTGACGGACGTGCAGCTGACGGACGTGCAGCTGGCGGACGTGCAGCTGGCGGACGTGCAGCTGGCGGACGTGGAGGGAGCGAAGAAGAAGGGAACGGACGTGATCGTGCCGAACTACTCGCGTCGCCCCCCCGGTCGCTGACCACTGACTCTTGCCAGGCTTCGGGACGGCCACCGCTTGGGATTCTATTTCGGTTGTACATTTTGATTTACGTTTATGGTTTTAGGTATGTTGCGTGTGTTAAAAACTGGAGAGAACTGGATTCACACGCGATTGACTTTCCAATCCATGCTTGCTGGAACTCAATGGAGTAGAAATCGAAAAGCCCGCCCTGGTGTCAATCGGACGCGCGAGCCGACTTCAGTATTTTCTAGCAGCTGCGCGCTGTTGATGTGCGAAAAAGCGAAGCAATTACCGGAATAGCGAGAATCCCGACGCTATACCAAACCCCCAACAGATCAATTCGCCATACTGGGGTTATCGGCAGGGCTATCGCACGAAGCTCTACCCTTAATATGTGGTAAGAGGAAGCCCTTGAACAACACGAAGGGGTTCTAAGCGCAAACCTCAGAAAATTCCGACGCCAAGCGTAAAACCCTTCAGATTCCCAGGCGACACCCTGTCACCGGCGTCGGCTCAGCAACCACCGCCGCCATTCCTCCCGGATCCCTCTGGGAGAGGGCTGGGGTGAGGGCTGTGGGCGGTGAATGAGGCCATGGGTTGCCATCACCGCAGCCCCTCACCCAACCTCTCCCCAGAGGGGAGAGGAGCCAATACTGACCTTGAAAGGGGGGCCTCTCAGCCCCTGGGTCACGCGCTTCTCTGGTGCTCAAAGTACGCTCTTAATTCCACGCCCACAGCCGCGTGGCGTTGAGCAAAGACATCGACAAGATTAGACAAACGATAGCCTTCGCCGGCATCGATGGCGAGTTGCAAGTCGCGGGCCGCGTCGGACAGAGCCTCGGCAGCACTGCATCGAAGCTCTCTGACCAAATGCGCCGTACGGCTTCTTCGCCGTTGACGGCGAGGACCACCACCATGCCGGCCACATCCGACAGCAGCTGCGTGGCGACGATCTGGTTGAACTCGTTGTCTTCAACGAGCAGGACACGGCGCCCGCGCAAGACCATCGGTGTGCCATCCAGGTCGATCAATGCGCCGTGACGCGCAGGTGCCGTGGCTTCGGCCCCGAAGGCGCTGGTGATCATCAGCACCTGTTCCAGCCGCAACGAGTCGACGATGAGCCGGGGCGGCACATCGTCGGAGGTGTTCAGCAGCAGCTCGAGTCCTTTCTCCTGCGCCTTCATGGCCACGATCGCAGTGACGCGGTCAAGCACGGCTTGCAGTGAGAATTCGCTGGCTTCCATGTCGAGCTTGCCGGCCTCGATCTTCGAGAAGTCGAGGATGTCGTTGCTGATGATCAGCAAGGAGTCGGCCGCCGTGCGGGCCTTCTTGAGATAGCTGCGTTGCCGGGCCGTCATTTCGCTGCGCAGTGCAAGGTCGGTCATGCCGAGGATCGTATTCATCGGCGTGCGGATCTCGTGGCTCAGGTTGGCAAGGAACTCGTTCTTCGCTCGCCTGGCCGATTCGGCGTCGTCGCGCGCATTCGCGAGCTGCGTCATGACTGTGACGAGCTGCGCGTTGCGCTCCTTGATGCGACTCTCGATCTGCACATTGAGGGCGGCGGGTCCTTGCTGTGCCCTCACGCGTTCGGTGACGTCGAAGTTGACGCCGACCGTGCTCAGCGGCTGAGAGTATTTCGATCATGCCCGCTCATCACGCCAAAAGCCCCCTGCTCGTCGTTGCAAATGCTCGCCATAGC
>JAJKJU010000128.1 GCA_021153565.1 Rhizobacter sp.
AACCACTCCATTTCGACCCGATGCTTCTGCAATCGCAGCACATTGAACGAGTTGGCTTCTCCGCGTGCGCGGGTGGACGTGGCGGTCCCCGCCGAAACCACTAGCGCCTCGTAGCCCGACAACGCATAGCGGTCTCCCGTGCCCGCCATCCGGCTGGTATGCAGATGACCGGCCAGCAGCACGTCGACCCCGGGGAGCCGGGAGCCTTGTCCAACGAATGAAAGGGACTTCCCCTTCCTGAGGTAGCCGCGAGTAGCGGCGAACGGCAACGAGCGCCACGATGGGGATGCAATCTTCATCAACTCTGAAGGAGAAGCCCATGAATTTTCCGAGGACCGACCTGTGGGTCGGCCCTCTTTTTGCTGCGTCGGTCGCCGGCTACGCGCAACTGAGGGCTCTGTCGTAGTCCAGCACGGGGTGCGATTCAAACTGATCAACTCGTTGCGGGTTCGGTCGGCACGAAGTCGCCAGTTCGCTCGATGGCGAACGTCGAGTAGCAGTTGCGCTAGAGGCATCAGACGCCGCGAAGTGATGGATTCGGCAAGAACGGCGCGAGCGGAACCGCGATGCGATGCCACGCACCGTTCTCGAATGGTCTAGACCAGGGGGGACTCAGCCGCGGAAGTGCCGCAGGTTGATCATCGTGTAGGCCAAGGTCTTGAGTGCGTAGTGCACGGTGCTGATGCGCTCGAAGCGAATCAGCACGCGGCGGAACTTGTCCTCCAAGGCGAACACGCGCTCGATGGTGCGGAATCGTTCCTTGAAGATCGCCGCATCGAACAGCCGCTTGCGCCCGCGCTTGGTGGTCTTCCTGCCGCGCGTGTTCTCATTGTTGTTGGGCACCATGCCGCGATTGAAGATGGCCTTTCGGTTGGCGTGGCAGTCGTAGACGCCATCCAGGCTGACGATGGTGCCCTTCAGCTCGATGCCCCCCGCGCGAGCGATGCTCGTCAATTTCGGCAGCGCCTCTCGCAACATGGGTGACTCGTTGCGGCTGCCTGGGGCGAATCGAACGGCGCGATCACGTTGCAGTTGCGGTCGGCAGAAGGGCACGACCTTGTCGCCCTTGATGACCCCGTTGAAGCCGATGTTATCGCCGCCCTTCTTGGCCGCGGTCGTCGTGGCCGTCACCGTGAACGACTGTCGTATCGAGTAGATCGTGCTGTGCAAGCGTCAACACCGAGCCGGTGAAGATCGCGTCGATACAGCCATCGTCCAACCATCGACGAAATGCCCGATAGATGCGCGTGTAGTGGATCTCCGCACGTCCATCTGCGCCTTTGCCGATGGGCCAGTTCCTTCCACTGACATCCGAGGTACAGCAACTGCAAGACGTAATTGAAGATCACGTGCGGCGACAGTGTGAGCGGCGGTCCTCGGCGACTGCGCGTCAGGTGCGGCAAGACAAATTCATCGAACTGCTCTAGCGTCAAACTCGTCGGAATCCATTGCCATTGCCATTGCCATTGCCATTGCCATTGCCATTGCCATTGCCATTGCTGCGCCCAAACGCCCGGATTTTGACCGACTCAGACCGGCTCAAAAGAATCCAGCATCGGCGGGGCTTGAAGCCGATTTCGCTCGCTCGGGAAACCCGCAATCAGTTGTCACCCATGACTCGTCGGCTGGAGTGACGAGCTCAGCATTGGGTGCCTTCTCGGCAGCTTGCATTGCTCTTCCTCAAGTGCAGGCCATTGACCGAGGAACTGACGCCCGCGAAGTGCGCAGCCGATGGACAACTGACTGGGTTGGGAACAACACAAACAATCACGACGGGCTGCTTCTGGAAGCCCTATCCCACAGCGGCGCGCTTGTTTGCCACGCACCGGCGCCGGTCACACTTAGAACTCGGCGGGCGCCGGTGAAACGAGGATCACTTGCGGCCGGAGTCCTTCAGGACTCCCTTGGCGTCGCCGACGTTCTTCTGCACCTTGCCTTCGACCTGCTTGGCAAGACCTTTGGCTTGCTGCTCAGTGCTGCCGATTGCTTCGCCGGTCTTTTCTTGCACCTTGCCAGCGGCGTCTTTGACGGAGCCCTTGACTTGATCCTTGTTCATGAATTCACCTCGAGTCAATTTGAAAATATGGGTGACCAAAAGCTCACCAGACGGAACGCCTAGGGTACCCAGAAGCTACCCGTCTCAGAAATAGTCTTGCGCCGCGGCGTCGTGTCGGTCAGGTCCTACGCGCGAGAGGTCCTGCATTGGCCCGGCGCCCGCGGCTTCGTTGCATGGTCGTGACAAGCAAGGATTTCCGTGTCTGAATCCACGCATTCCAGTCGATGAGCGCTGCACCGCGTGCTCGACCGGAGGGCACTGGCGCGCCCGCAGAACGGGCACTCCCTGTCACAGCCGTCCCGGCGTCACGCCGGATTGGTGCAACATGTCGCCAACAAACCCAGGGAATGGGAGCGAAGGTCGCCACCACATCGCTTGGAGGCGGAGTGCCAGTGCCCACGTAGTAGTGCGAGGGCGCTGCGAATGCCGGCAACGCAGTCAGCAGTGCGGCCCATGCGGAAAGCTGCTTTGCAGAACGAATCATCCGGTGTTCTCCACGAAGCGTCGGCGGCCCAGGATTTGGGCCGCCTCCCCGCTTTCATTTCAAGGGGATGGTCACCGGCGCGAGGCCGGGTCGTTCGACGCTCAGCAGCCTGCCCACCAGCACGTACCGTCGCGTGCCTTGACTACCGCCTGCCATTTCGGGTTTTTGGCATCGGTCAGTGTTTCCTTCAGGCCCCACATGCCGAACTTGGATGGTGTGGCGACGTGGTTGTAGTAGGCGAAGGTCTGTCCACCCGCCGCTTTCCAGTCGGCCATGTACTGCTCGTAGGCCGATCCCATCCGGGCATCCCGGTTTGCCGCGATCTCGAAATTCACGAACGTCGTGTCGGTGTCGCCGCCTGGAACGATGAGGTGCTGGCCGCCTTCGTAGGCCCACATCGGCTTGCCGTACGTATCGGCAGCGGCCTTGGTCTGTGCCATCCACGTCTTCGCGAGGCCAAGCGCGCCGGTCGGGGCGCCACTCCCCGCCGCGGCCAAGGGCGACGGGGTGACGACGTTGCCCGCCGCGTCAAGTCCGGTCAGTTCCTCGAACATCTTGCCCATGCCGCCATCTGCGTCGCCATACCAAGTTGCGATCGTCGGCCGCAACTTGGCGCTGCCGATGTAGTGTCCGAAGTAGGGCGCGATCGCGACGACGTCGATGCTCTTCGCGCAGGTCTTGCCAAGCTCAGCGGCCGCGTATGGGCAGGCCAGCACCTGCGACGCGCCGTAGCCTCCGGCCTGGGTGTTCGAGATGCAGCGCACCCGGTTCGCATCAGCGCCGAATTCGGCCTTGACGATGTCGCACACCTGCGTCAGCCGCTCTGCGTACCAACTCAACTGGAGCCCGTAGATGCTCGTCCCCTTCGCTACCTCGGCCGGCCAATGCGCGGCCGCCTGGTCGTACATCCATTTTGTCGGGGCAAAGGCGTAGTTCCAGGTTTCGTTGCCGTATTCCAGGTTCAGGGTACGGTTCTTCGCGAGGCGTTTATGCGCGAGCTGGGCGAACTGATGCACGTAGTCGTCCGTGGCGTGAGGCGGCAGGTTCATCCACGGATCGGCACCGACAGCGTTGGCGAGGTCGATCATGTGTTCGATCGGCACACCGTACGGCGTCGTCCAGGCGCGGGCGGTGGGCTGCGGACGGTCTGACCAGTTGGCCAGCAAGCTCGTGTTGGCCGCCATCCAGTCCATGAAGCGCAGAGTTCGGAAACCCTTGAGGTCGGTGTAGAACGGAGGATACCAGGGGTTTGTTGCGGGGAACGACTCGAACGGAACGAAGGTGCCGCGCGCGCCCCCGCATGCGGACGTGTCGGCCGCGAAGGTCGTGTAGTCGCTCGAGCAGGCGCCGCCTGGCGGATACACCCGGATGTTGCGCAGGTAGTTTGTTTTGTCAGTCGCGTTGATCGTAAGAAAGATGCCACCGGAGCTGGAGTTGGTGACCTTCACGACGTCGCGGCCGCTCTTCGATTGCGCCTCGATCTTGCTGGCCACGCCGGAGTAGCTGATCTTGCCGATGCCGTCGTAGCGGACGACATACACGCCATCCGGGGCGATGCCCGCGGACAGCACCGTCGTTGCATAGCGGAACTTGACGGAGGTGTCGCCGGCAGCCGGCAGGCTGCGAATCCAGCCGTCGGCATCCACGTCGAGCTTGGCCTCTTCCAGGGTGTCGAGGGGTCTCGCAGCACCGGTGAAGTCCTTGCACATCGCATTGGTGGCCGTCGAGCATCCGACGAACCACGCACCTGCGCGCTTCATCAGGTCGATGGTCGGGATCTCGGGCGAATAAGTGGTGAGCGGGCTCACGTTGATGCCGACGCCGGAATGACCCGTGGTCGTCATGGCAGCATCGCTGGTCACAGCTTGTGCCGTCGCCGTCGCCGTCTCCGGCAACGTGGCGGTGTCGGCCTGGTCGGACGTCGTGCTATCTCCACCGCCGCCGCACGCGGCCACGCTGGCGCCAAGAGCCAGGGCGATCATCGAAGTACGAAAGGTACTGAATTGCATGTTGATGTTGGTCGCTTGATAGTTGACAGGCCGTCATTCGCGGACGGAACGCACACGGGGCTGGCGTCTGCGTCGTCCGCGGCGAAGCCTGGAAATGCAAGGATGAGGCGGATCAGGTGCTTACTCGCCTCGACGGAGATGTCTTCCACGGGAGTCGTGGGGAGACACAAGAGTCACATCACTCGTCACCAATTGACTCTGGTCATGGCTAAGTCGTGTCACGCAGAAGAAAGGTTTGGTCTTCTTCGAAAAAAAGAGCGGTGCCGCTGCGTTTGAGACTGCTCCTCTCATAAATTGCGAATGAATGCCACCCCCTTGAACGGAAGCAATGGCGCATTGACGTTCAGTCGCCGCCTCAAATAGAGTCCTCAGTCCAATGACGGCAGACGAGCTTTGCTCGCTTGGCTGGTCAGAATTTCCCACTGAGAAAGAGGCCGTGACCGGAACGCAACCCTTGCACGTAATCGCATTGAACAACGACCAGGCCATGGGGCTGATCGACGCCGCGCGCAGCGGAGACGAACGGGCTATTAAGCAGCTCTACGACGCTTGCAAGGTCGTCCACTCCCACATCTTGAAGCACTACCGCGATCCGGTCTTCGCCAGCGAGATCTGGCACGACACCGTGATCGAGATATGGAAAGGCGCAACGCAATACCGCGGCCACGCACGCTTTACCACCTGGGCGGTTGGTATCGCGCGCAACTTGGCCGCAACTGCATGGCGCAAGCGTGCTCGTCCTGCGAACGGTCCTTTGACCATCGAACCGTTCGATGAGGCCGAGGAGGTTGGGATTGGCGATCCTCCTGTCTTCGGCCATGCCGACCCGTACCTTGCGATCTCCGCGCAGCAGCGCCGAGACAGCGTGCTGGCGTGCATCCGAAAGCTCTCCCCCAAGCTTCAGGATGCGCTTTGTCTTGTCTACTATGCCGAGATGCCGCAGGAAAAGATTGCCAGCCTGCTCGCGATTAACCTCAACACCCTCAAGACGCGCGTGCGCGATGCCCATCTCAAAGTGAAGGCCTGCCTAGGCCCCGATGCAGGGGCTCCCAATGATTGACGGCGATCGCTGGGCGGAGTTTGAGCGGGCGCTGCCCTGGTATGTCAATGGAACCATCGACGCCGAGGGTCGACACCGAGTGGAGGAGGTGCTGCGTGAATCGCCGCAAGCGGCGCAGGCGCTCGACTGGCATCGCGAGATGCAGCAGGTCGTGCGTACGCACGGGGCGACATTGGGGGCCAGCAGTGGCTGGAGCGAAGACGAAGAGTCCTCCATAGTGCGCCTGCTCGACCCCGAGCCCACGACCACACGGCGCGGTCTTGCCGAGGTGGTCCGCTCGGTCAGCCAGTGGCGGCTTGGCTCTCGGCCGACAATGGGTCTCACTGCCGCGTTGGTTGTGATGGTCGGCGTGGGTTTCTTCGCTCAGAGGCTTCCTGACGCCGGACCCGCGGCGGGTGACTACGCTGTCGAGCGCTCCGCCGTCGCAATGGCGCCTCTGCTGGAACTCCGGTTCAAGCGCGGGGTCACGGAGTGGGATACGCGCAAGCTGCTGCTGAGTGTCGACGCGCATATCGTGGAAGGACCCAGCCAGCTAGGCGATTACAGCCTGAGTGTGCCGCCAGCGCGTCTCGACGCCGTGCGCCTGGCGCTCGAGCACAGCCCGCTTGTCGAGATGGTGAGCGTGCAGGCGCGTCGCGGGTGCTGCGCGCCATGACGCCGTTCGCGTGCGCGAGGCGCCAGCTGTTGCGGGCCCTGCTGGCAGGCAGCTTCACGCCGGCCGCCGCCCAAGCCGTGCCCAAGCCATCTCGCCGCATCGCGCTGGTAGTTGGCAA
>JAJKJU010000129.1 GCA_021153565.1 Rhizobacter sp.
AGCCACAGCAGGCGCAGGATGGACAGGTCGGCGTCACTGACGAACTGCGGCGGCTTGAGCAACGCTTTTTCGACATTCTCCCAAGGGTCTCCGATCGAGCGCACGCCACCCTCACGCGCCAGGCTCGCCTTGAAGATCTCCACTTTGTGGTGACTGCTGTATTTCGGTCGCGTGATCACATACGCCAGGGCGTGCGGGGAAGGCTTGGGCTTCTTGGTGCCGTGGACGCCACTCGTGCGATCGGTGCCATTAGGTCCATGCAACCGGCGAAATGCCTCCAGCCAGCTCACCAGTTCGGGGCGAACCGATGGATCGATCCGATCTGGGGCATCGGTTTGGCGGTGTTCGAGAAGCGCCATCAGGACAGCCGCCACGTGCTTGCAGTCATAACCGACGGAGCACGTGCAATGACCATCGATTTCGAGGCGTTGGCCGTGCGGGTAAAAGAACACGTCTACGTCATAAGGATCGCGCCTTGTGCCATACACCTCGCCACTGAGCAGGTCGACGTCCCACGTCAGAGCGGACACCGAACCCACATAGGCACGCCCCTTGTCCACAGTGCTGGCACCGAGCCAGCGCACGATCTGGGGCTGGTCATATGCAGGAAGGCTTGGTTGGGCGCTCATGGAATAAAGTTTGACGCTTTGGAAAAAAGCCCATGATTATGGTGTTTTGATGAAATCGAATTGCTCGACATGGTGAAGGAGAAGGCTGTCGACCCCGGAGCGCGCGTGGGGGCGAGACGGGCGGCATCCTGCGCCATGCCGATCACTTGGTCGCTCTTGACTCGCGCTACTTGCCGTTCGCCACGCAGCTTCGGCACCTCGCCGATCAATCTCAGGCGGTGAGTCGTTTCAGTCCCGGCAGTTCGCAGGCATAAATCGCATTGCGCAACGCCGCGATCGCTTCATAGCGCGTGAACGTCCGGCGCCATGCCAGCACCACGCGCCGCGTCGGAATTGGCGCCGAGAACGGGATGTACAGCACATGTGACTGCGAGTCCTTGGGTACGCTCAACTGCGGTACCACCGTCACGCCCATGCCGGAGGCGACCATGTACTTGATGGTTTCAAGCGACGAGCCCTCGAAGCTCTTGCGAATACCTTCGGCGTTGCTCGAAAACCGTGCGTACTCGGGGCAGACCTCGAGCACATGGTCGCGAAAGCAATGGCCGGTACCCAGCAGCAGCATCGTTTCATTCTTCAGTTCCTCCGCGCTGATGCGCTTGCGCTTGGCCAGCGCATGTGACTTCGGCACGGCGACCATGAAAGGCTCATCGTAGAGCTGAGCGACTGCCAGGCCGGTTTCCGGGAAGGGCTCGGCCATGATCGCCGCGTCGAGTTCGCCCGTGCGCAGCATGTCCAGCAGCTTCACGGTGAAGTTTTCCTG
Organism: Rhizobacter sp.; assembly: GCA_021153565.1. Classification (GTDB taxonomy): domain Bacteria; phylum Pseudomonadota; class Gammaproteobacteria; order Burkholderiales; family Burkholderiaceae_C; genus Albitalea. Next base: position 1,393 of record JAJKJU010000129.1, read on the forward strand.
CAGTATCAGCGGCATCTGCGGAACGCGGTCGATGGCCTGCTTGACGAGGTCGGGCAGGAGGTAAGGCCCGATCGTGTAGATCACGCCCAAGCGCAGCGGCCCGGACACAGGGTCCTTGCCGCGCTTGGCGATTTCCTTGATGCCGGCGGCCTGCTCGATCACCGACTGCGCCTGTCGCACGATTTCTTCGCCCAGGGGCGTCACGCTGACTTCGTTCGCGCCGCGTTCGAAAAGCTTCACGTCGAGCTCTTCCTCGAGCTTTTTGATGGCGACGCTGAGCGTGGGCTGAGAGACGAAGCAGGCTTCTGCCGCGCGGCCGAAATGGCGTTCGCGAGCGACGGCGACAATGTAGCGAAGTTCGGTGAGGGTCATTGTTTGGAGCGACGCATGAGGCTTCGCAGTATGTCAGCGCGACCTGCGCATCACCACATCCGCATGCCTCGCCCCATCATCGGCACTCCGATCACCATGGACACGACCAGGCCCGCGACGAAGGCGCAGGCGAAGAGCGTCGCGGTGTAGGGCACGGCCTTTTCATCCGGGCATTTCATCAGCACCGGGACGCCCGTGTAGATAAGGTAGATGCAGTACAGGTTTGCCAGCACGCTGAGCATGCTGAGTGCCGGCACGAGGAAGAAGATGCCGCCGACGAACAGCGCTGTACTGCCGTAGGCCATCAGCTTGAACGCCTTGAGGATGTTCTTCGTGCCGTCGAATTTCGGCGCAAGTTCGTTCGCGATCAAAGCAAGCCCGTAGACGATGGCAAGCGACAGTACGTAGCTGATGACCTGCGAGACGAGTCCGGAGACGATGGTCGAGCCGACGGGCAGTCGTTCCACGACATGCAAGCCGATGAAAATCGCAACCGCAGGAATGGCGGCCAGGTAGACCAAGTATTTCTTGTAGATCGATTCGACGGTGCTGGCTTCTTCGTCAATGACGGGCCACGTATCTTTCGGCTTGAGCAGGATGTCTTGGACGCGCTGGATCAGATTCATGGAGGCTCCGTGGATCGATGTGGATTCATACGGCGTGTGTGGCGCCGCCTCGGCAGGCGGATGCTAGTGCACATAGCAGTGAAACACTCCATTAGTGTGCCCGTGCAGTCGTGCAGGTTTGCAAGCTAGGGGGTTTGGCTCGCGGAATGGCTTTCCCAAAATCGGCGACGCCCTCAAGCCTTCAAGTACTCCGCCCGCCCGCCCAGCCAACGCGCCACGTGGCGTTCTGCTGCTTGCGGAAGCTTGTCCAGCATCTGCTGCGCGGCATCTCGCGCGGATTTCACGAGATGTTCGTCGAGCGTCAGTTCCGCGAATCGCAACAGCGGTGCTCCCGACTGACGCGCACCGAAGAACTCCCCCGGCCCGCGAATGTCCAGGTCGCGCCTGGCGATCTCGAAGCCGTCAGTTGTCTCCGCCATGGCCTTGAGCCGCGACTTGCCCGTGTACGACAGCGGGCCGCTGTACAGCAGTACGCACACGCTTGCCACCGAGCCGCGACCCACGCGTCCACGCAGTTGATGCAACTGGCTGAGTCCGAATCGCTCCGCATGCTCGATGACCATCAGGCTTGCGTTCGGCACATCCACGCCAACTTCGATCACCGTCGTGCTGACGAGCACTGCCATCTGCCCGCCGCTGAAAAGCGACATGACTGCGGCCTTTTCCGCCGCCGGCATGCGTCCGTGAAGCAGGCCGACCATGTGGCCAGGCAGGGCCTCGCACAACTGCGCGTGCGTAGCAGTGGCGTTCTGCAAATCCATGTGCTCGGATTCTTCGATCAGCGGGCATACCCAGTAAACCTGGCGGCCTTGCTCCACCTCGTCGCGAATGCGCGCGATCACCGCGTCGCGCTTGCCGTCGGCGAAGACCTTGGTGACGATGGGCGTGCGACCGGGCGGCAGCTCGTCGATGGTGCTGATGTCGAGGTCGGCGAAGAGCGTCATCGCGAGAGTTCGCGGAATGGGTGTGGCGCTCATCATCAGCATGTGCGGCTCGAGCGCCTGCGTCGCGAGCTTGCCGCGCAAGGCCAGGCGTTGCTGAACACCGAAGCGATGCTGTTCGTCGATGATGGCAAGGCCGAGTTTCGCGAACTCGACTTCGTCTTGAATGACCGCGTGCGTGCCCACGACCAGCTTTGCTTCACCGGACGCCACCTTCCCCAGCATCTCGCGCCGACCCTTGCCTTTGCGACTGCCGGTGAGCCAAGCCATGTCGATGCCCAGCGGCGTGAGCCAGTCGATGAGCTTGCGAAAGTGCTGCTCCGCGAGGATTTCAGTGGGTGCCATCAACGCGCATTGCCATCCCGCTTCGATCGCAATGGCCGCGGCGAGGGCGGCCACCACCGTCTTGCCCGAACCCACGTCGCCTTGCAACAGTCGGTGCATCGGCATTTCTTTCTGCAAATCGCCTCCGATCTCTTCGACCACGCGGCGCTGCGCGGTCGTCAATGAAAACGGCAAGGCGGCTAGCAGCTTTTCCTGCAAGCCGTCGGGATTGATGTCGAAGCGCGGTGCGCGCTGCAGGTCGCGTTCACGCCGCGATTGCAACTGCGATAACTGCTGAGCCAACAGCTCCTCGAACTTCAGACGCTGCCACGCGGGGTGGCTCTTGTCCTCCAGCTCGGCCATGCTCACGTCGGGCGTCGGGTGATGCAGGAATTGCAACGACTCGCGCAGGCTCGTCATGCCTTTCGGCACGAGTTCGGGGGGCACGATGTCAGAGAGGTCGGCGTGCTTCACACCCGACGCGACGGCCTTGCGCAAGTAGGCTTGCGGCAACGCGGCGGAGGTTGGATAAACCGGCGTCAACGCGGTCGCGAGTGGCGTGTCTTCATCGACGTTCTTGAACGTCGGATGAACCATCTCCAGCCCGAAGAATCCGCCACGCGCATCGCCTCTCACGCGCACGCGCTTGCCGGGGGCAAGTGCTTTCTGGTGCGAGGGATAGAAGTTCAGGAAGCGCAGCACGAGTTCATCGCGACTGTCGTCACCCAGACGAACGACGAGTTGCCGGCGCGAACGGAGTTGAACCTGGCAATCTCGCACTGTGCCTTCGACCTGCGCTGTGTCGCCGTCGCGCAGGCTGGATATCGGCACGATGCGCGTCTCGTCTTCATAGCGTAGCGGCAGGTGCAGTGCGAGATCGATGTCGCGCACGAGCCCCAGCTTTTCCATGGCCTTCTGCGGCGCGGACTTCTCTTTGCGCTCGGGTACGGCAAGAGGGGCGGGAATCGTCATGGGACAATTCTGCCCTCCTTGGCACGTGTCTCGTACGGTCTTCAACGGCAATGTCTTGCAGCTTCACCCTGAGCGACTTCGATTTCGATCTTCCTCCCGAACTCATCGCGCAACATCCGGCCGCCGAAAGAAGCGCATCGCGCCTGCTCGACGGCCGGGGCGATGCACCCGCCGACCGTGTGTTCCGAGACCTGCCCGGCCTGCTGCAAGCGGGCGATCTGCTCGTCTTCAACGACACCAAGGTGATCAAGGCTCGGCTGCTCGGCGCCAAGGCCACGGGCGGGGCAGTGGAGGCCTTGGTCGAGCGGGTCTTGCCGCGGCACGAGGTCTGGGCGCATCTGCGTGCAAGCAAGTCTCCGAAGGCGGGTGGGACCGTATTCTTCGATGCCGCGGGCGGTGAGCGCTTTGCGGCAGAGGTACTGGGGCGGGCCGGGCCTGAAGACTCGCTCTTCCACCTTCGCTTTCCGAACGATCCGTTCGAGTTGCTCGACAGCTTCGGCCATGTGCCACTGCCGCCCTACATCACGCACGGCGACACTTCGGACGACGAGCGCCGCTACCAAACGGTGTTTGCGAGGCAACCCGGGGCGGTCGCTGCGCCGACGGCGGCACTGCACTTCGACGAGGCCTTGCTCGATGCATTGTCGAAGCAAGGACTGGGGCGTGCGCACGTCACGTTGCATGTCGGCGCCGGGACCTTCCAACCCGTGCGCAGCGAGACGCTTGCGGAGCACAAGATGCACAGCGAATGGTTCGAGGTGAGCGAGGACACTTTGGGCGCGATCGAGCGCACGAAGTCGGCCGGCGGGCGCGTGGTGGCTGTCGGAACAACGACGCTGCGCGCGTTGGAGTCGGCGGCCCTGGGCGGATCGCTCGAAGCCGGCGCGAGAGACACCGACATCTTCATCACGCCGGGCTTCGAGTTCAAGGTGGTGGACGTGCTCGTCACCAACTTCCATCTTCCCAAGAGCACCTTGATGATGCTCGTCAGTGCCTTCGCGGGGTACGAGCGGATTCGGTCGCTGTACCAGCACGCGATTCAGCAGAAGTACCGCTTCTTCAGCTACGGCGACGCGATGCTTTTGACGCGCGATCCCTCGTTGGGGCACCCTACGGTATAGCTCCAAGCAACTTTCCGTTTCGTTCAGGGGCCCGCCCCCGAACCGCCCCCAACCTGTTGCAAACCTGTTGCAACCCGCTGCAACCCGCTGCAACCCGCTGCAACCCGCTGCAACCCGCTGCAACCCGCTGCAACCGGCGCC
>JAJKJU010000130.1 GCA_021153565.1 Rhizobacter sp.
GAAGGCGCTCGATGACCTTGCGCAGAGTCGATGATGCGAGCTGGATGTGAAGCGGTGACATGCGATGCATTCTCACCGAGACGGCTTATTGCGACAGAGCCGGTGCCAAACAACCTGTCGAACACGATCAGCACGCCGCCGAAGTTGGCATCCAGGTATTCGACATTGGCAGCGTGATGAACGCGGTGTGCGGACGGCGTGTTGAGCACATATTCAAGCCAGCCGAGCTTGGGGATCCACGTGGTGTGAATCCAGAATTGGTAGATCAGATTCAATACCAGCGTCGCCAACACGAGCGCTGGCGAAAAGCCCAACCACACAAGTGGCACGAAGAAGAGCATGCTGCCGCTCAAGTGGTCCAGCACGCCTGTACGGTAAGCGGCTGCGAGGTTAAGCTGGTTGGGCGAGTGATGCACCGCGTGATTCGCCAGAACCAGCGCATGCGATGCGAGGCGCGGTGGTACCAGTAATAGCAGAACTCCTGCCCGATGAAGAGAAGCGCGATCGCCATCCATGAGTCAAGCGCGATGCTGGTCAGTCGATGCGCCGCCGCGAATCGGAGCACCGGCGTTGCGATCGACAACGGCAGCACGATCAGGATCACATGGCGCGCAACCATGTCGAAGAGGGACACGCCCAGCGCCTTCCAGTCGTAGCGTTCCTTGCAGGCCAGGATCACCGCCTCGATGAGCGAGGCCAGCACAACGGTCGCTAACGCGATCACGATGAGAAGCTTGTTGAAGGCATTCATGCTTCGGGCTCCAGTTGTTGTCGTTCGGACTGCTGCTCGCGCGGCAAGGCCCCGTTCTCGGACACTCTTGGCGCACAACGGCACAGGCGCTGCAGATCGTCGAGCAACAGGCGCAGCGGCGCGGCCAGCAAGGCGGTGGATGTGCATGGGGAGGCGTCGCCGACGGCGCCGCTCGCGTGGCAGGCGGTGAGTCGTTCGAGAGCAACCAGATCCGGCTGGCCGCGCCCCGCGACGACATCAGCGACGTTTGCGATCGCACCGCTCGCGACCTCGGCGACATCACTCGACACGCGATCGTCACTGCGCTTCGCACGGATTTGCAGTATCCGTCTCAGCACCACTGCATCCTGGGAAATGCCGCGTGTGAGCTCTGCAATTCGCCGATAAAAACGCGCATCGACCGACGCGATGCCTCGCCGAAAGAGACGCGACTCCCGATCCGCGCTGCTGGCAAGCAGGTTCAACCCGCCAAGCGCGGCGTGTATCGCGGCTGTGGCGGTCTCTGCCTCGGCTTCGGTGGGCGGGGTGTGAACGGCCGCCGGCTGTAGTCGCGCAGCCGTGCTTCGAAGGTGCGCAGCGCAAGCTGCCTGAAGGCGCTTGCACGCGCGATGCCGCGACGACAGGAGCGCGATGCTCATAGCGACGCCGACCCCGATGACAATCTGGACCACGCGCAGCATGGCCACCAGAAGTGCGGAGTGGCCAGCGATGTCGCCGGAACCCAAGACGATCAATGCTGCGACGGGTGCACTTCGCAAAGCGGGTGCCGCTGCGCTGACGAAAGCAAGCGCCGATACGATCAACAGGGTCGCAGCAAGCGGATTGGCCCCGAGATGCTGCGAGTACACGCCGAGCAGCCCACACAGGGCACCGGCTATCGTCCCGAGCACGCGCTCCCAACCGGCGTCGAACGTCGACCCCGTGTGGGGCCGCATCACGATCAACGTGCTCATCACTGCCCAGAACTGCTCGGGCAGGCCGATGGTCATCGCCACGACGTACGCGATGACCACCGCTGAAGCCAGTTGCAGGCCGTGGTGCCGGCTCTGCGTGTCGAGCGAAAACTTACGCAACAGGTCAAGTGCACGGCGGGCGTGGCTCATGATCGCCGCCTCCTTTGCCTTGCTGGAACTGGCAGATCTGGCGGCACTCCTTCGGCCGAGGTGCCAAAGGCGTCATTGATGCGTTCGAGTAGTGCGCAGGCCTGCGACAGCAGCGCCCGCTCGTCCGCAGCCAAGCTGGCCGCGATGACGCCGGTCAGCGACGCATCGCCCGCCTGCACCGCAGCACCCAGGCGTCTCTTGCCCTGTGCCGTCAGGCCAAGAAGTGATTGGCGGCCGTCGGATGCGTGCGCCTCGCGAGCGAGCCATCCGTCGGCCTCGAGTTCGGCCAGTAATCGGGTGAGCGACTGGAGTTTGACCCCTTCTTGCGCAGCGAGATCGGTCGGCGTCATCGCGCCATCACGGTGCAACCGCCCGACGACACTCAGCTTGGCGACGCTGAGGCCATCTTGCTGAAGCCCCGAGCGCAATCGGCGCGCGAGCATGAAAACCGCGTGGCGGAGTTGGATGGCGCATTGCGCTGCATCGGGGGCGGATTTGCTCATGCGGTTAATTCTAAGATTTGCCTTAGCAATATACTAAGGCAGATCTTAGAAAATTCAAGCCGTCTCATCCAAAGCCGCGCCATGCCGATCGGTGAGGATCGCCCATGCCGCCTTATCGGGTTGGCGCCAATGATCACCGCGCGGTCGCGATCCTCCTGATTCAGTCGTGAAGGAGAGTGAATCAAACCGTGGGAGGCCCCAATCACGCCAACGCCGCTGCCGTACATGGCTTGGTGGCCGACGGCGGGGTGGCCATCGAGCTGCGTCAGTCAAGGTACTTGAAAACCTCATCGAGCAGGATCATCGGGACGATCAAACGCATCGTGCGGCCCATGCTCGGCTTCAAGGACATCAACTGCGCGCGCAAGCTGATCGCTGGAATCGAAACGATGCACATGGTCAAGAAGGGGCAGCTCGGCGGCCCCCAAAGCCAAGCCTTGTCCGCTCCGACCAGTTCTACAGCCTTGCCTTCTGCTGCCAGCGCCTCGCATCGGCCTTCGCTCGCCACGACGCCCCTTATCGCGACAGAACCAATTGATCAGCGCAGCGTCTGCTTAGATTAGACCTGTGCTCGCGATGCAAAAGAAAGCATTCCTTCATGCTTCTTCAACCACCGTGCCTTGGTGAAAAACGATCACCCAACCGTGTGACGCCCGACGCCAAAGTGTTGCACGTCGAGTAACGCGCGAACCTTGCCGCAGCATGTATGTGAGTAGGTAGTTGTTTGACGCGACCTCTTGGCAGTAGAACTCCTCGGTTTTCCATTCGTCGTCGTAAGGCTCTGAGTACCTGTGTTCCAGGGTGTTCAGGACGCACTCTTTCCCGTACGTCCGGCCCGACGCTCCTACCTCCCAGAATTCTTCAGCCATCATGGCCTCGAAAGCGGCACGTGTTCTCCCGTGTTCAGCTCGGTGGAAGATGGGCTCCCGCTCCACAAGCTCCTGTTGGACGCGGAGCAAGGCATTGGCAGTCTGACGTTTCGGTTCCATACGTGGCAGAGCAGATGTGAGAGGCCTAGACAAGATGGCTTGGTGAATTCGGGCGGCTCGACCCCTGCAACAACGGAGGTTGCACGCCAAAGGTGTGCCGAGCTACATCAATGCACCGGACCGGTGGTCGTCCGGGTCGTTGCGAATTTGCAAAGGGTCGAGCCATGGAGAAATCTATCACCTTGCATGTCGGGTCGGACGTGCACAAAGACAGCATTGACATCGCCACTGCGGACATCGGACGCGACGGCAAAGTTCGCCACGTGAGCCGCATCGCGGGGATCTCGCCTCGCTGGACAAGGCACTGCGCAAGCTCACCAGCAAGGGCGACCATCTGCACGGGGTCTGCGAGGCCGGACCCTGCGGGTTCGTGATCACCGCGCGGTCTGCGATCCTCCTGATCCGGTCGTGAAGGCAAACCGTGGGAGCCCCAATCAAGTAGCTTGGCGCGCATGCGACGAGTTCGCGCCCATTGAGATCAGCAACTCTGACCTGCGCCAGGGTTCCACCTGCTTGGTCTCCTTCTTATTGGCGGGGTGGCGACGTTAGCGGGGAGACATCGATTGCACAAGGTGTTCTCGACAGAACCCCCGGGCCGGTGGGGCTGTCGAAAATCCATGCAATCCGATGGGCCGCAATTCCAATGATGCTGGCAAATCGGTCAATGCACGGCGCGGTACGCCCAGAGCGCTCGCTCCGCTCAGGCCCGTCTGACACTCGATCTGAGTGCGCCACGCAGCAAACCATTTGCACATGTTCGACCATCAAGTAACAACCGCCAGGTGGACCGGCACGTCACTCGGGTGGTAAGAACGGGGCTGGCTGCGACAGCCTGAATCGACAGATAGACAGGGAGTTTTCATGAGTCCAAAGTTGATCTCGCACATCCTCCTGTGGGCAGCCCTCACATCCACGGTCTTCGCGGCAGACTGGCGTGACTACTCTGTGGGGACGATCGGCACGCTGCAGTACGACGCTGACTCATATCGCAAGGATCCCGGGAGCCGGCATGCGACCATTGACACGCGCAGCATCCCGTCCCAGCCAGGTCACCTGAACGACGGACGGGCATATAGCCGCATCGAGGGACGGACGACGATCGACTGCGACCGCCGTGAGCTGAACACCGTCGAGCAGCGATACGTGGATGCCAACCAGCAGGTGCTACGAAACGTTGCGTCCCCCACGCCTCCGTCACCTATCTTCGCGAAGCCGGATGCCGGCAACTGGGTGCGCTTCGTGATCTCCGTGTGCCAACTCGAACTGCGAGGGGTGGGCGCTGAATCAACGCAGCGGCGCTGGGTTCACTACCTCGAAAACGAACGCGGCGCCCTCTACTTCGACTCGGCCGGCATCAAAGCGATCGCGCCATACGAGGACGCCCATGTGCGCCTCTATTACCTGGGGGGAGCCCAAATGCCCAACGGCGAGAAGGTTGATCTATCGGAAGCCGACTGGCTCATCGACTGCCGCAACAAGCAGGGCGCGGTCGCTGAGGAAAAGAAGATTCGCGTCGAGGCAGGTCAAGGGAAGGTCGTTGCTTCGATGAAAGCGGACGTGAAAAACATGCCGTTCGCCTTGCCTGAGCCAGGGACGCTGTCGGCGCTGTTCACCGACTCGCTTTGCAGTGGTGAGCTGTCGCGGTCTCGCTGACGGTCTTGCGAATGGACTGCACGATCCGAACCATGCGCCCGGACGAGATGGAGATCGCGATCGAGTTCGCTGCGCTCGAAGGGTGGAACCCCGGCCTGCACGACGCTGCATGTTTCCATGCGGCCGACCCCGGCGCCTTCTTCGTCGCAGAGTGCCTCGGGCAGGTCGTGGGCTGCATTGCCGCAGTCTCGTATGCGGGGTGCTTCGGCTTCATCGGCCTGTACATCGTTGCACCGGCCTGGCGTGGGCAAGGCATCGGGCGTCGCCTCTGGGCCGGCGGTATCGCTCGTCTGTCGGGGCAGGTGGTCGGGCTCGACGGCGTGCCGGCGCAGCAAGACTACTACCGCCGCAACGGCTTCAGCCTTGCATGGCAGAACGTTCGCTTCGCGGGAATGGCCCAGCGCACCGCCCACACCGATCCCGCTCAGATCGTGCCGCTCGGCGCCATCGACTTCGCGTCGCTGTGCGTCGACGACCGGCGTATCTTTCCCGCGCCGCGCGAGACCTTTCTGCGATGCTGGATCGCTATGCCCGATGCGACGGGACTGGCTTGGCTGGAGCACGGGCGAGTCGCCGGATGGGGTGTGATCCGTCGTTGTCGCGAGGGCCACAAGATCGGTCCACTCGTGGCGGACCGACCGGCCATCGCGAACGCCCTTTTCGTTGCACTGTGCGAGAGCGTGCCCTGGCGCGATACCGTGTTCCTCGACGTTCCCATGCCCAACGCCGATGCACTGGCTCTGGCGCAGGCTCAGGGGTTGCACAGTGTCTTCGAGACATGCGCGCATGTATGCGGGGCCGGCACCTGCCTGCGAACTCCAACGAGTCTACGGGGTCACGACATTCGAACTGGGTAGTTAAACTGGGTCTTCCGCACTTTGTGTGACGGCCTGCTGGAAGGCTTGAGGCGGGCTGAGTCGACCCCATCTTGCTTGGCATCATGGTGATGTTGGTCGACGCGATGGACCGAGTTCTCGCGCAAGTGGGCAAGCGCGTGGTCCGCTGTGCCGACCGAGGAGGCACGATCACGGTGGAAGCCTGCAGTACGGTGCGCGCCGCACCGTGTCCGAACTGCCGAAGCTGGAGTTGCCAGCTCCACGGAAGGTATGTCCGTCACTTGGCCGAGCGCCTGGTGCTCGACCGGCGGGTCGTCCTTGCGGTCGAGATGCGGCGCTTCAGGTGCTTGAACGCCACCTGCCCTCGTCGCACCTTTGCCGAGGACGTCTACGCGTTGGCCGGCCGACATCAACGTCGAACGCGCTCGCAGGCCAAGGCGCTGCAGGCGCTTGGCCACGCTCTCGGCGGGGAGGCGGCGGCCCGGCTTGCCGCATCGTTGGGTTTGCACAGCAGCGCCGACACCGTGCTGCGCGAACTGTGCCGGGCCGCGCCAGGGAGGAAACGACCTGCGCCGCGTGTCGTTGGCATCGACGACTGGGCGATCAAGCGCGGCCACCACTATGGGACGATCGTCGTCGACCTGGAGCGCCGCGAACCCATTGCAGTGTTCGCTGGCCGGGAGGCGGCGATCGTGACGGCATGGCTACGTGAGCACCCATCCATTCGGATCGTCGCCAGGGACCGCGCCGGTGCATATTCCGAGGCCGTGCACACCGCGCTGCCCGCGGCCAAGCAGGTGTCCGATCGCTGGCATCTGCTGTGCAACCTGCGCGACAACGTCGAGAGGATGCTGCATCGCCTGGGACCACAACTGCGGCAAGCCGCGCATCAGGTCGTGGTGGAGGGTGTGACACTGGGTCGTCAGGGGGCGCCGCGCGGCGCTTGCCTGCGGGGATGGAACGCCTGAGCGATGACCGACGCGCTGCCCGCCTGGCGCTCTACGAGAAGGTGATGGCGCTTCGCGCTCAGGGTCGCTCGATGAAGGCCATAGGGCGTGACTTGGCGATCGACCATCGAACAGTGCGCAGGTTCGTCACCGCCGGCAGCTTTCCCGAGCGGGCGGCCAGGACACGGGGTGTGACGCTACTGGATGCCCATCGCAGCCTACATCGAGGATCGAGTCGGCCAAGGCTGTCGCTGTCCGCGGCGGATCTGGCAGGAAGTGCGGGGTCGGGGCTACACCGGCAGCCGTGCCGCGGTGCAGGACTGTGTGACCCGCCTGCTCTTCCCTCAAGGCAAGGCCGCGCCGGTTCAAGCCCCGGTGCGAACGCTGCCGTGCCCGTCGGCGCGACGCGCATTCGGCTGGATGGTGGGGTGGAGAAAGTTCGCGGGCAACGAGCCCAAGAGCGCCGCCCACGAAAGCTTCGTGCAGGCGTTGTGCAACATCGAACCGGTGGTCGCTGAGGTTCGAAGCCTCGCGCGCCAGTTCCTTGGACTCATGCATCGTAGACGGCCGCACGAGTTCGATCGCTGGTTGAAGCGCTTGTCGAAATGCGCCGCTGTGGAAATGCAGAGCTTCGCGGCAAGCCTGCGAGCCGATCTGCCCGCGGTGCGAGCGGCCTTCTCATTGCCGTGGAGCAACGGTCAGACGGAAGGGCACGTCAATCGCCTGAAGTTCCTGAAGCGGCAGATGTACGGGCGTGCAAGCGTGGAATTGTTGCGACTGCGACTGCGGGTGCTGGGTCCGAACTGAGACGCACTACAGCAAGAGCGCACCGGCCTCACGGTATATCCGACGATCTCAAGTTGAAGCCGGTGCCGCCTGCAAAGAATTCCCAGCTCAATTGGCCGCTGTGACTGCTCGCGAGGTTTCCCCGTAGCTGAGCTCTGGCATCCTCCATCGCACAAAGTGCGGAAGACCCACTTTTGCCTCGCGACGGAAGGTCCTCGGGCCCGCGAGCGCGGGGCAGGCTCGTTCCGGACTGCCAGAAGCGGGGGGCAAACAAATACGCCACCCGGCCCCTTTCGCTTGCATGCACACCGCTTCGCTCTCGCCCGTTGTGCGAGACCGGTCGATCGCTACCATGCGTACTTGGCCGTCTTCAGCCGTCGCTCCGCCCGATCAAGGTGATCAATCTGCGCTGGAGCAGCGCACCCACCCGTAGCCAGAGTGACCCAGTATGCTTCCCCGGTTTCCCAGTGCATCCAGTTCTCCCAGTCACCTGGAACAAAGCAGCCCCCAGCCGCCGAGCCCGACGCTTCGACCAGCAGGCACCACCGGTGCGACAACGCGTGCGCCTCA
>JAJKJU010000131.1 GCA_021153565.1 Rhizobacter sp.
GTCTGCGGTGGGTGCACAGGTCCAGTTGCGCCCGTCCTCGATCAGGCAGTCTGTGAACTTGCCGGATGTCTCATCGACGCCAACGGTCCAGAAGAGAACCTCGCGGCGCGCCTTCACCGTCTTGAACCCGAACCGCTCTGAGGCGACAAGTTGGCCGCTGCAGCGCTTGCCCTGCCAATCGCCATGCCGACACTCGACCGTATACACGATGCGCTCACCTTGCAACGTGATGAAGTCGTCCGACCATGCCAACAAACCTACGAGCATAGAGACGCCCAGGACGACCAACTTGGTCGGATTCACAACCGTACTTTCATGCATCTTCAGGCCCTTACGTGGCACCCGATTTCAACACGCATCGTCAGATGCGGCATGCCCGGCGTCGCGCGGCTCGAGGATGCGCCATCGGAGCACACCAACGGCGCGGTCCGTTGGGGTCAACTGGCGGTGATGAGTTACGATCAGCCTGTTTCGAGCACGACCTGCGAAGATACCAACCAATAGCAGCCGAAGAAGTACTGTGCCAACGTCCCTGCTCCAACCAACGCAACAGCCAACGCAGTGCCACAAGCCCCGCTAGAAAGCTCAGAGCCGCGCCGAGCCGGCCTGGGCCAAGGACGTGCAGGGAGTCCGCTCGCATCCCCGTGGTGCCTGCGGCTGCGCCTTGTAGAGCCGAAAGGCTTCCCTTGCGATCACAGGTGGAGTGAGCACCACGGCCAGGACATCGTGCAAAAGTTGGGGAGGCCCCCTGGGCCGAACTGCAGACACGTTGAGTCGGTTCGACTGCGGTACGCTGATCGGCATCTCAACGGCCGGAGGCGTCCATGAAGTTAATCATCAAGGCACGGATGACGACATCGACGCCAAGCGTGATGGCGCGACGATTGTGGCCGTGGTCGCACTGCGCGATCGCAGTCTTTCCCAACTGGGCCTCACGCTCGTTGAAGGTCGACTCCTCTCCGCGTTGGTCTCGAAGCAGGTGACAGGATGGCTCGCAGGCCAGACCCACTGCCGGCGCTGCGCAGCGGCAAGCGCATGAAGAGGAGCGGGCAAACGGTTTGTTTGTTGGCAGGGGCCCGAGTTCGTACACTGCGCTCCAGCAACGATGGTCCTCCGATTGCTTAAGTGATCGGGCGGGAACGGCGCACAGCAAGGGTACGCAGTGGGCCTGCGTCCGATCGGCCCCTACCGTAGCGAGCAGTCCCATCAGCATGGCCCCCAGCGTCTCGATCGTCATTTGCAACTACAACTACGCCGGCTTCCTCGGCGAGGCGATCGCGTCCGCGTTGGCACAAACGGTGCCGTGTCAGGTGGTCGTGGTGGACGACGGCTCGACCGACGATTCGCGCCGCCTGCTGGCCGACGCTGACCCGCGCGTCGAGGTAGTGCTGCAGGCCAATGGTGGCCAGCTCGCGGCCTACAACCGCGGCTTCGCGGCCTGCACCGGCGACGTGGTGATCTTCCTCGACGCCGACGACGCGCTCGAGCCGCAGGCTGCGGCCACCGTAGCGCCATTGTTCGACGAGGGCGTTGCCAAGGTCCACTTCCGCCTGCGCATGGTCGACGCCGACGGGCGCGCGATCGGTGGCTGCGTGCCGCACATGCTGGCCTGTGGCGACGTGCTGGCGCCGCTGGTGCGACATGGCTTGCTGTACGCGTCCGCGCCCGGCTCGGGCAACGCGTACCGCCGCAGCGTGCTCGCGCGCCTGTTTCCGTTGCCGGTGGACCTGGCGGACCGCGTGGGCGCCGATTTCTTCACCATCTACGGCGCGGCGGCCTTCGGCAGCGTGGCCTCGTGCGAAGCGCCACTCGGGCACTACCGGCTGCACAGTCAGGGCACATCGAGCGCCGATGCGATGGTCTTCGGCAATGCGGCCCTCGGCAACAACGAAGCCACCAAGGTCGAGTCGCGCTATGTGCGGCTGCGCGCCTTGGTCGCGCAAAGGACTGGCGGCGCGGTCGTCTACCCGCTGCGCCTGCTCGATTTCTCGGTGCAGAAGTCGACCTTCGCGATGGGCGTGCTCGCGAAGCCTTATCTCGCGGCAGTGATCGGCAGTGGCGACGTACTCGCCCAGCTGCTGAAGTCGATCTGGCTGCGGCGGGAATACGGCGCCGCAAAGTGCGTGGGACTGTCGCTGTGGGCGCTGCTGGTGCTGCTTGCACCGCGCGCACTGGGCCACCGTCTCGCGCGCCACGTGTGCAATCCCGCCAGCCGCACTTCCGCCTGATGTCAACACGCCACCTGCTGGACTACGACAGAGCCTCAGTTGCGCGTAGCCGGCGACTGAAGGACGCTGCAAAAAGAGGCCGACCCACAGGTCGGCCCTCGGAAAATTGATCGAGACGGTCGCTCAGCTGGCGCGGCGGCGACGGGCGATGAAGCCCATGATGCCAAGTCCGGCCAACAGGAGGGCATAAGTCTCCGGCTCGGGAACGACCGAAGCCTTGAAGCCAACGACCAAGTCGTTGTAGTCGGCGTACTTGTAGCTATCGTTGGGGGCGACGCTCTTGAAGCGGCTGGCTGGCGGCCTTCGCGCTCAAACCGTGGGCGAACTCGGTTCGGACGATCGCGAACAAAAGATCCTCGCTCAAGCGGCCGGGCTTGTCGACCGGACTAGCTCTACTCCCTCGCTTTCTAATCTTCGAATGCGCTGCCGGGCTTCGCTTGGCCAGACGCCCTTATTGCGACAGAGCCTCTGCTAGTGCTCTATGCTGAACACACGCTCCACTTCGAGGAGAAGCCCATGAGCTTGGGAACCATACTGTTGATCGTTCTGGTCTTGATGCTGCTCGGCGCCATTCCGACCTGGCCGCACAGCAGGAGTTGGGGCTACGCGCCCAGTGGCGTGTTGGGGTTGGTGGTCGTTGTCATCCTCGTGCTGCTGCTGATGGGACGGCTGTGACAGGGAGTGCCCGTTCTGCAGGCGCGCCAGTGCCCTCCGGTCGAGCGCTCCGTTGATTCGCGGGGCGGTTTCGGCACTCGCCGCCCGCACTTCACCCATGAAAAGCACACTGCCTGCGCCGCCGCGCCGAAGTCGTCGCGACGGTGACGCATCGCGGCGCCCACGACCCATTCCCGAATAGGCCTCACCTCGAGATCGACTTACGTGCTGGACGCGGTGCGGCGCTAATCGACTGGAATGCGTGGATTCAGACACGGAAATCCTTGGTTGTCACGACCATGCAACGACGCCGCGGGCGCCGGGCCAATGCAGGACCTTTCGCGCGTAGGACCTGACCGACACGACCCCGCGGCGCGGGACTATTCCTGAGACGTGTAGCTTCTGGGTACCCTAGACGTTCCGTCGTGTCCTTCCGGCAAGCTTGCATGAAATCCCGCCGCGCCCTTGGTAACTTCGTCCGCCAGATCAACGCGATGAGGAGCATGGCTGATGGGCGAGAAGGCGAAAGGCGAGAAAGAGGTGGAGGCTGGCGAGAGTCTGGACGGGCTCGATCGGCGTTTTAGACAATGGCGTGAGAGCCGCAGGAGAGGCGAACACATTCCGCCGCAGTTGTGGGAGGCCGCGGTGGGTATGGCCAGGAAGCACGGTGTGCCGCGGATTGCGAACAAGCTGCGCCTGGACATTGGCGGTCTGAGTAGACGCATGGAGGGCGCCGCTGGCCAGGCGCAAGCCAGCATGGCCGAAACCAAATTTGTGGAGCTGTTTGCCGCACCGGCCCCGGCTGCAACGATCGTCGTGCGCGAATGCGTGATCGAGCTGGAGAACGCGCGGGGCGTGAAGATGCGCGTCGAGCTCAACGGCCAGGGCCTTGCCGGTCTGGCCCACCTGTGCAGCGGCTTCTGGAGCGCGGCATGATCCAGGTCACGCCGCACATGCGCATCCTGGTGGCGGTCGAGCCGATCGACTTCCGGGCCGGAATCGATGGCCTGGCGGGTGTGTGCAGACGGCACCTTGATGCCGATCCGTTCAGCGGGGCGATGTTCGTCTTCGGCAACCGCGCACGCACGGCAATCAAGATCCTCGTGTATGACGGGCAAGGCTTCTGGTTATGCTGCAAACGTCTGTCGAGTGGGCGCTTCCCGTTCTGGCCCGACGGCGCAACGCCGGCCCGCACGCTCGAAGCGTGCGAATTGCAGCTGCTGCTCATGGGCGGGGACCCGGCGCGCGCTCACGCGGCGCCGGCATGGCGCCCGCTGAGTCTGGCGGCGTAGCGTCGGCCCTCACGGCTCAAGCCGCGAGGGCCAGCCGAGGGAGTAGTTGCTCGTGGTAGTTCCATGGCAGCCACAAGGCCGGCCTGGCGATCACGTCCTGGGCATGGAGTTGCAACGCCTGCAGGTACTCGAAAGGGTTCACGTCGCAGAGCTCGCAGGTGTGGATGATGCTCATGTAAACGTCACCGACTGCGGCCCCCTTCAGGGTCTTGTAGAACAGCGAATTGCGGCGATGGCGTATCGCGCGCTTGAGCGCACGTTCGGCGATGTTGTTGTCCAAGGGGGCGCCGGCCTTGCGCAGGAAGAGCGTCAGTGCGTCCCAGCGCTTGAGCATGTAGTTCAATGCCCCGCCGAGACTGGAGTTGGGCTCGACCAGACGCTGCTCGAGTTGCTCGCCCATCCAGTTCTTGAGCTCGCGCATGGGCGGGCCGCTGTGGGCCTGGTGGGACGCCAGGCGCTGCTCGGGCGACATGCCCGCGTCGTGGCAGTGCGCGTCGTTGACGTAGACCTTGGCGAGGACCTCGATCACGTGGCGGCATTCGCGGGGGAAGTTGTCGATCAGGTCGACGAAGAGCCTGCGACCATGCGCCAGGCAGTTGCACAACACGGTGGCGAACTCGCCCGGGATGTTGCTGCTGAGTGCATCGCACATCTGCATCGGCGGGCCGAGCTGCTCGGCCCGCTGCGCCAGAACCTTGGCGAGGTTGTTCCCGGCGTGGGCATGGCCGGTGAAGAACAGCACCACCTTGAGTTCGCGTTCTGGCGTCCGCAGTACGGCAACGATGCCTGACGTGTTGATCGCCTTGGACTCGGGCTCCTTGCCGGCCGCCTCGATCCTGGTGCGCTCGTTGATGAGACTCAGGATGCGCGCCGGGGTGTCGTCGTTGTGCAGCAGTTCGGCCTGCGCCGCCTGGCGGGTCAGTTCCTCGAAGGCGGCCTGCGGCCCCGGCACCGCACGGACCACGATGTCCCACTGCGTGGCATCGGGCAGCGGGATGCCCAGGCTGTCCTGCAGGCTTTCGAGGCGGAAGAACGGCATGCCGCTGCCGTAGCGCAGCACGGCCAGGACGCTCGCACAACTCTCGTCGTACTTCGGCGTCTCGCCCAGGCCCTCAGGCATGGGGGCGGTGAAGAGTGCGTCGCAGATACGGCATCGCAGCTGCTGCAGCTTGTAAACCGTGGCCCCCAGCGGGGGCTGGCCGGTCACCTTGACGATAGTCCTGGGCGGCCATGCATAGACACGGCCCGTATCGCAGTCCGGGCACGCTTGGCCGGCGAGCGAATCGGGCAGCGCGACCTCGACGACCGGGGCGTTGCGATAGGCCTCGGCGCCGTTGCGGCCGTGACCGGGCTTGGCTGGTTTGGCCTTCGACGGCGGGTCATCGTGAGAGGTATCGGTCGATGTCGTTGCAGCCACTACTGCTGCGCCGGTGGCGTCGCTCGCGGTGTCGGTGGCGACGACATCTGCATCGGCGCCGAGATTCCCGAGCACGTTGGCTTTGCTCTCCGTGCGCGCACCGAACAGCATTTTGCGAAAGCGCTTGAGCGAAGTCCGCGTGTTCTGCAGCGCCTGCATCACGTGAATGAAGGTGCCGAGGACACCTTCGAGCAGGTGGTATTGCTCAGGCGTGAACGTCGGCCGGGCCTTGGCCAGGAGTTCGTCCAACTCGGCCTGGGTGGCGTTGACGATCACGGGCGGCTTCATGCAGCAACGGGCAGTTCCACCGGCGAGTCCAACTTCGACAGTCGCTGCCGGAAGTCCTTGACCAGGGGATAGCCCAGCACCTGCTTGATCGAGCGGTTCGCTTGGCGCGTTGGCGCATCCTTGCCACGCCCCGTCGTCTCTCCCAGGACGATCCAGTTGGCCGCCCGGTAGCACGTGCCGCGAAAGCGCTGCGGGTCGACGAAGGTCTCGACAAAGTAGATCGGGTGCCCGTACATGCGCTGCCAATCGGTCGACAGCATTCGCGCCATGCGCCCCAGGATGTGCGAGGCCAGGTGCGGCACCGCCACCCACGGCAGGATCAGGAACCGCGTGTTGTATGCAAGCAGCCGGATGTTGGCCAGCCGCGCCTGTGCACTCCAGCCGATGTGCCGGTCGCGGCTGCCCAGATGTCGCGGCGCCGAGCACCATGCCACGCAGGCCACCGGTCGGTCCTGCGCGTAGACCAGGTACTTCAGGTGCTCGCCCACCGGTTGCACGTAGCCCAAGTAGTGGTGGCGTTCGAGCAGGCTATTGAACAACGCCTCCTCGGGCGTGCGCCGGACCTGACGCACTTCCAGCAGCCCGAGCTCGGCCAGGCTCGTCTGCAGCGGCGCCTCATCCACGTTTACCAGCCCAGGTTGGTCGCGATCCACCAGCGGATTGCGCGACACCTGACGCACCGGCGGCAGTTCGATCAGGCCCTGGCGATGCAGCATCAGCATCAGCCCACGACACACCATGGAGCGCAGCGCGCCGTTGGCCTGCACCCAGTTCCATGCCTCGCACAGCTTCTCCGACAGTCTCCGCCGGCTCGCGCCAGGATGTTCGGCGATGAGATTGCGAATGAAGACGAGATCCTCGTCGGTGATCACCCGGTGTCGGTAGCTCAACGTCTTCGTCTTGTGCATTCTCGCAAGCGTAGCAATGATGCTTCCGGAACGCAAGGGGGGTACAGGCCAACTATCTCGTCATTGCCGACCACCTCAGCAGAATTCAAGCAAGCTCACCGGAGGGGCACGTAGCTTCTGGGTACCCTAGACGTTCCGTCGGGTGAGCTTTTAGTCACCCATATTCTCAACACGACTCGAGGTGAATGATGAACAAGGATCAAGTCAAGGGCTCCGTAAAGGACGCCGCTGGGAAGGTGCAAGAAAAGACCGGCGAAGCAATCGGCAGTACTGAGCAGCAAGCCAAAGGTCTTGCCAAGCAGGTCGAAGGCAAGGTGCAGAAGAACGTCGGCGACGCCAAGGAAGTCCTGAAGGACTCCGGCCGCAAGTGATCCTGGTTTCACCGGCGCCCGCCGAGTTCTAAGCGCGACCGGCGCCGGTGCATGGCGAACAAACGCGCCGCTGTGGGATCCGGCCTCGAGCGAGCTGACTGCCCTGGACGGCCTTGTCGAACTCGCCCGCGTCGTCGCTAATCACGGTGACGCAAGGCACCATCCGGCAAACCCACATGGATACTGGGGCAAAGGTCTGCCAACGCGTGCGTCGCGGGGCAGAGCCGAAACACGGCAAGCTGGCGACAGGCCAGGCGACGCCGCCGGGCCCGATACAGGGTGTAGTCGCGGAACTGCTGGGGCTTTTCGTCAATGACGGGTGGCTCGCGGCAGGCATTCTGGTGTGAGCCGCGGGCGCATGGGGCGTCGGAGCGCGCTACCCGATCACGTCCACGGTGGCGTGCTTGCTCTTCGCGGCCGGCATGCCGCTGCTGCTGTCGTTCAGCGCTCTACGTCGGGCTGCGTCCGTGTGACCCCGGTGACGGCAAGACGCGATCGCGCAATGCTGAACCCTTCACGAGCGCGAATGGGCCTTGAGTTGATTCCCGATGGCAGGTCCCCAATCACGGAGCAATCGGCACTTTGGCCTTCCCTACTGCAGCCGCTAGTCAACGACCGCTGCAGGCCGGGCCCTGCCGGCCTGCGGACTCAATCGTTGGAACGCTGTACGGTCCAGAGCGGCCCTTCACGCCGACGCGTTCATTTGTCTTTTCAGGTCGTAGGCGATCGTCGCTGAGATTCCCGACTCGCTCTCGCGCAGGCGTGGCGATGTTGCGTTCTCACTCAATGTTGGTCCTGGCCGATGTAATCGGGCTGTTCTCAAATGTGGGCTCGTTCTCCCTTAATGTAGGCCCGAGCGCACCGCTGTTCTCAGCTAATGTGGTCCCGCAAATCCGTTCCAGAAGTTCTGGTGGCTGGACTTCCCGCCCGATAGCGCAACGCACGTCGACGATTCCGTGGCAGGAAAGGCCTATGCCGCCATCGTGGCTGGCGGTGCCACGGGTAAGCGCGGCAAATTCGGCCGATTCCAGCACAACAAGGTGCTCATCAAGAAGGTCAGCGGCAAGCCGGTGAAGGTGCTCACTGGCTCGACGAACTTCTCCGTCACGGGCATCTACGTGAACGCAAACCACATCGTGGTCGTCAACGATCCCGTGATCGCGGCCCAGTACTCAAAGGTGTTCGATGTCGCGTTCGATGGAGACCTCGACCACAAGTCCTTCCAGGACGATGACGTGGCCAAGGCGGCCGTGACATTCACGGAAGCGGGCATGCCCAAGGTGGCCGTGTCTTACGCGCCGCACAAGCATCCGACGTTTTCGCTGACCCCGCTGCTCGAGGCGGTTAAAGCCGCGCGGAGTTCGGTGAGCTTTGCGGTGATGGATCTGGACGGGAAGGGCGAGGTGCTCTCGGCGCTCAAGATGTTGCACGAGAAGAAGGAGATCTTCTCGTACGGCATTTCGGACAGCCCGGCGCCCGACTTCGTCACCATCGATGGAACGACGATATACACGCCCACCACCAAGGGCGGCGAGCTCGTCTTCTCGAAGGCAAACCCCGCGTCGTATCCGCCGCCGTTCTCCACGGAATTGCAGGTCACGGGGGGCGCGGCGCACGTCGTGCATCACAAGTTCGTCATCGTCGACTTCAATGGCGACGACCCGTGCGTCTTCTGTGGTTCGTCCAACCTCGCTGAAGGGGGCGAGGAGGCCAACGGGGACAACCTGATCGCCATCTATGACCGGGGAATCGCCACGGCCTTCGCGATCGAAGGCATTCGCCTGGTCGACCACTACGCCTTCGCTGCTGCGCTCAAGAGTGCAGGGCAGAAGCATCAGCCGCTAAGACTGAAGACCGACACGGAGAAATGGTGGGCGCCGTACTACCAGGCGGACTCGATCAAGGAAACAGAGCGCAAGCTCTTTGCGCGCTAGTGCTGTGTTTCATTCTGTTTGGAACTCAAGCCCTGCGGGGCCGAAAGGCGACTGCGCCCACGGTACAGTCGCGTGCTCGATGAACACCCTACTGCGCATCGTCGATCGCCTGGACCGCGCAAGCGGGCGCCTGATCGCGGCCGCGCGCTGGCTCGCGCTTCCGTTGGCAATGCTGCTCTTCCTGCAGTGGCCGCTGCGCGATCTCGTGCACGCCTACTCGCGCCAGGCCAACGACCTGGCGCAGTGCCTTTTCGCGTTGTACGTGTCCATGTCGGTCACCGACGCCACGCGGCGCGGCAGTCACCTCGCGCCACGCCCGCTCGCGTCGCGCTGGGCGCAGCGCTGGCACAAGGCGCTGCATGCTGCGGGCTTGTTGTTGGCGCTCCTGCCATGGAGCGCCTTCGTGTTGGTCAGCTCCGGCGCACAGGTGTGGCAGTCGCTGCTGCAGCGCGAGGCCTTTCCCGAAAGCTTCAATCCCGGCTACTTCGTCGTGAAACTCTCGCTGTGGTTGCTGGCCGGCGCGGTGTTCGTGCAGGCGCTGATCGATCTGGCCCGCCTCTGCCGCAGAGGCGAGTGATGCCGCAGTTCGGTCTTGCGTTGCTCGGCGTGGTGGCGGTGATTGTTACCCTCACGGGGCAACCCATCTTCGTGGTCCTGATCTTCGCCTCGGCACTGGGTGCTGTCGTCGGTGTGATCAGCGGCAGCGTGCCGGTTGCGCTGCTCGGCGCGCTGCCGGCCCGCATGATCGGTCTGCTCGAACATGACTTGCTGCAAGCCGTGCCGCTGTTCGTGCTCGTCGGCGCGTTGCTCGACCGGCTGCCGTTGGCCGAGCTGCTCTATCGCTGCGGATGTCGGCTCGGGCCGCGCGGTGCTGCCGCGCCGCGCGTGTCGGCGGTGGGCTTGAGCGCCTTGCTCGCGCCGATGAACGGCTCGGTGGGCGCCAGTGTTGCGATGTTGTCGCGGGTCGTCGCGCCGCGCCTTCGCGAGCGCGGAGCCGGCACAGCCGAGACCACGGCGCTGATCACCGTGGCCAGCACCCTCGGTGTGCTGGTACCCCCGTCGATCGTGTTGCTGCTGCTGGGCGACGCGATGATGCGCGCGCACACGGAGGCCCTGAGCATGTCCGGCGGCAACGCGCGCATCCTGAACACCCAGGACTTGCTGCATGGCGTGCTGCCGCCGGCAGCGCTAATCCTCCTCATCGTCGGCTGTATCGCGGCGTGGCAGGCGCGGCACGCCGCGGACAGTCACGAGCCCGCTGCACCGCTGACACGTCGCGACATCGCGCTCGCCCTGCTCACCGTGGCCATCCTCGTCGCGCTGCTGGGCGGCGTGGCGCTCGGGCTGTTCTACGCCGTCGAGGCCGCCGCGACCGGCGGCGTCCTGCTGCTCGCGGGCGCGAGCGTCAGCGGCCAGCTCAGCGCGGCAGGCCTGAAGGCCGCGCTGCACGATGCGCTCGATGTCACGGGCAGCCTGTTCGCATTGTTCGTCGCAGCGACAACGTTCACGTTGGTGTTGCGCGTGCTGGGTACCGACCGCTGGGTCCAGGCGTTGTTTGCACATCTGCCGGGCGGCGCTGGCGCGGCCGTGGCGACCGCACTCGTGGTGCTGCTGCTGTGCGCCCTGGTGCTCGATGCGTTCGAGATGATCTTCGTCGTCGTGCCTATCCTCATGCCGCCGGTGCTCGCGCGCGTGGATGACGCGCTGTGGGTCGCCGTGCTGTCGCTGCTGGCGCTGCAACTTAGCGTTGCGCTGCCGCCGCTGGGCTACGCGGTGATGATGAGCAGCGCACGCATCAAGCCGCATCCCGCCATGCGAGCGCTCTTGCGCGCCCTGGCGCCCTATCTCCTCGCGCTGGCCGGGGTGCTTGCGCTGGTGCTCGCGCAACCGTGGTTGGTGCACGTCTTGGACCGGGCGTCCGCGACGGCCGCGGCGCTCAGCCCTGAGGAGGTCGAACGCCTGATGCGCGCGGCGCCGCGAGGCGCGCAGCCGTAGCGCGACCTGCAATTCCGGGAAAGCGATCGAAAGTCTGGGGTCCGGCGCCCAGCCGGAGGTCCGAATCGTTGGCAGCGAGACCTGGATACCAGCGCGCAAATTAGGGTTGTAAGCCCGAATATCAGAAAATCCCGCGGCCTTGAGTTTCGTTTCGAAGAGGCCATGTGCTTCCGCCCTGCTGCCGATTCCGACCTCGCTGACCGTCTGTGTCTACCACCCCGTTTACCAGATGCCTTCAGAAGTAGACGCGACTGGGTCTAAAACAACTTTCCGACATTGAATAGCGTCAGCACGCCCAGCAGCACGAACACCGACGCGGTGATTCCGTGGATCACCGCCATCGAGACCTTCTTCGCGATGGTGTCACCCAGAAAGACCGCAGGAACGTCGGCCAGCATCATGCCGAGGGTGGTGCCGGCCACGACCGGGACAAGATCATGGTAGCGAGCGGCCAACGCGACGGTTGCGATTTGCGTCTTGTCGCCCATCTCGGCCAAGAAGAACGTGAGGACCGTGGTTCCGAATACCCCGAATCGCTGCCTTCCACCGGCGACCTCATCGTCGGCCTTGTCGGGAACGAGCATCCAGGCCGCCATCGCGATGAAAGACATCCCGATGACCCAGCGCAGCATGTCTGGGCCGAGTTGAGCCGCGACCCACGTGCCCACTGCCCCCGCCAATGAGTGGTTGACGAGCGTGGCGGTCAGGATGCCCAGGATGATGGGTACGGGTCGCTTGAACGTTGCAGCAAGCATGAATGCCAGCAGTTGCGTCTTGTCTCCCATTTCGCCGAGGGCGACCACGCCAGTCGATATCAGGAATGCTTCCACGAGAACTCCACGGGCCAGTCAAGGACCGCACGGCATCCCCGGCCCTTCCGGGAGGCTGTGCAGTCAAAGGCGGACACGCAAGGGCGATCTCACATGCCCCAGCGTCGAACGAAGTGCATCTTTGCCCATTGGGTCAACACGGCATAGACGGCCAGCATCGCCGCCAGAAGTGGCCAGTAGGCCCACGGCAGCGGCCGAAATCCAAGGATGTGGCCTACACGCGTATAGGGCAGCACGATGCCGATAAGGCAGATGATCGCCGTCGTCGTCATCAGCGCTGCGCTCGCGCGGCTCTGAATGAACGGGACCTTCGCCGTGCGGATGACGTGGATGATCAGTGTCTGGGTGAGCAGTGACTCGACGAACCAGCCGGTCTGAAACAACGACGGGTCATGCCAAGCGTCGAAGACGAACAGCATCATCGCGTAGGTGGCGTAGTCGAAGAGCGAGCTGATCGGCCCGATCGTGACCATGAACTTGAAGATGTTGCCGATGTCCCATTGGCGCGGCTTCTGCACGTCGCTCTCGTCGACGTTGTCGGTCGGGATCGTCGTCTGGGAGAAGTCGTAGAGCAGGTTATTGGTCAGCACCTGGATCGGAGCCATGGGCAGAAACGGCAGGAACATGCTGGCGCCGAGCACGCTGAACATGTTGCCGAAGTTGGAGCTGGCGCCCATGCGGATGTACTTCGTGATGTTGCCGAAGACCTTCCGTCCTTCGACCACGCCCTGTTGAAGTACGAGCAGACTCTTCTCGAGCAGGATGATGTCGGCCGCCTCCTTGGCGATGTCCACCGCCGTGTCGACCGACACGCCAACGTCGGCGGCCTTCAAGGCGGGACTGTCGTTGATCCCGTCGCCCAGGAATCCCACCACATGCTTGCGACCACGCAGCAGCCGCACGACGCGCTCCTTCTGCGCCGGCGTGAGCTTGGCGAACACGCTGGTCCGATCCGCCGCCTCGGCGAGCACCTCGTCGCTCATGGTCTCGATCTGGCCGCCCAGCAGCACGCTGCCCGCATCCAGGCCCACCTCTTTGCACACCTTGCGCGTGATCACCTCGTTGTCGCCGGTGAGGATCTTCACGGTCACGCCTTTGTTCGCCAGTGCCTTCAGTGCTTCGCGCGCACTGTCCTTCGGCGGGTCGAGGAAGGCGATGTAGCCCAGCAGCGTGAGCCCGCTTTCGTCCGCCACCGAGTAGGCCGTCTTGACCTCGGGGACTTCCTTGTAGGCGACCGCCACGACGCGGAACCCGTCGGCGTTGAGATCGTTCGTCTCCTGCTTGGCGGCCGCGAAATGCGTCTCGTCCAGCGGGCCGACCTGGCTGTCCCATTCATAGTTTGGGCAGACCGCGAACATCTCTTCGACCTCGCCTTTGCAGATCAGCACGTGTCGGCCGTCTGGCACCGAAACGACCACCGACAGGCGTCGGCGCGCAAAGTCGAACGGGATCTCATCGACCTTGGCATAGCCCTTGTCGATGCCGAGCACCTGATGCATCTCGGCGTGCTCCAGCACGGCGACGTCGAGCAGGTTTTTCAGTCCCGACTGGAAGTGGCTGTTGAGCCATGCGTACTGCAAGACGCGGTCGGACTCGTTGCCATGCAGGTCGAGATGGCGCTTGAGGATGATGCGGTCCTGCGTCAGCGTGCCGGTCTTGTCGGTGCACAGCACGTCCATCGCCCCGAGGTTCTGGATCGCGTTCAGGCGCTTGACGATGACCTTCACTCGCGCCATCGCCGACGCTCCCTTGGCAAGGTTCACTGTCACGATCATCGGCAGCATCTCAGGCGTGAGCCCCACCGCGATCGCCATGGCGAACAGCAACGCCTGCAGCCAGTCGTGCTTGGTGACCCCGTTGATCAGGAAGACCAGGGGCACCATCACGACGATGAAGCGGATCATCAGCCAGGTGAAGCGCTTGACGCCCTTGTCGAAGGCCGTGGGCGGGCGGCGCTCGGCCATCTGGTCTGCGAGCTCGCCGAAGAAGGTGCGCGAGCCGGTACGCACCACCAGGCCGTTGCCGTAGCCGCTGACGACATTGGCGCCCATGAAGCACATGTTGGGAAGATCGAACGGATCGCCCCCCGCGACGTCGCTGGGTGCCGAGAATTTCTCGATCGGCATAGCCTCCCCGGTCATGGCGGACTGGTTGATGAACAGGTCCTTGGCCTCGAGCAAGCGCAGGTCGGCAGGGATCATGTCCCCGGCCGACACACTGACGACATCGCCGGGCACCAGCGTGTCGAGTGGCACCTCGGCGAACTCGCCTTGCTTGCCAACCCCGGACCGCCGAACGCTGGCGGTGGTCTTGACCATCGAGCGCAGGCGCGCTGCCGCCTTGTTCGAGCGGTGCTCTTGAACAAAGGAGGTGCCGATGGCCAACAGCACCATCACGAGAATGACCACGGCCGCCCTCACGTCGCCCACCGCATACGACACGCCGGCGAGCGTTATCAGCAGCCCGTTCAGCGGGTTGTAGGCACGCCCCCACAGCTCCTTGGCGATGGAGGGTCGCTGTTCGCGCGTGACAACGTTGGCGCCGTATCGCTTCAGCCGGACTTGCGCCTCTTGCCCGGACAGGCCCGCGAGCGGCGATCCGACTGACGTGCAGGCGTCCTCCGGTGACAGTCGGGCGAGCTGGAGCAGTTCCTGGGTTTGGCCTGGCTCGCCCTTATGCGACGCCTCCGTTGGTGACAGGCGTGAGAGAAGTTGCATGGAGGTGCGGCCCGTTGGATGAAGACGACCATGGTCGATCGCGAGCGGGTACGCGCACTTGATGCGAATCAACTACACGCCCACCATCGAACTCTCGAACTGCTGCGCCAGCGAACCGTCTGCAGGTACAGGCCGATCAGCATGATCGCCAGCAGCTACATCTGCGTGTCCTGAATCGCCTCTTCTTCCTTCGGCACGAACACCATCTTCGTCTTCGCGTTGCAGTCCATCAAGCCGGCGTATCGGCCCCAGGCGATCATTGTCTCGAAGGTCTTCTCGGGGTTGTCGTAGGGCAATGCGCTCGCGATGTCCTTGATAACCCGATCGGCCTCGATCTCTTCGAACTCCTTCAACAGCGCAATAATGATGTGGAAGATCCGCAGCTTGAACACCTGTTCGGCGAAGATCGCGCGTCGCCCGAAACGATCTGCCGCCACGAACCTGCGTCCCAACTCGGTGAACCGGACTTCGTCCTTTGGCGTGTCGATCAGCTCGAGGATTTCCGCGGCTTTCACGATGGCGATCGTGTCGCCGAACTCCCTGCCGATTTCGTCCGAGATGTCGTAGATGTTCGACAGCTCCGGTGAGTCATGCAGGATGCTCAGCAGACCCAAGATCTGTCCCACAGGCACGAGCGGGATCGATTCCATGCGTGATCGGGCGCGCGAGATCGGCTGGCCGGCCACTGGCACTTCCGGCGGGAGGTCGGGCAGCGTCATCCTCGTGATCGACTCATGGATCACGCTGACTAAGCGCTGGAACTCCGGGGCCTTGGTGTCGCGCGGGTACGGCAGCGGGTTCTCCAGCACGAGACCAATGCGACCTGGACGGGGAAACACAACCACGATGCGCGTGGCCATCTCCACTGCCTCCTCGATGTTGTGAGTCACCATGAACACCGAGCTGAGCCCGCTGCCGGGGCTGCGCCACAGGCTGATCAGCTCCTGGCGCAGGTTCTCCGCTGTCAGAACATCCAGCGCGCTGAAGGCCTCGTCCAGGCAGAGCAGCTTGGGCTTGGAGACCAGAGCACGCGCAATGCCGACGCGCTGCCGCATGCCGCCCGACAGCTCCCGCGGGTAAGCCTCGTGGTAGTTGCCCAGCCCGATCAGATCGATGGCGCGGTCGACGGCGGCGTCGCGCTCCGCTCGACCCACAGGGCGCGACATCAGCCCGACCGCAACGTTCTGCTCCACCGTGAGCCAGGGGTACAGCGCGAAGGTCTGAAACACGACCGATGCATCCGGGTTGACGCCGTCGAGCGTCTTGCCGTTGGCAAGCGCGCGCCCTGCGCTGGGATCGATGAGCCCGGTGAGGCAGCGAAGAATGGTAGACTTGCCGGAACCCGACTGGCCCAGCAAGGCCAGGAACTCGCCTTGATTGACCGCCAGATCGACGTTGTCGAGCACCTTCAGCTCGTGCTCGCCCGCGATCGTGTACGACTTGGTGACGGCACATAGCTGCGCAACGGGAGGGGCCGGCTCATGGATGGCAGGTGTATTCATGTTTTCAGTCCAGTCGGAAGCGCCGTTCGGCAAAGGCGTACAGGCGACGCCAGATCAGCTTGTTCATCGAGACGACGAAGATCGACATCACGGCGATGCTGACGATGATCAGAGGCGTGTCGCCGGACTTGGTCACCGCTGCGATGTAGGCCCCCAGTCCGTCGGCCTTCAGCGTCGTGTCGCCCCAGGTGGCGAGCTCGGCCACGATACTGGCGTTCCACGCACCGCCCGCGGCGGTGCAGGCGCCCGTCACCCAGAACGGAAAGATCGCCGGCAGGAACAACGTGCGCCACAGGTTCCAATTGCGCAGCCCGTACACGCGGGATGCCTCCTTCAGGTCGTTCGGAATGGCCATGGCCCCGGCGATCACGTTGAACAGGATGTACCACTGCGTGCCCATCGCGATCAGCAGGATACTGCCCCAGTTCAGCGTGACGTGGCTGGCAACGAAGAAGCCGACCACGATCGGAAAGGTCATGTTCACCTGGAACGACGCTCCGATCTGGGCCAGCGGCTGCGCGAACCTCGCCACACGGGGCTGCAGGCCGATCCACACGCCGATGGGCGTCCAGATCAGCGTGGCGAGCACGGTCATCGCGATCACTCGCAGCGCCGTGAGGAACCCGAGCCAGACGATATGGCCCAGGAGCGGCCAGGTCAGTGCGCCGGGCAGGGCTTGGGCCGCGGCGATCAAACCGATCAGCACGTGATACCCGATCCACACGGCGATGAGCACGCCAATGCCGCGCCACAGCAGTTTCTTGCCGACCGCGCTCGTCACAAGGGGCGCGCGTCCCGGCCGCGCGGGTGCGGTGCGGACCCTGTCCACCAAGGGTTGCCACAGCCGCTCGGCGGCCCAGGTGAAGACGTAGGAACGGCGCAGCAGGTTGTAGACCCATGAGGTCGGCGGCATCGCTGATTCGGTCAGCTCGATCTTGAACCTGTCGGCCCAGACCAGCAGCGGCCGCCAGACCAGCTGGTCGCTGGCCAGGATCAGCACGAGCATCGCAACGACGGCCCAAAACGCCGCCTGGTTGTCGCCGCGCTCGATGGCCTGCGCCATGTACGAACCCAAGCCTGGAAGCTTGATGTCCTTGTTCATCACGCTGATGGCTTCGCTCTGTGCGACAAAGAACCAGCCGCCACCGAACGACATCATCGAGTTCCAGATCAGGCTGTGCGCCGAGGCAGGAAGCTCCACGGTGCGGAAGCGCTGCCAGCGGGTCAGGCCATAAGTCGACGCCGCCTCCTGCATGTCCGTCGGGATGGTGACCATTGAGTGATAGAAACCGAAGGCCATATTCCAGACTTGGCCCGTGAAGATCGCGAAGATCGACGCGCACTCGACGCCCAGCAGGCTTTCCGGAAACAACGCCATGAAGGCCGTCACCGTCGCGGACAGGAAGCCCAGCACCGGCACCGACTGCAGCACGTCGAGCGCGGGCAGGATGAACGCGCGTGCCCGTTGATTCTTGGCCGCGATGTAGCCGGTGGCAATGGCGAAGAACAGCGAGAGGCAGAACGCGATCCACATGCGCAGCAGCGTGCGGCCGGCGAAGGACGGGATCTGGCTCGGGGACGGGTCGACCTGGGGCACGGTCGTTGCATCGAAGTGCACCAGCATGCCCCGGCCGAAGTGCAGTGCGCTCCACAGCAAGCCCAGCAGGGCCAGCATCACCATGGCGTCGA
Organism: Rhizobacter sp.; assembly: GCA_021153565.1. Taxonomy (GTDB): domain Bacteria; phylum Pseudomonadota; class Gammaproteobacteria; order Burkholderiales; family Burkholderiaceae_C; genus Albitalea. The sequence goes on from JAJKJU010000131.1 coordinate 17,826, forward strand.
CCCAGCCGAAAGCCCGAGGCTCGGTGCGAACGGCGAGTTGAGGGGCTGTGCTCTTCATTCGTTCAATTCTCGATGTGTGCTCGCAAGGCGAAGAACGACGCCAGCCCGCGGTCGGCGTTGTACCCCGGATTGATGATTCGCTGATAGTCGAACGACACCGTCACGCCCTTGGTCACGGCCATGGCGTAGTAGGTCTCGAAGATCCGCTCGCTGGCATAGTTCAGCCGGCCGTCGCCGAGGAAGAAGGTCAATCCTCCCAGTTCCAGAACGCGCCGGTGTGACCCGGACAGCATGTTGCCGGCGAGCGCCACACCGACCACGTCATCGGCACGGCCCCATCGCGCGCCCTTTGCAGAGGCGCCGACCGAGAACGATCGGTCGGCCTCGGTGAATGCGTAGGTCTCGGTCTTTCCATCGGCCCACATCGCACGCGCGAAGGCTCCAAGGTCGCGGGTGAATGTCTGCTCGACGTTGATGCCGAGACCGACCTTGTCGCGCTCGGCGGTCCGCACGGCATCGAGCGACGGCACCAAACTCGTCGTCTCTGCGAGTGCCAGCGCATCGTCGTAGCGCGACATCGGGGCGCGATTGCGATAGGCCAGCACCCGCACCGTGCCCGGCTTGTCGGGCCCGAGCTCATAGTCGCGCTGGACCTCCACCTGGTCGCCGTAATGACGCAAGATGCGCGAGTCCAGCGGCAGTTGGTTGGGCTCCTTTGGTTGGATGAAGCGCCCGGCGCGCAAGGCCCAGCGGTCGCCCTGGACCTCGGCCGCCACACCCCAGGTGTAGCCGCGCGCGTCGGCGGCGAAGTCGTAGGCGCCATGCGTCATCACGGTCCAGTTCATGAACTGCGTGCGCGGATCGTGGTTGAACTGGTTCGCGTCGAAGAGGTCGAGGATCGACACATTGCCGGCGGTCAGCGTGACGCGGCGCTTGGTATACCTGCTGCCCAGCTGGTTCATGGCCGGCTCGATGTCTTCGGTCCCGTCGCCGATCGCGATGACGTGGCGCGCAAACAGGCGTGCGCGATACAGCGTCGGATTGGCGCCGGACGTGCGCGCCATTTCGCCGTTGGTGAAGCCGGCCAGGCCGACGAGTCCTGACAGCGGCACGCCTTGGGCGAGCTCGGGGTCGACATAGAGTTCAGTGTTCGCTCCGAGGCGCAGACCGAAGGCCGCCGTGGCTGTGAACGAGTAGCTCTTCTCGCGCGCGCCCTTGAGGCTGTGTTCACCCTCGTAGGGCGAGGTAAAGGCAGGCTTGGCCTGCCAGACGTAGGTCGACTGGAGCTTGAGGTTCCAGTCCTCGATTTCGTGCGCGCCGGCGGTGCCCGCCGCGAACAACATCCATGCGACCACTCGCAGCCTTGTACGCACGCTGATCCCCCTCCGATACGGCGTCCGGCCAAGACGCTACTTCAAGAAC
>JAJKJU010000132.1 GCA_021153565.1 Rhizobacter sp.
AATCGGCTCGGTTTGACCACTTGCGTCAACGATGATTGGCCCCTCGCTTCCTCTTCAAAAGGTCGTATTGTCGGTACGTTGGGCAAACTGAGAATTGCTGGCGATACCTCAGCCCGACCGGGGGGGCAGGCGTGGCGGTTATCCTCGGTCACATCGCCATTTCACTCATCTCCTGATGCGCTGCGAGGACATCGCTTCCAACCCGGCCTTCCGTCCCCTGTCGTCGGTCTCCGGCCCTGCGGTCGACCTGCGCTATGCCGGCCTGCGCAACTTCGTCGGGCGCGATCTCTACGGCGCATTGGATTGCGCCTGGCTTCACCGGCTGGCGGCAGAAGGACTGGAGCAGGCAACTGCCCGCCTTCAGGTCGAGGCCCCAGGCCATCGGGTGCTCGTGCTGGACGCGCTGCGTCCACATCGCGTGCAGGTTCAGTTGTGGGAGCACCTCGACGGAACCGGGCTGCGCCAGTACGTGGCTGATCCCGCGCTTGGGTCCATCCACTCCTTCGGCATGGCCCTGGATGTCCCGCTGGTCGACCCCCAGGGCCGCGAGCTCGACATGGGCAGCGGCTTCGACGAGATGACCGAGGTGTCTCACCCCCGGCTGGAAGCGGTGCACCTGGCCAAGGGCGTGCTGACTTCGGCTCACGTGCGTCACCGTCAGCTGCTGCGCAATGCGATGGCAGCCGGGGGTTTCAACGGCATCGAGAACGAGTGGTGGCATTTCGACATGCTGGACCGCAAGCATGTACGGCAGCATTTCACTCGCGTGGACTGAGATGCTGAGAGCCTGAGAGAATTTCGATCATGCCCGCTCATCACGTCAAAGGACCCCTGCTCGTCGTTGCAAATGCTTGCCGTCGTCCGGGCCATGGCTGCTCATTGCGCATAGATCAGCCGCCTTCTGACGTGCTGCCCGGACTCGCTCGAAATACCCTCAGCCTCTGACGATGCGCGCCTTCGAATCCATTCACTTTGCCGCGGCGGCGCCCGGCACGCGGCTGATCGTGACGGGCGCGGTGCATGGCAACGAAACCTGCGGCACCGTGGCCATCCGTCGCGTGCTCGATGACATCGCAAAAGGGCGGCTGGAGATCGCCACCGGCGAGGCTACCTTCGTGCCGGTGACAAATCCGCTGGCTTACGAGCGGCAGCAGCGGCAGGGCGACCGCAACCTCAACCGCAAGCTGGTCCCTACCGATGATCCGCGCGAGTTCGAAGACCACGTGGCAAACTGGCTGTGTCCGCTGCTGGCGCGACACGAGGTGCTGCTGGACTTGCACTCCTTTCACACCGCCGGAGCGCCGTTCGTGATGGTGGGCCCCGAAGACAATTCCGGCGCGCTGGAACCTTTTGGCCATGCCGCACGCGAGGAGGCGCTTGCCGTGCGACTGGGCGTTCGCCGCATCGTCGACGGTTGGCTCGGCACCTATGCGTCTGGTGTAGAGCGCCGACGCGCTCGACATGCGAGCGAAGGCGATGTGGCGCTGGACCTGGATGCCGACTATGGCGTTGGCACCACCGAGTACATGAGGCGCGTTGGCGGCTGGGGCTTTACGCTCGAATGCGGACAACACGAGGACCCGCGAGCCCCGGAAGTTGCGTACCGGGCAATTCTGAATACGCTGGCCCACCTGCGCCTGATCGACGCGCCCGAACCGTTACCGGCCACCGATGTGGAGGGGCTGCGGTTGTTTCAGGTGATCGACAGGGACCACGCCGACGACCGCTTCAGTCATGATTGGGCGAGCTTCGATACGGTGCGTGCCGGGGAGCTCATCGGCATCCGCCATGACGGCACGGCGCTGCTGGCTGAATCCGATGGTCGCATCGTCTTTCCCAATCCTGCCGCCGAGCCGGGCCAGGAATGGTTCTACCTCGCACGTCCTCACGAGCGCTTTGCCGCCTGAAGCAACATCGAGGTGCCTGACCAACGCTTAGGACATGGCCCGTAATAATTTCCCGTTTTGGGGGCGCTGGGCGGGCGCGCGACATCGTGGGACTCTTCGACAACATCGGTCATGGGCTGCTGATGAAAGCGCTGGACAGGCACCACCCGGACGACTGGGTGAGGCTGACCACCATATCGTCAAGCCCTGGTTGTCGTCGAAGCTCGATCGATCAGCCTCACTTCGCCGGTTTCTTTGACGACTTGCGCGCGGCGTCGAGGGCCGCCGCCTTGGCCGCATGCTTTTCGGCGCGTGACTTGTGGTCCTTGGACTGCGTGGAGGCCTTCGCTTGCGGGCGTTCCTTCTTGAGCTTCGGCTTGTCCTTGGCCTCGGGGTGATGCGTTCGCACCAGACGGTCGGCGGCGCTCGGCTTGGGCAGCAATGCCTTTGCCTCGCGCTTGTCGCGCTCCTCTTTGAGCAGCCGGCGCTGCTCGATCAGGGCCTGCTCGTCCTCGGACGGGTCGTGGTCCGCCCCGCGCGTTTCTACCCGGCGCTGCATCGCGCGATGCAGCGCCTGACCGTTTGCCGAGATCCGCTGGGTTAACGATGCGATACGAATTGGCATGTCGTGGCTCCTCGTGGTGGCGAATGGCCACTGTAGGTCAGAGCAGCGGGCGACGCCAGTCGTTTCGTGACATCGTTTCCTTGGGGGCCGACCAGGATCTCCCATCGCCCAGTCTTCTTCAAGAACCTTGCCACCACGCTCAAGACCCACCTCGATGCCGTCGTGCGCGGCATGCTGGACAACCGCAGAGCCCAGGAACGGACTTGTGCAAGCCAAGCGCGCCGCCCGGCGGCGTTCAGTTCGGGGTCATCATCTCGATTTCGCAGTGTTCCTCGAGCCAGTCGGCCGCCGGCCCCGCAGCTTCTTCGGCAACACCTTGGTGCCATAGGTCCGGCGTGCACAGCACTTCAAGGTCGAGCCCTTCGATCGACGGTCGTGCCAGCAAAGCGCCAATGAACAACGAGCTCTCGCGCTCGACGATTCCCCAGGCCAAGGTAGTACCGGCGGCGCATTGCATCTCGAGGAGGAACGCTTCGCGCAGCGCTCCGTCGCGCGACTTGTCCTCCATCCACGTCACGTACTCGGCGAGACGTTCGTCCTGCAACAGCCCCTCGGCCAGCTCACGCACCTGGGCCGGATTTAGCGGCACGATCAGGAAGCGCTCGGTGTCGAAGGTGGGCAGCTTGGAACGCAGGTGCGCCGGCAGCGTCGTCTCGTCGGAGGGGAATTGTTCGGAGTGCATGGATGCTTTCAGTAGTGTCCGGTTTATTTGGTGCCAGTCGGCCGCAAAGCCAATGCTGACGCGGGTTTCGAGAGATTCATGGGTGTCCACGATTTGAATTTCGGATTGCCGTTTTGCAATGCTCGCGGGTTTGATTGACCCGGGGTGTTGACGCATGAACGTGGGCAAGACGCTTTTCGCACAGGTGATGGAGTTCGTGCCATTGAAGACCTTCGGGAGAATCATTGACGTAGCCGCGACCCATCACGTAGAAAGCACCCGCCTCCACGGGCAGGATGTCCAACACAACACCAGCCTGCCAGCCCTGACGATCGCCGCGCTCTACAAGAGCCGTTGGCAGGTCGAGCTGTTCTTCAAATGGATCAAGCAGCATCTGCGTATCAAGCGATTCCTGGGCACGAGCGAGAACACGGTGAAGACGCAGATCTGGGCGCTGTGTCCACCCCCGTACTCATCGCCATTGTCAAGAAGGAGCTTCATCTCGATGCTTCGCTCTACACATGTCTACAGATCTTGTTGGTCTCAGTCTTCGAGATGTGAATGAAGGAATGACCGTCCAAATTAGACCCTTCTCCGGCACACACCATGGCGTTCAACCGAAATGCTGTTTGAGTAGACGAAGAACAGAGCCACTACGCCCTTCGAGCGCCACGCCGACGACGGCGTGTGCCATTGCAGCAGTCTGAGCCAGGCGCGGGCGCTGAAATGATGTCGCCAAGAAAAGCTCTAGCACTCTCAGTGCGAGAGGCGGTCGCGCTGAGAGACAGCCAGATGCGTCATTGCCGCAACCAGCCCCTCTATCGCAAAGGCCCTGTACTCGATCTTTTGTCGAGGCCGAGGGCAGCGGTGACGAGTCTTTCGTGCTGAGAGACATCCAGATGCGTCATTCCTGGGCCAAAACCGGCCATCGCTTGGGCTTGTTCATAGTGGTCTGTCCGAGCTGTCTGAGCTGTCCGATCTGTCCGATCTGTCCAATCTGATGGTGGCGCAGAAGAGGCGGTAGCGCTGGTCCTCGGTCAGGTGCGCCGCTTGCGCACTTAGCGCCTCGATCGCCCAAGACTTCGAGCTGTCGCTGAGGCCGATGGCGGCGACGACGAGGCTCTCGCGCTGGGCTTCGCTCAGGTGAGGCACTCCCGCGGCCAGACCGGCTATCGCTTTGGCCTGTTCGAAGCTATCGCCCAGGTCGATCGTAGCGGCGACGAGGCTCTGGCGCTGGAGTTCGCTCAGATACGCCACTCCCGCGCCCAGCCCTTCTATCGCAAGGCCTTTGCAGTGGTTATTGTCCATGTCCATCGTTGCGGCGACGAGGCGCTCGCGCTGGTCAACGCTCAGATGCGCCATTCGTGCGCCAAGGCTGGCTATCGCTAGGGCTTTGTTGAGATAGGTGAGGTCGCCGATGGCGGCGACGACGAGGCTCTCGCGCTGGTCAACGTTCAGATGCGCCATTCCTGCGCCAAGCCCGGCTATTGCTAAGACCTTGTTATGACCCGTGAGGCCGATGGCGGCGGCGACGAGGCTCTCGCGCTGGGGTTCGCTCAGGTGCGCTACCCCCTCGCCAAGACCGGCTATCGCAACGGCCCGGTCTCTATGGTCCAGGGCGATCGTAGCGATGACGAGGTCTTGGCGCTGGGCCCCGCTCAGATGGGCCATTCCTGCGCCAAGACTGGCTATTGCTCGACCCTTGTCGCGGTAGACGTGGCTGATGGCGGCGGCGACGAGCCTCGCACGCTGGCCCTCGGTCAGATGCGCCATTCTTGCGCCAAGATCAGCTATTGCTCGAGCCTTGTCGCGGTAGCTGAGGCCGATGGCGGCGACGACGAGGCGCTCGCACTGGCCTTCGCTCAGGTGCGCCACTCCAGCGCCAAGACCCGCTATTGCTAAGACCTTGTCTTCACCGTCGATGCCCATGGCGGCGTCGACGAGGCGCGCGCGCTGGGGTTCGCTCAGGTGCGCCACTCCCGCGCCCAGGCCGGCTATCGCAACGGCCCGGTCGAAGCTATGTTCCAGGTGGATCGCAGCGTCTACGAGCCATCCGCGCTGAGCCCTGCTCAGATGTGCCATTCCTGCGCCAAGACTTGCTATTACTCGAGCCTTTTTGAATTCGGTGAGGCCGAGGGCGGCGTCGACGAAGCGCTTGCGGTGGTCCTCGTTCAGGCGCGCAACTTTCGCGCCCAGCGCGGCTATCGCTTCACTATCGCCTGAGTCGATCGCGGCGGACACAAGGCATTCTTGCTGCTGCGGACTTAATAGTCCGAGCAAGGAAGCATACGCCCTGACACGGCGTGGGGTGAGCTGGCTGCCGGCGCCGATCTCACGTTCAGCGGCTTGCATCAGGAGACCCAGCCGTCGGTATTTCGGGAAGGAGTCGACTCTATGCACCAGACGCCGTAGAGCGCGAGATGTCTGCGACAGGGCGACCATATGTCGGGCCCGCGAAGGTGCGTCGCTCGACAAGTGCTTCAGGATCTCCTTCTCGAAGATCTCCGCTGGAAGCTTTGCGAAAGGTGCTTCTCCTCGTGGCGCGATGCCGCCCGAAGACGATGTCCGCGCTATCAATTCGGGCGGCCCGGACAGGCCGCTCTCTCGGGTCGTTCGTGATTCCTGTGCGGGATCGCCTTGCTGTCCCGTCGCTGCGGTTGGTGAGTGTCGCGTACCTGTGACTGGCCTGGAAAATGAGCAACCCACGATGATTTTCTTGTGAACCCGATGTGAATGGAACTGACGGGCCAAAGTAGACCCTTCCACGCCCACAAACCATGGTGTTCAGCCGAAGTGCTGTTCGAGTACACGAAGAAACAGACCCAATGCTTGCGGGCTGGCGGTCAGAGGCTGAGAGTAGTTCGATCATGCCCGCTCATCAGGCCAAAAGCCCCCTGCTCGTCGTTGCAAATATATGTACTTTCTTGAAGCAACGGCAAGCGTCTGTGACGAATGAAACCAGATTGCATGAATTGCGCTGGTACGTAGTCGCGGTCCCATCATCGACGTTGCTTCGGACATGGCCCAAAACAATTTCCCGTTTTGGGGGCGCAGGGCGGGCGCGCTGCGGCGTTGCTCCTCGCTTGTGTGGCTCGCCACACGGCGCTCGGAGCGCC
>JAJKJU010000133.1 GCA_021153565.1 Rhizobacter sp.
TCGATGGGGTGCTGCGAACAGCCTCTCTATCGTTCTCCAACCGGAGCGCCAGGACTACCGCGCCATGCAAGCGGCCCCGGCCTGGGCGGCAGGGCTACCGCTTCAGCGGTTTAGTGCAGCTCGTGCTATGGCGAGCATTTGCAACGACGAGCAGGGGGCTTTTGGCGTGATGAGCGGGCATGAACGAAAAACTCTCAGTCTCTGAGTACAATCCGTGACTTCGGGGTGTAGCGCAGCCTGGTAGCGCAACTGGTTTGGGACCAGTGGGTCGGATGTTCGAATCATCTCACCCCGACCATCTTCTTCTCTTTCATCGACCTCGCTGCCCGTAGCTCAACTGGATAGAGCACCAGCCTTCTAAGCTGGGGGTCGGGGGTTCGAGTCCCTCCGGGCAGGCCACCTCCTGACCGCCAATTCCAGCGAACTAAGACTAAGACTTCGAGGATCAGTGGTTCAGCTGACTCCAGGCCTTCTCGAGACGCTTCACGCTCACCGGCTGTGGCGTGCGTAGTTCCTGCGCAAAAAGACTCACCCGCAGTTCTTCCAGCAGCCAACGGAATTCTTCAAGACGGGCGTCGATCACGCCCTTGCGGTCGGCAAGCGTGCGCAAAAAGCGCTGCTCGATCGGCCTCAACTCGGCGAGCCTCGACGAATCTCGCTCGGGGTCGGATCGCCATTTGTCGAGACGCATCGTGATGCCCTTCAAGTACCTGGGCAGGTGCGCCAACTGCGCCCAGGGCGTGCCCGTCACAAAACGTTTGGGGACGAGCCTGGCCAACTGCGCCTGCACGTCGTCATTCACCTCCTTGGGTGCGCGCGAGTCCTTGAGCTTGCGAACCGCAGCGCCGAAGTCGATGAGCACTTGAAGCGCGCTGCGGGCGATCTCGTTGGCGATGAGCGTGAGCCGGCCACGGCCTTCATCGATGCGGCGGCGGAAGGCATGCCCATCGGCCGGCAGAGGATCCGACAGGAAGGCGCGGTCGATCGCAAGGTCGATGATCTGCTCCCGCAGTTCGTCGGCAGTGCCAAGTGGCATGTAGAGAACCGACATCTTCTGCAGATCGGGGATGTTTTTTTCGAGATACTTGAGCGCATCCTTGATCTGCAGTGCGACGAGGCGGCGCAATCCGGCCTTGTGCTTGGCGGCGGCCACGTCGGGCTCGTCGAAAACTTCAATTGTGACGTGGGTGGTCTTGTCGATGAGAGCGGGGAATCCGACAAGGGTTTGATTGCCTTTGCGGACTTCCATGAGCTCGGGGAGATCGGCGAAGGTCCAGTCGGTGTAGGTGGATGCAGCTGGTTCGCGGGCCGCACCTGAGCCCTCATCCCTGCCCTCTCCCAGATGGAGAGCAGGGTGGACCGAATTGCCCCCCCTCCCTTTCAGAGAGGGTTGGGGTGAAGCCGCGGGCGCAGCCGATACAGCCTCAGCCAACGCCAGTTTCATCCCCGCCAGCGCCTGAAATGCCGAACGCGCTTGCCCACCCAATTCCGCCTTTAACGCCGGCAGATTCCGCCCCATGCCCAACTGTCGCCCGTGTTCATCCACCACTCGGAAGTTCATGAACAAATGCTGCGGCACCTGTTCAATTTTGAAATCCCCACGCTTGATGTCGAGCTGGGTCTTGTCGCGCACCGCCTTCAGCAAAGCGTCGACAAGGCTGCCAGACCCGAAGCCGTGCGCAACGTTGACAGCCGCGATGAACTCTTCCGCAAATTCCGGCAGCGGCATCAATCGCGAACGCGGACGCTGATGCAGGCTCTTCACGAGCGCCATCACCTTGTCCTTGAGCATCCCCGGAACCAGCCATTCGCAGCGCTCGTCGCTGACCTGGTTCAGCGCGTAGATCGGCACACTCACCGTCACGCCATCCTTCATGTCGCCCGGCTCGTGCAGATAGGTCGCTGAGCAATCGACACCGCCCAGGCGCATCGTCTTCGGGAACGCCGATGTCGTGATACCCGCCGCCTCGTGGCGCATCAGCTCATCACGGGTCAGAAACAGCAGCTTGGGCTGCCGCTTGCTCTCCTCGCGATACCAGCGCTCGAAACTCGCCCCGCTGTGCACGTCAGGGGGCAGTTGCTGGTCGTAGAAGGCATGGATGAGTTCGTCATCCACCAACACGTCCTGCCGGCGCGACTTGTGCTCCAGCTCTTCGACCTGCGCAATCATCTTGCGATTTGCCGTAAGGAACGGCAATTTTGTTTCCCACTCCTGGCCCACCAATGCCTCGCGAATGAAGATTTCTCGCGCGCCAACCGGGTCGATCTTCGCAAAGTTCACACGCCGATTGCTGTAGATCACGATCCCATACAGCGTCGCACGTTCCAGCGCCACCACCTCGGCTGGCTTTTTCTCCCAATGCGGATCGAGCAGTTGTGTCTTCAACAAATGCCCCGCAATGCCGGGAATCCACTGCGGCTCGATGGCCGCGATGCCACGGCCGAAGAGGCGGGTGGTCTCGACCAGTTCGGCGGTCACGATCCAGCGCCCGGGCTTCTTCGACAGGTTTGCGCCGGGGTGGCGATAGAACTTGATGCCGCGCGCGCCGAGGTACCAATCGTCTTCGTCGCTCTTCAGGCCAATGTTGCCGAGCAGCCCCGCGAGCATCGACAGGTGGATCTGCTCGTAGGTCGCATCCGTGCCGTTCAATCGCCAGCCGTGCTCGGCTACCACCGTGTGGAGTTGTGAATGAATGTCGCGCCACTCGCGCACTCGGCGCGGCGAGATGAAGTTGTCGCGCAGAAGCTGCTCCTGCTTGCGGTGCGACAGCTTGTGTTCCTTGCTTCCGCCGCGGGCCTCTTCGAGCCATTTCCATAGCTTCAGGTCCCCCATGAATTCGGACTTCTCGTCGTCGAATTTCTTGTGCGCATGGTCCGCAGCTTGCTGCTGTTCCAGCGGGCGGTCGCGAACGTCCTGCACGCTCATGGCCGAGGCGATGATCAGCACTTCGGTCAGCGCGTTTCTGTCGCGCGCCTCCAGAATCATCCGCCCGACGCGCGGGTCCAGCGGCAGCTTGGACAACTCCTTGCCCATGGGCGTGAGTTCGTTCTGCTCGTCCACGGCGCCGAGTTCGGCAAGCAGTTGGTAGCCATCGGCGATGGCGCGCTTGGGCGGCGGTTCGAGGAAGGGAAAATCCTCGACCAGCCCAAGGCCCAGCGACATCATTCGCAAGATCACGCCCGCAAGTGAAGACCGCAGAATTTCGGGATCGGTGAATCGCGGCCGGCCGGCAAAGTCCTTCTCGTCGTACAGCCGTATGCAAATGCCATTGCTCACGCGCCCGCATCGCCCTGCCCGCTGGTTCGCGGCGGCCTGGCTCACCGCCTCGATTTGCAATTGTTCGACCTTGTTGCGGTAGCTGTAGCGCTTGACGCGCGCGGAACCGGCGTCGACGACGTACTGGATGCCGGGCACCGTGAGCGAGGTTTCCGCCACGTTGGTCGCAAGCACGATGCGGCGCGCACTGTGCGGTTCGAATACGCGGTCCTGTTCCTGCTGACTCAGGCGAGCAAAGAGCGGCACGACCTCCACAGCCGGCGGATGATGCCGCCGCAGATGCTCTGCGGCTTCGCGAATCTCGCGCTCGCCGGGCAGGAACACGAGCGCATCGCCGGCACCTTCGCGCCACAGCTCATCGACGGCGTCGCCGATGGCATCGTTCAAGCCGTATTCGCGGCTTTCCTCAAAAGGCCGCCAGCGCTGCTCGACGGGATACAGCCGACCCGACACGGTGATCACCGGGGCCGGACCATGCCGCGACGCGAAGTGCTGGGCGAATCGGTCGGCGTCAATCGTCGCGGAGGTCACGATGACCTTCAGGTCCGGCCGGCGCGGCAGGATCTGCCGCAGGTAGCCGAGCAGAAAGTCGATGTTCAGACTGCGCTCGTGAGCCTCGTCGATGATGATCGTGTCGTAGGCCTTCAAGAGCGGATCGGTCTGTGTTTCCGCCAGCAAGATGCCGTCCGTCATCAGCTTCACGCTCGCGCCGGGCGAGAGTCGGTCCTGGAAGCGCACCTTGAAGCCCACGACGTCGCCCAGCGGCGAATTCAGCTCCTGCGCGATGCGTTTCGCGACACTCGACGCCGCGATCCGCCGCGGCTGCGTGTGGCCGATCAGGCCTTTGCCGCCCGCCCCCTTGCCCCGCCCCATCGCAAGCGCGAGCTTGGGCAACTGCGTGGTCTTGCCCGAACCGGTTTCGCCCGAGACGATCACCACCTGGTGCGCTTCAATCGCGCGTGCGATTTCGTCCCGGCGCGCGGAAACCGGCAGCGATTCGGGAAACGTGATCGCAGGAATTGGATTCGCGACCAAGGCGGCGCGATCGCGCGTGGGTGAGGACATCGGACCTTCGTGCAAAAATCGTCGATTATTTCAAAGCGCCGCGATGGATCTCGTCTTTCCACACACGTTCGTTCCTTGGTTCCGCTCGGTGGCTCCGTACATCCACGCGCACCGGGGCAAGACCTTCGTCGTTGCCATCGCCGGCGAACTCATCGCAGCAGGCAGGCTCAGCGCCTTCGCGCAAGACTTGGCGCTGATCTACGCCATGGGCATCAAGGTCGTGCTGGTGCACGGCTTTCGTCCGCAGGTCGAAGAGCAACTCGCCGCCAAGGGCCATGTCTCACGCTTCAGTCACGGCATGCGCGTGACCGACGCCGTCGCGCTCGATTGTGCGCAAGAAGCTGCCGGCCAGTTGCGATATGAGATCGAAGCCGCATTCTCGCAAGGTCTGCCCAACACGCCCATGGCGGGCAGCCAGATCCGCGTGGTGTCGGGAAACTTCATCACTGCGCGGCCGGTCGGCATTGTCGACGGCGTCGACTTCCAGCACACCGGCCTCGTGCGCAAGATCGACGCGACGGGCATTCGCCGCGCCGTCGATTTCGGGGCATTGGTGATGCTGTCGCCCTTCGGCTTTTCCCCCACAGGAGAGGCCTTCAACCTGAGCATGGAAGACGTCGCCGCCAGCACCGCCATCGCACTGCAAGCCGACAAGCTCATCTATGTGACCGAGGTCAAGGGAATTCCGCTGGACCCTACGGACCCGGACAGCGACATCGACCACGAACTGGCTTTGGCCGACGCAGAAAAATTACTTGCTTCCCTGCCCAACCCGACGCAGCCCACCGATACCGCGTTCTATTTGCAGCACGCGGTTAAGGCAAGCAAGAGTGGCGTCGACCGCGTGCATATCGTTCCATTCTCGGTCGATGGTTCCGTACTGATGGAATCTTTTACGCACGACGGCGTGGGCACCATGATCGTCGATGAGAAACTCGAAAGCCTGCGCGAGGCCACCTCCGACGATGTGGGCGGCGTGTTGCAATTGATCGAGCCATTCGAAAAGGATGGAACGCTCGTCACGCGAGACAGAACCGAGATCGAACGTGATATTGGCCACTACACCGTCATCGAGCACGACAGGGTGATATTTGGTTGCGCAGCACTGTATCCGTATCCGGAGGCGCGTACCGCTGAGATGGCAGCGTTGACGGTTTCGCCACATGTACAAGGCCAGGGGGACGGTGAACGCATCCTGAAGCGCATCGAACAGCGCGCCAAGTCGCAGGGTCTGGACAGCATATTCGTGCTGACCACCCGCACCATGCACTGGTTCATCAAGCGCGGGTTTGTGCAGGTAGATGCCGACTGGCTTCCTGAAGCGCGCAAACGCAAATACAACTGGGACCGCCGCTCGCAGGTTCTCGTGAAGAAACTCACTTAAAGGAGCTCTAGTCATGGCACGCACCATTCAATGCACGTATCTCAAGAAGGAAGGCGAAGGCCTGGATTTCGCACCCTATCCCGGCGAACTCGGCAAGCGCATCTACAACGAAGTGAGCAAGGAAGCTTGGCAGCTCTGGATGAAGCACCAGACCATGCTCGTCAATGAAAACAGGCTCAATCTGGCCGACCAGCGCGCCCGCCAGTATCTCGCGCGTCAAATGGAGCGATTCTTTTTCGGCGAAGGTGTCGAACAGCCGGCTGGTTATGTGCCGCCGACCGAAAGCCAAGGCTGACCAGTCAGGGTTATCCTGATTTTTAGAGGGGCTGGCAAAGAAAGATCCAATTCATTAGAATCCACGCACATCGCCGAATGGCGAAAACGTGGACACATAAGGAACCGATATGTCATCACTTCAGGATCTGCTGGACCGCAAGGCTGCCCTCGAAAAGGAAATCGATGCCACGCGCAAGCAAGAACGAGCCGAAGCCATTTCCAAGGTGCGGACCCTGATGTCGCAATACGGCCTCACGGCCGCCGATTTGAGTGCCAAGGCCAGTTCCAAGCCCGCTGGCGCAGGCAAGGGTGGCAAAGTCGCCATCAAATACCGCAACACCGCCACGGGCGACACCTGGAGCGGACGAGGTCTTCAGCCCAAATGGTTGAAGGCGGCCCTCGCAGCCGGTCGCAAGGTCGAAGATTTCGCCGTCAAGTGACCGAGCGGAAGACTGCGACGAATCTCCGCTACAGTTTCGTCCGACAAAGCCGCCCTCCGGGCGGCTTTCTTTTTCAGTTTTTCACAGGCTCTACTTCTTAGGATTTGGCCCGGAATAAGCTCCCGTTTTGGGGGCGCTGGGCGGGATGCGACGCAAGGCGCTTCGTTGTCCAATTCGATCCCATCTTTGGTCCGAACGCGGATATCCCGTTCGAACTTCTCGAACCGACTCCGCAACGTATCACCCTTGTTGTTCACAGGCATATCGTTCGGCATATTGAGCAGTTCCCGTGCGGACAACACTTCGTCGAGTCGTTTGCGACGCATCGTGTGCTTGAAGACACACCCTTCGCCAAGCCTGCTGCACAGGCCGCTCCATAATCCCTCACAACTTCGTCGCGCCCTGCGTCCCTGCCAGCATCAAGCCAGGGGTCAATACGTCCCGCGGTGGGGTGTGTCCCCGACGCAAATACACCAATTCCCCTCATCCACTGGCCATTTCCTGTGCCCACCCTGCGCCTGCCGTTTGCTCGGCTGACCCTTGCTCTGCCCGCCCCGTCCTTGATGGGGACCGGCCAGTTTGTGCTGATCGCACTGATCTACTGTTGGGCGGCCACCGCGAGCATGGTGATTGCGCCCCAGACGGCGAACGTGAATCTGCTCTGGTTGCCTGCGGGTGTAGCGATTGCGGCATTGCTGCGCCGGGGTCCGGGACTATGGCCGGCCATCCTCGTCGGGGCGCTCGCCGTGCTTCTGTCCAATCGAACACCGCTGATCCTGGCCATCGCCCTGGCGGTCAGTCAAACGATCGGTCCGATGGTCGCCACCCGGTGCCTGCGTCGCCTTGCCTTTCATCACGCCCTGGATCACCGTCGCGACCTGTGGCATTTCTGTTTGATCGGCGCGGTCGCCGGCCCCCTGCTCACGGCCTGCTTGTCCGTGCTTTCGCTCGGCATCCTTGGCTCCGTTCCGCTCGCACAGTTGCCTGCCGCATGGCTGTATGGTTGGCTGGGTGCTGCGGTGGGCACCTTCCTGCTCGGCGTGCCCTTGCTTACCATGTCGCGCAGCACGCTCAGTCGTGCGTTGGGCGGATGGCGGTGGACTCTTACCTTCCTGTTGATGGGCGCCTGCCTTGCAAGCGGCCTGCTGGCGTTCAGCACCAGCGCCCACGATGCGCCGCTGTCGCCGCTCATCTTTCTGCCACCCTTGTTGCTCTGCTGGATGGCCGTGCGCAGCGGCATATTCGCGTCGTCCCTCACCGCACTGTTAGTGACCGGCGCCGCCGCTTACGCCACAGCCACCGGCCGCGGCCCGTTCTTCGAAGCAACGATGGCGCAGAGCATCGCGGTGCTCTGGATCTATGCCTGCACTCTGTCGGCAACGCCTTCGCTGCTGACCGCACTGGTCGGGGAGCTGCGCAGCATCGATGAGCGCTATCAGCTCTCGGCCAAGCTGTTCGAACATCTGCACGAAGGCTTGCTGATCACCGATGCAAACCATCGCATTCTCGACGTGAACCCCACCTTCTCGGCCATCACCGGGTTTTCTCGCGAAGAGATGCTGGGCACGATAGCGCCGCTGATGCGTGCCGCACCGACAGGCTCCGCCACCGAGCGTCAACAGACCGAAATGCGCGACGGCCTGCAAGCGTCGGGAAGCTGGCGCGGAGAGACCGTCGACCGGCGTCGCAACGGCGAGCCGTGCACGCTGCAGGTCACCGTCTCGGCGGTCAAGGGCCAGAACGGGCAGATCCGCTTTCACGCACTCGCCATTGCCGACATCACGCAGGCGCAGGCTCAGCGCGCACAACTCGAACGCCAGGCGCATACCGATGAGCTCACAGGCCTGCCCAATCGGGCGCGTCTTGCGCACCTGCTGCGTGAGGCCATGGTCGCGAGCGAGCGCGAAGGCTTTCTGCTCACCATTTGCTACCTGGATCTTGATCACTTCAAGCCCGTCAACGACAACCACGGCCACGAGGCTGGCGACCGCCTGTTGGTCGACCTGTCCGATCGATTGCGCCGATCGCTGCGCCACTGGGCCAGCGGTGACGATGCGGTCGCGCGCTTGGGCGGCGACGAGTTCGTGCTGCTGCTTCGGACGGCCACGCTGGAAGAAGGCAGGCATGCGGTCGAACGCGTGATGCGCAGCGTCTCGCAGCCTTACGGCCCGGGCGTCGGGACGGGCCCTTTGTCGATCACGGCGAGCATCGGCGCAACCGTCTATCCGATCGACAAGGCCGACGCCGATACGCTGCTGCGCCACGCCGACCACGCGATGTATGGCGCAAAGCAGGCTGGGCGCAATGGCTATCTTTTTTTCGACGCGGAACATGATCGACGCACCGAACAGCACTTCGAGGCGCTTGGTCGCGTACAAGATGCGCTCGATTCCAACGAGTTCGTCCTCTACTACCAGCCCAAAGTCGACATGCGCCTGGGCCGCGTGCTTGGCGTGGAAGCGCTCTTGCGCTGGAAACATCCGCAACACGGCGTGATCGCGCCGGCGCAGTTCCTGCCGCTCATTGAACACACGGGCCTCAGTGCACGCGTGGGCGACTGGGTGCTGCAAGAAGGCATCGAGCAGTTGGCGAAGTGGCAGCGCATGGGGCTGGACATCACTGTCAGTGTCAACATTTCTGCGCGGCATTTGCAGGAGCCCTCGTTTGCGAAGCTCCTGGCGGGTTTGCTGGGCCGCCACACCACGCCGGTCGCGCAGCGGCTCGTCATAGAGGTGCTCGAAACCGCGGCACTGGCTGATGTCGACTACACCTGTGCGCTGATGGAAGAGTGCCGAGATCTCGGCGTGCGCTTCGCGCTGGACGACTTCGGCACGGGGTACTCGACTTTCACTTACCTCAAGCGTCTGCCGCTGGACTTCCTGAAGATCGACCGGTCTTTCGTGCTCAACATGCTCGTCGACCGGCAAGACATGGCGATCGTCGAAGGCGTCATCGACCTGTCAGAGACTTTCGGATGCAAAGTCGTGGCAGAAGGCGTGGAATCGCCTGAGCAGGCACAGCGTTTGATCGAACTGGGCTGCGACGTCGGGCAAGGCAACGGCATCGCGCAGGCCATGCCGGTCGCAGAGGTCTACGACTGGGTGCGCAACTATAAGAACTCGTTTCCGGCGCCGCGGCGGGCGGCAACGATTCAGTGAATCGACTCTCGAAGTGATTCCGCCGACCTTCATCCAGGACATGCTCAGCCGCGTCGACATCGTCGAGGTGGTAGGCCGCCAGGTTGACCTGAAAAAAGCGGGCATCAACCACAAGGGCTTGTGCCCCTTTCACGGTGAAAAGTCACCGAGTTTCATCGTCAGCCCAACCCGTCAGACCTACCACTGCTTCGGCTGCGGCGTGCACGGAGACGCACTGCGCTTCCTCATGGAGTACTCCGGCATGGGCTTCCTGGACGCGGTGCGCGACCTGGCCCAGCAAGTCGGCATGGCCGTGCCCGAAGACGACAGTTCGCCCGAAGAGCGTGAGCGCGCCAACGCACTGAAGCAACGGCAGGCCACACTCAGCGATGTGCTTGCCAAGGCTGCCGACCACTACAAGCAGCAGTTGAAGGACAGCCCACGTGCCGTGGCCTATCTCAAGGGGCGGGGACTCAGCGGCCAGATCGCAGCGCGCTTCGGCATGGGATATGCCCAAGACGGATGGCGCAGCCTTGCGAGCGTCTTTCCTCGCTACGACGATCCGCTTCTTGAAGAGAGCGGGCTCGTCATCTCGCAAAACGCTGACAGCGACAACGAAGCGGATCGAAAGCGCTACGACCGCTTCCGCGATCGCATCATGTTCCCAATCCGATCGGTGCACGGAGACGTCATCGGCTTCGGCGGTCGCGTGCTCGACAAGGGCGAGCCCAAATACCTGAACTCGCCGGAAACGCCTGTCTTCAGCAAAGGCCGAGAACTGTACGGACTCTTCGAGGCCCGCACCGCCCTGCGGCAAAAGGGCTATGTGCTGATCGTCGAGGGCTACATGGACGTTGTGGCGCTCGCGCAGCTCGGATTCCCGAACGCCGTGGCAACGCTTGGCACCGCCTGCACGGCCGAGCACGTGCAAAAGCTCTTCCGCTTCACCGAGTCCGTGGTGTTCAGCTTCGACGGCGACACCGCCGGCCGCCGCGCCGCGGGCCGGGCGCTGGAAGCTGCCCTGCCCCACGCCAATGACACGCGCAGCATCCGGTTCCTCTTCCTGCCGACCGAGCACGACCCCGATTCGTACGTGCGCGAGTTTGGTGAAGAAGCCTTCGAGCAGCGTGTTCAGCAAGCTGTGCCGCTGTCAAAGCAATTGCCGGAAGTCGCGAGCGAAGGTTGCGATCTGGACACCGCCGAAGGTCGCGCCAAGATGCTCGCCAACGCCCGCCCGATGTGGAACGCCTTGCCCGACGGCGCGCTGAAGCGGCACATCCACACCGATCTTGCACAACTCGGGCGGCTGACCGCTGCCGATCTCAGTTCGCTATGGGGTGCCGCCCCCGCGCCCGGACAGCGCCCCCACTCGGATGAGTTCGAACGCGAATCCCCACCTCCCCGGCGCCAGACCCCGCGCATCAACCGCCGTGTCAACCAAGGGACGGCGAACCTCCTGGATCGTGCGTTATGGCTGCTCATCCAACGCAGCGACCTGTGGATGACTCTCGACGGTGAGTCGCACGATCTCCTGGCCGACCAAGCAGCGCCTTATGACGCGTTCTTTGCTTGCCTCGAGCGCCAAGTGCTCGATCACGGCCCCCTGGCGAGCGCAGCCTTGCTGCCGGAGTTGCGTGCGCAAGCCCAGGACATGAATGCCGTCCCGGTAATTGACCGCGTCGCCGGCTTCCATGATCCTGACCCTGAAGCAAATCTCGCTTTAGATTTGTCGATCCTGCTGAATCGGCTTCGACTGCAATCCATCGAGGAAGAGTTGAAGTTACTCTTCGAGTCCGGCTCCCTCTCGCCCGACGCGCATTTGCGCGGCAAGGAACTCATGGCCGCCCAGGCACGTCTCAAGGCCCAGGTCGCGAAATCACCAGAGCAAACCCGCTGATTGCATAATCCTGCACGACGGATTCGAATTTCATTGCTTTGCAACTTTGACGGGTCATACTTCTTGGACAATAATTGAGGGTTTGTTACGCGGCAAGAGTGAAGCAGCACCTCCGGGCCCCGGCCACCCTCTGACCCAGGGTCCCCACTGAAGGCCACCCATACCCGCAAGGGCTGCATGTAAAAGGTTCACGTGAGCTTGTCCGCCAAAGCTGGCCAACGCCACCGCTTCTTCGGACGCGGGGTGTCCGTGCCGGCGTTAGCCT
Source organism: Rhizobacter sp. (assembly GCA_021153565.1). Taxonomy (GTDB): domain Bacteria; phylum Pseudomonadota; class Gammaproteobacteria; order Burkholderiales; family Burkholderiaceae_C; genus Albitalea. Next base: position 11,742 of record JAJKJU010000133.1, read on the forward strand.
TGGCCTTGCAGATTTCACCGATCGCACCACATGTCGTTTTGGGCAGCGCATTGGACATGGCCCTTTCGGGGCCGTGGCGTAAAGCCTGCCAGTTCAAGGCCGTGAAGCCCATCATCACCCGAGGAATTGCATGACCGCGAAGAAGAGCGCACCCGCTCCCGCCCCCAAGGCCGCAGCCAAAGCTGCGCCCAAGGCCGCTGCCCACAAGGGCGCGAAGGCCGAGCCCGAAGACAAGAAGAAGGCCACTGCCGCTGGCGGGAAGCCGGCTGATGACGCGAAAGGCAAGCGCGGTCGCAAGCCAAAGGGTCAAGACAAGGCTGCGACCAAGAAGCCCGAGGGCGAGGACGAAGACTTCTCGGATCTCGAGGCCGACCTCGAAGGCGAACCCGAAGTCGAAGTGGCTGACGAAGGAGAAGCCAAGGCCGCCAAGGTCAAGCCGCTTCGCATGAAGGTTTCGCGCGCCAAGGAGCGCGCGCTGATGCGCGAATTCGGTCTTGACGAGACCGCGCTCACCGAAGAGGAAGTTGCCAAGCGTCGCCAGGAGCTCAAGACCCTCATCAAGATGGGCAAGACGCGTGGTTTCCTGACGCACCAGGAAATCAACGACCACCTGCCCGAAAAGCTGGTCGACAACGAGATCCTTGAGGCGATCGTCTCGATGCTCAACGACATGGGCATCGCAGTCTATGAGCAGGCGCCCGACGCGGCCACGCTCCTGATCGCCGGCGGCGGCACCACCACCGCGACGGAAGAAGAAGCCGAAGAAGCGGCTGAGGCGGCGCTGTCGACGGTCGACTCCGAATTCGGCCGCACGACCGACCCGGTGCGCATGTACATGCGCGAAATGGGCACCGTCGAGCTGCTGACGCGCGAAGGCGAAATCGAAATCGCCAAGCGCATCGAAGGCGGCCTGCAGGCCATGATGCTGGCCATCAGTGCTTCGCCCACGACGATCGCGGAAATCCTCGCCTATGCGGACAAGATTACCGCCGGCGAGATGCAGATCTCCGAGGCCGTCGATGGTTTCGTATCCGAGGATGAGGCCGACGACTACGTGGCCGAAGAAGACGTGGACTTCTTCGACGAAGAAGACGACGACGACGGCCAGGGCGGCTCCAAGGCGCTGACCAAGAAACTCGAAGAACTAAAGAGCGCGGCGCTCGCGAAATTCGCGAACCTGCGCATCAACTTCGACAAGATGCGCAAGGCTTTCGAGAAGGAAGGCTATCAATCGCCGGCCTACAACAAGGCTCAGCACGCTATCAGCGCAGAGTTGATGACCATCCGCTTCACGGTAAAGACCATCGAGAAGCTGTGCGCCATCTTGCGTTCGCAGGTGGACGACGTTCGCCGCTACGAGCGCGAACTGCGCAAGATCCTGGTCGACAAGTGCGGCATGCCGCAGGACTACTTCATCAAGCACTTCCCGCCCAACATCCTGAATCTCAAGTGGGCAGAAAAAGAAGTGGCGCTGGCCAAGCCTTACAGCGCAGTGCTGTCGCGAAACCTGCCGCCGGTGCAGGAGCTGCAAAAGAAGCTGACTGACCAGCAAGCCCGCGCCGTCGTGCCGCTCGAAGACCTGAAGAAGATCAACAAGCGCATGAACGAAGGCGAGAAGGCCTCTCGCGACGCGAAGAAGGAAATGATCGAGGCCAACCTGCGCCTCGTGATCTCCATCGCGAAGAAGTACACCAACCGCGGCCTGCAGTTTCTCGACTTGATCCAGGAGGGCAACATCGGCCTGATGAAGGCGGTAGACAAGTTTGAATACCGTCGCGGCTACAAGTTTTCGACCTATGCGACGTGGTGGATCCGCCAGGCCATCACGCGCTCGATCGCCGACCAGGCCCGCACCATCCGAATTCCGGTTCACATGATCGAGACGATCAACAAGATGAACCGCATCTCACGCCAGCATTTGCAAGAGTTCGGCTTCGAGCCGGACGCGCCGACTCTGGCAGAGAAGATGGAGATCCCCGAGGACAAGATTCGCAAGATCATGAAGATCGCCAAAGAACCGATCTCCATGGAAACGCCGATCGGGGACGACGACGATTCGCATCTGGGCGACTTCATCGAAGACACCAACAACACAGCACCGATCGAGGCTGCAATGCAGGCGGGTCTTCGCGACGTGGTCAAGGACATCCTCGATTCCCTCACCCCGCGTGAAGCCAAGGTGCTTCGCATGCGCTTCGGCATCGAAATGTCCACCGACCACACGTTGGAAGAAGTGGGCAAGCAGTTCGATGTCACGCGCGAGCGCATCCGCCAGATCGAGGCGAAGGCGATCCGAAAGCTCAAGCACCCAAGCCGCTCGGACAAGCTGCGCACGTATCTCGACAACCTGTAAGGTTGGCTAGGGCCAGGCTAGATGCGTGGCTGGCGTGAGCGAGCTGCCTCTACGCCAACCTCTAAAAGCGGTCGTCCTATCGCATGAAGAAGCCCGGCAATGCCGGGCTTCTTCTTTGTGTGATTTTTGTCACAGGACGATAAACTCACATTCCATGAGCCAGACCATCCAGCGCACTGTTCTGTTTGCCGATCTGCGCGGCAGCACGGCGCTCTATGAGTCGCTCGGCAACGCCGAAGCCACATCGGTCGTCACGCAAAGCGTCGCACTTCTTGCTCGCGTGGTAAAGAACTGCGACGGGACTGTCGTCAAGACCTTGGGCGATGGCCTGATGGCGATGTTCATGTCAGCCTCCTCCGCGGTCATGGCCGCCGACGAGATGCATGACCAGCTCGAACGCATTGGCACCCGCCCTCCCGCCAGCCAACCACGCCCAGCTCTCAAGCTCCAGGTCGGTCTCGCCCTGGGTGAAGTGGTGCAAATGGCCGACGACTATTTCGGCGATGCGGTCAACGTTGCCGCCCGCCTGCTCGACCACGCCGGCGACAACGAAACCCTCGTCACCTCGGCCCTGCTCAATGCGCTCGACCCGCTCGAGCGATACCGATTCAGAAGCCTCGACCGCATGCAGCTCCGCGGCCGCGTCGAGCCGGTCTACGTTCACCTGCTCGAAACGCACCGCTGGGGCGACACTGCGGCCACGGCCTATGGCGACGTCTTGCGTGCGCCCGAGCCCGAAGGCATCCGACTCGTTTGGATGGAGACCAACCGCGTGTACTCGCCGCACAGCCTCCCAGTGGTGCTCGGTCGAAGCCCGCAAGCCACCTATTGCATCGACGACTCGCGCGTATCGCGCTCGCACGTGCGCATCGACTGGCACGGCGGTACATTCCAGCTCACGGACCTGAGCTACAACGGCACTTATGTACGCTTCTCGGGTGACACGGAAATCGTGAGCCTGAGGCGGGGAACTTGCACGCTGCATGGCAGTGGGTTCATCGGCCTGGGTTCACCACCAGCTGACGCCACGGCGCCGGTTGTGCGCTTCGAAGTGATGAAATTCGCCGACACGCAGCCGCAGACCGGCGCGGACATTTGAGTTCGTAGCCTGGATCAAATCCGGGTTATGAACAGCCCAGCCGATCGGCCAGCGCCTTCAGGCACGACACGGTTGCAAGGTCGCGATACCGAACATCCTCGACGGGCTCACACCCTTCACGGCGCAGCCAGAAGGTGTGCAGACCCGCGTCGCGCGCCGCCAGCACGTCAAGCTCCAGGTCGTCACCCACATGAAGCACCTGCGCCGGCTTGCAACCGAGCATCCGGCACGCTTCATGAAAGATTCGGGGATCGGGCTTGCCAATGCCGAACTCGCGCGCACTGATCGCGCCGGAGAACAAGTGGCCAAGCGAGGTTCTCCCAATCACTGCATTGCCATTGCTCAAGGCCATCAGCGGAAACTTGGATGCAAGTCGTTGCAGCGCGTGGGCCACCTCCGGGTAAAACTCCAGCTCATGCCGCGCCGCAAAGAAAGCCCCGAACGCCGCCTCGGCCAGCGACGGATCGTCGCCAGCCGCCACCAGCGCGCGCCGGATGCTCTCGCGGCGAATAGCGCTGAAGTCGTGCGCAATCTCAGAGGCTGGGAGTATTTCGAACGTGTCCGAGCAGCACGTCAAAAGGCGCCTGATCTAGGCGCAAAGCGCAGCCATAGCTTGGCTATGGCGAGCATTTGCAA
>JAJKJU010000134.1 GCA_021153565.1 Rhizobacter sp.
TCGATGGCGCGCTCGAAGAATCTGCGCGCTGCGGCCACGTCGCGGTGCGCCGTCAGAAGGAAGTCCACCGTCTGGCCGAGTCGGTCAACGGCCCGGTACAGATACTTCCACTGCCCGCCCACTTGGATGTAGGTTTCATCCACCCTCCAAGAGGAACCGACCGATCGCTTGCGGGCGCGAAACACCGCCGCCAGAACTGGCAGCATCTTCAGCGCCCAACGATGCACCGTGGCATGGTCGACGACCACTCCGCGCTCGGCCATCATCTCCTCGAGATTACGCAAGCTCAATGGGTAAGCCGCGTACCAGCGCACGCATCACTTCCAGCGGGTGGTGCAGCCGCTTTATGACCTTGCGCAGAGTCGATGTTGTGAGCTGAATCGGGAGCGGAACCATCCGATGGAATGAATCCAATCACGTTCGAGATCGTGCTCGAGGGGGCGAGTCACATTGGTCGATCCTCTTCGGACGCTACCAATCGCGCAATCTCAATTTCAGCTTCGCAACGATCTCGGCACTCATTCGCGACACGCGCGACTCGCTGACGCCGAGCACCTCGCCGATGTCGCGCAAGCTCGTGCCATGCTTGTAGATCGACTCGACGACGAAGCGTTCGGCTTCTTCCAGTGCATCGAACGCGGCGTTCAGGGCGATGTGGCGCTGACGCTGCTGCAAGGTGCGCAGCGGATCGGCGTGCTCGTCGATGAGCATGTCTTCGTCGTCATCGGAAGCCCAGAGCGCGGAGTCGTCCGCCCGGTTCTCCAGTTCTTCACCGTCGCTGCGCAGGGCTCCGGCGCCAGCGTCCACCATGCAGCGGTGAAACTTGTCGATCGACCAGCCCAGCTCGTTGGCCACCTCCTTGGCGCGAGGTGCACGGCCAAGCCGATGCTCCAGCCGCTGCACCGCAAGTCGCACCGCGCGCAGGAGGGCGCGGGTGTCGCGGCTGAGAGTGTCAGTGGCTCGCAGCTCATCGAGCATCGCGCCTTCGATTCGTCGTGCTGCGTAGGTCTCGAAACTCGAACCGCGGCCTTCCTCGAAGCGCGACAGGGCTTCGTTCAATCCGATCATTCCGGCCTGCTCCATCTCGTTGAGCCCTACGCTTGCCGGCAGGCGTGCACGTATGCGGTGCGCGATTTGCCGAACCAGCGCCTTGTGGGCGAGAAGGTCGGCGCTGCGCTTGCAACGGGTCGAAGGGGCTTCGATATCACTCATATTCGCAGCTTGCCCCTGCGGCGACCGAGATTCAAGCTGTAAGGTGTCACAGCTTGTCGGTCGCTCATCCAGTCATTTCGCACGGGCTGCGGATCAAGAAGTCGCGGATTGGTTTACAGCATTCGCAGCCATGGCGCTCTTATCGGGAACGCGATTTGCGTGAACCAGGTAAAAACCCTGGGAATGCACTCTGGGAGGCTTCATGCCCGATTGGTCCGCCGCCACGAAGGTGAATGGCACGATGCTGCCGTCACTCGCCAGCCAATTGCTGCAATGCAGCAAATACTTCTTGCTTTGTTCGAAAGTACCTCTAGACTGGAGATATGGTGCAGCGCAGCATGCGAGCCCGCACCGGCCCCCAACACACTGGAGCACTTGATGCAGCTGAACCCCGAGCAATTCACCGCCGCCCAAAAAGCCAACCTGAGCGCCGTCATGGACCTCACCGCCAAGGCCCTTGAAGGCATTGAGCAATTGGCCACGCTGAACCTGAAGGTCTTCAAGACGGGTATTGAAGAAGCTGCTGAAGCAGGGATTGCAGCGCTCTCCGCAAAAGACCCCCAAGCTTTCCTGGCACTTCAGGCCGGTGCGATTCAGCCGGGCGCTGACAGAATCGCCTCTTATGGCCGCCAGGTCTACGGCATCTTCTTGTCCACCAGGGCCGAAGTAGAAAAGGTTGCTGCGGAGCAGGCAACCAGCCTCCAGCAATCGGTGCTCACAGCATTCGAAGCGGCAAGTAAGAATGTCCCCGAAGGTTCGAGCGCCGGCATTGCCTTCTTCAAGTCGGCATTCGCGGGTACGACCAGCGCCTTCGACAGCCTGCAAAAGGCTGCCCGCCAGGCCACCGATGCTGCGGAAGCCAACTACACCGCCGCAACCGAGTCGGTCACCAAGGCCACCCACGCAGCGGCCAGGACCAAGCGCGCCAGCTGATTCCAGACGGGGACGACATGCGCAACGAACTCGCGTTGCGTCTGGCGCCAACCGATGGTTGGGTGGGAACCCTGGAACTCCCGGGTTATCGAGCGGGCAACGTCATCGCAAAGCTCGACGACCTGCCCGAAGTCGACCCCGACCATCTCTACTTCGACTTGCTGCTGCTCGATGCCGGCGGTCACACACAGGACAACCATTCCGGCCCCTGTCACGCGATAGCACGCCAGCAGTCGCTCGATGAGCGCTCGCGCTTCGTACGCGTCGTGGCCGAACTGGTCCGCCATGTTCCCGGCGATGGCTGCGGTCTCACCGCGATCGGGCGGGCCCTGACCCTCATCCGTGAACGCGGCATCGGCGTCGACGGACTCATCGCTGCGACGCAATTGCTTGACGACGCCTGCAGCGAGCGGGCGGTGATCGATAGCCTCAATCACATGCTCGAACTCTCGCTCGGATCGGATGAAGCGCGGCACAGCATGTGCGACGTGGTCGCCGAGCTGGCCCGCAGATCGGGTTTCGGAGAGCTTGACGCCGGCACGACGCTGCACGCGGACTTCGACGCCCGCGTGAACGGCATCAACGACGGCGGCCTTGGCGCGCAAGTCAAGTTCATCGTGCGCACCGTTGGAAAGATGCGGGCTCGCCACTATCTGCGCGGCGTCACTGACTTCGAGATGGTGCCGAAGCCAGAGATGTTCGACGTCTGATCACTTCTTGGGTGAACGGCCACCTCCCGAGATGGATTCGGTGCCAGGCTGCAGAGCCTCGGAGATGCCGATCAGCACGCCGCTGACCAATGCCTCGACCCTGTCCATCATGGCCTGCGCAGCGCGCACGCTGGTGGTTCGGCTGTCCCGCAAGGCGACCCGCAGGCGATCATGCAGAATCGCAGCCCGTCGAAGCGTCTCGAGCCCCAATCAATGGATTACCGCAGTGTTCTGGAAGAGATTCATGCAGCTGTGCTGCCGGTCGTGGGCCGAGGCAGAGTAGCCGACTACATTCCAGAGCTGTCGCGTGTGCCGCCCGATCGCTTCGGCATGGCCGTCGTCACAGTGCGAGGCGAGGTCTACACGGTAGGCGACGCGCTGACGACCTTTTCGATTCAGAGCATATCCAAGCTTTTCTCGCTGGTGATGGCGTTGCAAGCCGAAGGCGACGCGGTGTGGGACCGCGTTGGACGTGAACCCTCCGGGACGCCGTTCAATTCGCTGGTGCAGTTGGAGCACGAGTCGGGCAAACCACGCAACCCGTTCATCAACGCCGGCGCTTTGGTCATCACTGACATCCTGTGTACACGATTCGCAGTGCCAGAGAACGCGCTGGCGGAGTTCATGCAAAAGCTATCGGGCAACCAGGCTGTCCACTATGACCGGCGCGTGGCGCGATCTGAACGTACGCACGCCGATCGCAACGCTGCCATGGCGCACTTCATGAAGAGCTTCGGCAACCTGCGCAATTCGGTGGAACTGGTGCTGGATGCCTATTGCCGCCATTGCGCCATCGAGATGAATTGCGTGGATCTGGCAAGGGCGGTGTCGTTTCTGGCGAATCACGGTCGCATTCCTTCGAGCGGCGAGATGGTGCTGGGAGCGAGCTTGTCCAAGCGATTGAACGCGGTGATGCTGACCTGCGGAACGTATGACGCGGCAGGCGACTTCGCGTTTCGCGTGGGCTTGCCGGCCAAGAGCGGCGTGGGTGGCGGGATCGTGGCAGTGATGCCCAACGAGTGCGGCATCTGCGTGTGGTCTCCATCGCTCGACGAGTCCGGCAATTCTCATGCGGGCACTCTGGCGCTGGAGCTTCTGACGACGCTTACGGGGCGATCGATCTTTTGAGCTGTTGACTATTCAACAGCGACACAGCCGCAGATGCCCTCATGCGTGGGCCTCATGGCAATTGCGCAATTCGCTGTCGAACGAGACTGAGCATTCGGACGCTGTCCACGTCGGTGAACACGACGGCGTTCGCAGGGAACGGTTTGTTCCTGCGGTCGCTTCGCCAGACTGTGGTGTGGCCTTCTGAAGGACCGTTCTGCCAACTCACCGCGACCGAGCATGACTCTCCTGAGAAGAGCGCCGGGTCCAGCAAATAAGCCACCGGGCAGGCATCGTGCAAAAGCGGGTCGCGGTTCGCATACGCGTCCAGCATGGTGCGTGCAGCAGTGCCGCACGTTGAATGCATTTCTTGGAAGGAGGCGATCCACTCGGTGGACATGATTGCCTTCGACGTGACGTCCAGTCCGAAGAGCTTCACTTCGATGCCTGCCTGCATGACGATGTGTGCGGCCAGCGGATCAGCGTAGAAGTTGAATTCGGCGCTGGGCGTGATGTTGCCGGAGCAAAACGCTGCGCCGCCCATGACGAGAAGCGATCGGGCGCGACTCAAAATTCCCGGATGCATGATCTCGGCCATGGCCAGATTTGTGAGCGGGCCCACCGCCACCACTGTGATGCTGCCGGCTGGCGCATCGCGCAAGGTCTGCACAATGAATTGCGTTGCGTGTGCCGGGGCGGGGCTTCGCCGGGTCGGCATCTGCGCGCCTCCCAGGCCGTCCTCGCCGTGAACGCTGTTGCAGCGCGCCTGCGGATATGCCAGCGGACGCGGGCAGCCGCTGTAGACCGGAATGTCTTCTCGCGATGCTGCATCGAGGATGCGGCAGGCGTTCATCGACGTGATGTCTACTGGGCGGTTGCCGGCGACCGCGGTCACGCCAAGAATTTGGAACTCCGGGCTTCCCGCGGCAATGAGGAGTGCCAGCGCGTCGTCGATGCCGGGGTCGCAATCGATGATGAGTGGGATCAACGTGGGGTCCTTGGTTCAAGAGCGATTTGTTGCGAGCATGGCCAGTTGCGAGTCGATCCTCGCGCGGCTCGGTTGCGAGATGGGCGCTCCGTCATGGCCGACAAGGCCGAACAGCCGCGTTGGTACTCTAAATCTAAAGGGCTTCGCGGCATGGACCTGATTGGCTCCTTTGCCCCCGGGCGACACAGCAAGGTCGCGCCGCCCAAGACAGTTTCGCCTGCTCTTGGCGGACGTTCAGTCGGGCGCGCACGGCCTGTGCCCCATTTCTCATCCATGCTGCTTCAAAGTTCATGAAAAGGTCACTCCTTCGCAACAATATCCAGGGGCCGCGGCAGAACAATACAACTGAACAGCGTATCGCGGTAACGAGATAAGCCCTGGATTCCAGAATTTCGGCGACGAAGTCAAGGTCGCCGTGAAACCCCCGGTGGGGGACGTCAGATTCGACTTGCAAAAACACAATATAAGGCAGGAATCCCGAGGGGTACGGGATGAACTCCGAGGAAGAAATTCGATTCGAGTAAAACCACCATTTCATTTCGACGTTGTGAGGACAGAATACGGTACAGACAGCTGCATCGACGTAATAACCAATCTGCGTAAACGCATTTTTTATTTTAAAGTTCAAAGGAACTGCACATGAAAATCGCCAAGTCCAGCATTGCAATGGTGCTCCTGTCGGCTGCCGCCGGCTTCGTCGCCCCTGCCCACGCCACGGCCAACCAAGTTGTTTATCAGGGACCTAATGATGGCCAGATTAAGCGCGGCTTAGGAAACCTGTTTGTAAAAAACGCCACACCGTTCTGCATTGTCTTTTCAGGCGCGGGGAGAAAATTCTCGGTATTACCTCGTACGCAAAGGACGCTTTACATTAAGAGAGATGCCGCGTATGAATACCGTGTTACAAAAGGGTGTGGGGGCTCCGTTCTCAATAAGGGGTGGGCCGATGGCGGAGCATTTAATTGGAACTTCTACGAGGCCCCGTGGATGCCGAGATAGTTCAGTATCGTGAATCCCTTGTTGGCGCTGCTGAGTTTCACGCCCTTCACCTTGATCGATGAAGGGCGTGGGCGTAATGCATTACCGATGCATCCGCCTTCCCACGGCGCCACCTGTCCATCTCCGCAAGAAACTTCTCGCGTCACTTCATGCGCTTCTTCTGCGCAAATTCGTACTTGGCAAAGCTTCAGCCTCTCAGAGGCTGAGAGTATTTCGATCATGCCCGCTCATTACGCCAAAAGACCCCTGCTCGTCGTTGCAAATGCTCGCCATAGCCAAGCTATGGCTGCGCTTTGCGCCTAGATCAGGCGCCTTTTGGCGTGCTGCTCGGCCACGTTCGAAGTACTCTCAGCCTCTCAGGGGGTGCGCCCGCCCAGCCAGGCGAGGATCACGCGGTTCTCGCGGCTCGTCATGCGCTGTACACGCGTGCACGCGAGCTCAATCCGGCTCGCTGGTCACGCCACACGCGAGGCGTGCGTCGTCAAGACGCACTCGCATAAACAGCCGTTGCCTGCATGAATGAGGGGACAAGTAGCTTGACGCGCCGCGCTTCCCGCACGGCACGAACTTGCGGTTCGTGCCGTGCCGGCGCGCCAGGCGCGCTACCGGTTCATCCCCAGACAGCGCCTGCATGGCAATGTCCTTTGCGAGCGTGGCTCACAGCCTGCGAGCACGGGATGAGGTCATACAAACGTCGCCGGACGCGAACAATTGCGAATCCAGCCAGTGTCACCAACCAACGGCCTGCTCCGACCCCTCGTTCACGCTCGCCTCGAGTACACCACCCACCGTGTTCACTCTCGAAAGTGGTATCCCGTATTGATACCACGCCAACTTGGGATATGGCATCACCTTCCATAACTCCACGGGGCGACATCAACCCAGAGATTGGAAAGTCTGTCGTTCGGTACCTGCACTACGCTTATCGCAGCTCTGTTGTAGTCGCAGTCTTTAGAAAAATGGAATTTCAAAGTCGTAAAGACCTTTGCCCGCGTGTCGGGAAGGAGGATCCAGTCGGCTGGACCGTGCCTTCGCATGACCCAATCAGGATAGTATGAAGCCCAGGGGCCCATCCCATCGACCCACAGGCAGCCCCTGTACACGCCGGCCGGCATCCGAAACATGATCTGCTTGGTGGGCGGCTTCGGGGTGACGGTGATCAACACCGCCGACGAGCTTGTGGCTGCAAGTAACAATGTAATTCCAGCCAATATGGCATGAAGATGTTTGCGCATAAGTTCCGTCCTGTTCATTTCATGTGAAGAAGGTCTTGAGATAACAATTGCAGCGTATTAGACTGATTTTGTTTCGTCGCCTCCGTAGTAACCGAGGTCGAAATATTCACCCGGCCTTCCATTGGTGTCTTGACGCATTCGTGATGAATGCATCCCCGGGCGGCTTCTCTGTGAAGGATCTTGAATCCGTGGCGTCGATGTCCGGTTATCGATTTCCGGAGCCTCAATGCGATCGTCCGACTTGATGCCAATGCGCCCGAGGATCAGGCGCCTTCCGTGGTCGATGAGTCGCCCGGCACGGTTGAACGAGTTCCTGCGTCACGGTGTTCAGCCACCGGCGCTGGCCTCGGCGCACGTGATTCGCAGCGATTGAGGCAAGGATTGGCCGTTCAGTGTCGCAGCCCAGAAACATGGCTTGAACGTATCCCCCTGCATTTGGAGTGTCAACGTGAATGCAGGTTTCTCAGAATGCAAGCGCAGCGTGACAAGGATCTGTCAACTTGAAAGATGCCGATTGTGACGTCACCGCATAGGACACCCGCTGTCTTGAAGCTATTGGGGATGGGACGGTCAAAAGGTCTGTGTTGCGTCAATCCGTTCGCATTGAGGTATCGAAGTGCGCATGCAGCGCGGGAAGAGACTTCGATACCTCAGTCCGAACGGGGGCCGGGGTAGGGTGGCAAGCAATGTCTTGAAGCTATTGGGGATGCGACGGTAAAAAGGTCTGTGTTGCGTCAATCCGTTCGCACTGAGGTATCGAAGTGCGCATGCAGTGCGGGAAGAGGCTCACGATACCTCAGCCCGAACGGGGGCCGGGGTAGGGTGGCAAGCAATGTCATGAAGCTATTGGGGATACGGCGGTTAAAAGGTCTATGTTGCGTCAACCCGTTCGAACTGAGGTATCGAAGTCCGCATGCAGCGCGGGAAGAGCCTTCGATACCTCAGCCCGAACGGGGGCCGGGGTAGGGGTGGCAAGCACTGTCTTGAAGCTATTTGGGATACGGCGGTCAAAAGGTCTGAGTCGCGTCAATCCGTTCGCACTGAGGTATCGAAGTGCGCATGCAGTGCGGGAAGAGGCTTCGATACCTCAGCCCGAACGGGGTCGGGGTAGGGGGGCAAGCAATGTCTTGAAGCTACTGGGGATGCAATGGTCAAAAGGTCTGTGTTGCGTCAACCCGTTCGCGCTGAGGTATCGAAGTGCGCATGCAATGCGGGAAGAGGCTTCGATACCTCGGCCCGAACGGGGGTAGGGGTAGGGTGGCAAGCAATGCCGCAGTGTCGCAAAGCGGGGTGCCGGCACTGACCTGGGCGTTGAGGTGCCGGCCTTCCCGGCCTTCACCTGGGCGTTCTGACAGATCGCAACGCCGTGGGCAGGGGACGCTCCCCGAGTGCCTATCATCGGTTGGTCATTCTTTCGGACGGCCAACCTCATGAAGGCACTGACAGGCCTCTTCCTGGAGACGGGGCAGGAGCTCTATGAGCAGAGATACAAGGCTCGACTCTGTGATCATCGATGCCTGCGCGATGAAGCTCGTGCTCAACCCCTGGCAGTTCGGCATGCTGGTGACGACCAACCTGTTCGGCGACATCTTGTCCGACCTGGTGGCTGGTGAGCCGAATCGTCAACGGGTGAGGGTGGAGCGATCTGAGAGGTCTTGTTGCCCGATCGAGCTTGTCTTCGCGAGACTGCGAACTACTCTTGAAGAGCTTGGGGTCGCCGGCCCCATTTTCCGAGGAGGTTTCGACTATGGCTACTTACATTGTTCTGAGCACCTTTACCGATCAAGGAATCAAGTCTGTCAAGCAAACCACCAAGCGTGCCGACGCTGCGAAATCTGCCGCCAAGGAAGTGGGCGTGAATTTGCGCGAAGTCCTCTGGACGCAAGGGCAGTACGACGTTGTGGCGATCGTTGAAGCACCGGACGAAGCCTCGGTGGCGGCATTCGGATTGAGCCTTGCGGGTGCGGGCAACATCAAGTCGCAAACACTGAGGGCATTCACCAAGGATGAAATGGAGAAGATCCTGGCAAAGGTCCACTGATATTTTTGTCTGGGTGGCGGCACGTTGTGCCGCTTGCCGAGGGGAGGGGGCTTACGCGAACAGGTCGTCCACCATCGTGCGCATGCGCTGCCAGTGCGAACCTTCCCAAAACACGCGACGGCATACATCGCAAGTGCTGAAGCGCTCGTAGCTCTCGCGCACTCTGGGCGGCAGCGTCGGCTCGATCAGCGCCTTGGCAATGGGGTGCAGGGGCTCATTGCAGCTCATGCACAGCGTGAAAGGCCGCGCGCTGCGCACCAGGTCGAGCCGGTCGAATACCTCGCGCAACTGCTGCGCTGATTGCAAGGCGCGCACGTAACACCCGTGGGTCACGCCTCGGCGCTTGAGCAGATCACGATCGCGTGTCAGCACGATGCGGCCCTGCTCGCCGGCGATGCGCTCGATCTCGTCATCGCGGAAGTGGTTGTCGTACAAGGTGTCGAAGCCGGTCATGCGCAGCAGGTGCGCCAGCCCGCCCAGATGCGCATCGGCAACGAAGCGGGTCACCCGCAAAGGCTGCTCGCGAACGCGCAGCAGCGGGGTCACGTCCAGGGCTTCGAACTTCGGGTACACGGCGACCCGATCACCGTCGTGCAGCAATACGCTGAAGTCAACCGACTCGCCGTTGAGCAAGATGAGTTCGACCTCGGTGTGCGGTACGCCCAGCGCCTCGATCATGTGCTTGGTGGTCGCGGCGCGGGCGCAGCGACAGGCAAATTCATGACCCCGCCGATCGGGCGCCAGAAAGGCGTTCAGCTCCTCATAGAACCGGAATGTCGCTGTGACCATCGCTTGGGAACGCGAGGAAAAAGCGACTTCCCCGCGGCTTTCAATGCACCGGTGACTGGCAGAAGTGCCCGTGCGGCTGGGCGCGCATCAGCTCATGAAACTGCTCGCGCGACATCTGCAGCAGGCGCTCATGATCGCCAGCTTCCATGAAAACGACCTCGTTGGCTTCGAGGTCGTCATCGACCACAGTCTGAATGCCCCAGGCCATGCCGATTGGTGGAATCGCGCCACGATGGCAGTCGTCGAACAACGCCGCAATTCGGGCTTCGTCGGCGAGCTTCAAGTGGTGGCGGCCGAGCATGTGAGCGAACTCGTTCACGACCACGTTCTTGTCGGACGGAATGACGGCCATCACGCAGCCGCTGTCGTCTTCCAGGATGACCGATTTGGCAAGTTGGCTCGGTGGTATGTGGGCGGTGCGGGCGGTTTCCGCGCTGCTGCGGCTGTGTTCATGCAGGCGGACTTCGTAACGCGCGCCGCGCTGGTCGAGGTAGCTGGAGAGGTGGGAAGGGATGGACATGAAAGCCTCCTTGACCGGTGGTGCGGATCTGGGACGAACACCGTTTGGCGTGGGTCGGGCAAAGCCGCTTCGGCAGTTTGCTCCGTAGTCAGCAGAATCGCCAGTGCGGCAATATTCACCGCGGTGCCGGTGTGCCTGCTCGTGGCTTGCCTTCAGGCCTCAGAGGCTGAGAGGCTGAGAGGCTGAGAGGCTGAGAGGCTGAGAGGCTGAGAGGCTGAGAGTATTTCGATCATGCCCGCTCATCACGCCAAAAGACCCCTGCTCGTCGTTGCA
>JAJKJU010000135.1 GCA_021153565.1 Rhizobacter sp.
GCCGTCTACACCGTCTCGAATTCTTCCAACCCGAATAGCCGAGCGCTGAAGGTCTTTGCCTACCTCGGCGGCCGCGTGCGCATGTGCGATCCGAGCAGGACTTTGTCGAGTGAGCATCCCGATGGCTGCTGACAAACACTTTCCTTTGCCGCGATCGCGCCGGCCTCAAAGCGGCGTGGTACTCATCGAGGTGCTGGTAAGCCTGCTTGTCTTTCTACTTGGCGTGCTCGGCGTCGTGGCGCTCCAGGCGCGAGCCGTGCAGTTCTCGGTGCAGTCCGAAGACCGTTCGCGGGCGGCGCTGCTCGCCAACGACCTCGTGTCGCAGATGTGGGCAGAACAGAGCACGAGCCTGTCAAGCGCCAAGCTGGACGCGTGGAACGACCAGCTCACCGATACCAAGCACGGACTCCCAGGCGCGAGCGTAAAGGTTGGCGAGGCCGACTCGAACGGCGTCGTGACGATCATTCTCAAGTGGAAATCCGTCGGCGCTACAAACGCGGACGCCGCATCGAATCAGTACGTGACGCAGGTGGTGATTCCATGAGGATCGTGACAAGTCGCCGACGTGAAGCCGGCATGACGCTCATCGAGCTGATGGTTGGCCTGCTGGTCGGCATGCTCCTGACACTCGCGATATTCGAGGTGATGGCGACCTTCGAAGGACGCAAGCGAACGCTGAGCTCGGTCAACGACATCGAACACGCCGGCCAGCTTGCGCTCTACAAGATCGATAGCTGGCTTCGAAGTGCCGGCTCGGGCTTGCCGCAGTCGGCTACGTATGCATATGGATGCCCCGTGTATGCATCGAAATCGAGCGTACCGATTTTGCCCCTGACGAAAACACTCGATGCACCTTTCGAGAGCGTGAATCCAGGAAAGAGCGGCGTGTTCCGCGCAGCGCCTGTGCTGATCCTGCCGGGCCAGACCACGCCGGGCGCGAGTGGATCGAAATCAGACGTTCTCGTGGTGATGGCCGCGTCCGGTGACAGCGGGACGCCAGTGCCATTCACCGAATCGGGCGTCGCGACGAGTTCGTCGCTCGATCTGCAAAACACCGTCGACTTCAGCGCGAACGATCTCGTCCTCGTGGCCGACCAGCAAAGCCTGGCGGGCGGTGCGAGAAAGCCCTGCATGGTGGGACAGGTGAGCAGCACCTTCACTACCGGATCGGCACCCCCCCTGGCTCTTTCAGGAGCCTATCAGGCAGAAAGCGCAACACTCACCAACTATTCGTCGTCGACCGTCGCGATGAAGCTGGGCAACGTCGCATCCGGGCGCACACCGCTCTTCATGCTGCTCGGGGTAGGCGACAACAACGTTCTCTACAGCTACGACCTCTTGCGCATAAACGACGACGCTCCCCAGGCGCAGGCCGAGGGCGTGTTCGAGATGCACGCTGTCTACGGTGTGGACACCAACAACGACGGCAAGATCGATGCATGGGTGTCGCCTTCCACCGGCAATTACGCCCTGAGCGTGCTGTCCGCGGGCGACCAGATCGCGGCCACACGCCTGGCTCAGATCAAGGCGATCCGCGTGGGGCTCATTCTTCGCACCTCTCTCGCAGAGAAGGATGTTGCTCCCAACTTGCCAATCACGCTCTTCGCCGACCTCGAGAAGCTCGGCCTCGCTTACCCACGCACCCTGAGCGATCAGGAGCAGCACTTCCGCTACCGCACGCTGGAAACAACAATTCCCGTGCGCAACAACGCTTTCTAGCCAAGTGAGGCGAACCGTGAACCGTCGTCCCGTTCCGCCCCAAGGCCGCCGCGCAAGACAGCACGGCATCGTCATGCTGATCACCTTGATCGCGATGGTGGTGCTCATGATCGGCGCCGTCGCGATGGTTCGCTCATTCGACACCTCGTCCATCCTCGCGGGCAATCTCGCTTTTCGACGAGACCTCACGAACCAGGGCGAGCGTGGCATTGCACTCGCCCGCGCAGCGTTCACCGGCAGCGGCGCCTTGAGCGCCGAGACTGCGCGCAACTCCGACCTCCTGAACTCGGCCAACTACTCGTCGATCAAGCTCGAAACCAACGCACAGGGCATTCCGAAGCTGCTCGTCAAGGACAGCCTCTTCTCGAGTGCCGGCATGAAGGAAACCACCGATTCAACGCAGGGCATCACCGTGCGCTACGTCGTGGACCGGCAGTGCACGGGCCATGGCCCCCCCGACGACAGCAGCTGCGTCATCGCGACCGGCAGCCCCGATCCTAGCGGCAGCGCCTGGCTTCAAAAACCCGGCGGGGAATCGCGGCCCGTGTACCGCGTCAGCGTTCGCGTCACCGGTCCGCGCAACACGCAGGCCTTCTTCCAGACCACGTTTGCCTACTGAACTTGAGGCGCTGATGAATTCCACTTCGTCGACCCGGCACTCTGCCGCCACCTTTGCGCGGCGACTTTTTACCGCTGCGCTTTTCTCCGTTTCGCTGCTGCCCGCCGCGTCCTTCGCGCTGGACCTCGCGGACAGCCCACTGTTTTCCACCGACGCGCCGCCGGGCAACCTGATCCTTGCACTTTCTGTGGAATGGCCCACGGCGACGACGCCTGCGTACCCCAGCACCACGCCGTACAACGCGACGAGCACCTTCCTTGGCTACTTCGATCCGGCCAAGTGCTATCGCTACGTTGTACAGAAGACCGGCACCAAGACCGCACCTGATTACTCCACGAGCTATTTCGCGCCGCACAGCGCTGGAACCGACCACGCGTGCAGGAGCACCGAGAGCGTGCCGCTGTGGAGCGGAAACTATCTCAATTGGTCATCGATGCAAACGCTCGACGCGTTCCGGTGGGTTCTGACGGGCGGCTATCGCAGTGTCGACACGACGACCATGACCGTCCTCTCCAAGACCTATGCCGCAAGCGAGAGCCCTGTGATTCCGGAGAAGACATTGGTCACGGATTCGCTCGCGGGCGCCACCCCGTTCAGGGCGGACGCATGGACATCCGGCGCCACGACGCGCCTGCGCAACCTCGGGCGCCGCATGTGGATCACGAGCACGAACACCGGCGATCACGGCACCGGCACCGCCGGCACCAGAACCTCCGGCGCCACGCCCTATACGGGACAGAACTCGTGGGTGAACAGTTCGTCGTCGGACTACGCCAATCCCGCGACGACCTACGAGCTCTACATCAATGTGCTGGTGTGCGACCCGAAACATGGCCTGGAAAGCAACTGCACCCCGTACGGCACGAACTACAAGCCCGAAGGTCTGATGCAGGCCTATTCATCCAGTCTGCGCTACTCGGCCTTCGGCTACTACAACCACGGCGATAGCAATCAGCAGCGCGACGGCGGCGTCATGCGTGCCCGCATGAAGTACATCGGCCCGATGCAGCCGGTGCCAGGCTCCGAATCCACCCCCAACAACAATGCCGAGTGGGATGCGAGCACCGGCGTCATGACGACCAATCCCGACGAGGCCGACGCGGACGACACAAAGAAGTTCGCGGCGGCCGCGGGATGGACCGTGTCGATCACCGACAGCGGGGTCATGAACTACCTCAACAAGTTCGGAAACTACGCGCACTCCTACAAGAGCTATGACCCAGTAAGCGAACTCTTCTACGCTGCCCTGCGCTACTACAAGAACCTGGGCAACGTCAGCGCGTACACGACCCTGGCGGGCGCCGGCGATTCAAACACCGCCGCCAAGTGGCTCGATGGATTCCCGGCCATCACGAGCAACGAGGTATGGCAAGCACGCGGCACCGCCTACGGCAGCCCCATTCTCTACAGCTGCCAGAAGAACTTCATCCTCGGCATTGGTGACGTCAACACCCACCGCGACGCCAACCTCTACGGCAGCACGCTCCGAAGCGCCCTGGAGCCCGACATGCCGAGCGAAGTCGCTGCCGACACGAGCACCAATGTGAAGACGGCGACTGACATGGTCGGCCAGCTCGAAGGGTTGAAGAGCGGCCACCTTGGCGACCTCTACGCCGACTCGAGCAGCAGAACCTGCCGCAGCAATGCAGAAAAGTGCAGCTCCTACTACATCGCGGGTCTCGCGTACGACGCGCACACGAACGACATCCGCACGGACATGCCCGATAAACAGACTGTCAATACGTACTGGATGGACGTCATGGAGAATCAGGTCTATAAGAGCAAGAACCAATACTGGCTTGCGGCCAAGTATGGCGGCTTCGAGACCCCTGCGAACTTCAGCCCCTACTCTGGTTCGAACGGACCGACCACCCTTGACGACAGAACTTGGTACAAAAGCACCGACACGCTGACGGTGGACGCTTCTTCCTTGAATTACTCCACTAACAACGGCAATGTCGATAAGCGGCCGGACAACTACTTCCCGGGCAGCCAGCCCGATGCAATGAAGAGCGGCCTCACAAAGGCCTTCGCGAAGATGGCCAGTGAGACGAAAACGGGGACGAGCACGGCCTTGTCGCTTGCGTCACCCAACGTGACGAGCAACGGCACGATCAGCTACGCAGCGTCCTACGAACCGAAGGATTGGACTGGGCAACTCATCGCGACCAAGGTGAGCTTCAAGAGTGACGGCACGCCCTCTGCCGCCCTGCAATGGGACGCGCGCGATGTGCTCGATTCGATGGTCACGGCCAAGAACTCGTCGGCTCGCAAGATCGTCACCTGCTGCACGACCGACAACGCGGCGCTGCCCTTCACCTACAAGGAATTGACGAAGTCGAGCCTCAGTCCGCGTACCTATTTCACGTCGTTCTCCAACGTGCCGGATGTCGACAAAAAGTCGCAATCGGCGTCGAATTTCGTCGCGTATCTTCGCGGCGAGTCGGCCCAGGAAATCGCAAACGGGGGCAGCTACCGCAACCGTTCGCACCTGCTCGGCGACATCGTCAATTCCAAGCCCATTGCCGTGGCCGGTCCGCGGGCGACCTACTACGACACGGACAACCCCGGCTACAGCGCCTTCAAGAGCCAGCACGCAGGCCGCACAACGGTCGTCTATGTGGGCTCCAATGACGGCATGCTGCATGCGTTCGACGGTTCGACCGGCAGCGAAAGTTCCGGCAAGGAACTGTTCGCCTACATCCCGAGCTTCGTCTACGGCGACTCAAACTCGGCAACCACCTCCGGCCTTGCATCGCTTGGCAGCGCGAGCTACGCGCATCACTTTTTCGTGGACGCGACGCCGACTGTCGTCGACGCGAACTTCGCCAATACGTCCGGCTCGAATCAGACCGCCGCCGACTGGCGCTCCGTGCTCATCGGCGGACTCGGCAAGGGCGGAAAGGGCTACTTCGCGATCGACGTGACAGATCCAAGTTCATGGACCACCGACGACAGGGTTGCGAGCAAGGTGCTGTGGGAATTCACCGACTCACGTATGGGCTACAGCTACGGCACGCCGAGCCTCGTGAAAACGAAGAAGTACGGCTGGGTCGTGATCTTCACCTCGGGATACGGAAACAGCGATGGCAAGGGCTACTTCTTCTTCGTGAATCCCGCCACAGGTACGCTGCTCGAAGCGGTTGCCACACCAGAGGGTTCCACCTCGTCTCCTCTGGACATCGCGCATCACACAGCGTTCGTCCCTGACTACACCGACTTCACCGCTGACGCGATCTACGCGGGCGACATGCAAGGCAATGTGTGGCGCCTGGACGTGAGCGGCACAGGCAACTACGCGAGCCCGACGAAGATCGCCAAGCTCGCCAACGACAAGGGCACTTCGCAGGCCGTGACGACGCGGCCTCTCGTTGAGACCGACCCTAACTCGAAAAAGCGCTACGTGATGATCGGCACCGGACGTTTGCTGGCCGACAGCGACATCCTGAGCCCTGATTTGCAATCGTTCTACGCGATCATCGACGGCACCAGTTCCTTTGGCGGCTTCTACAGCGCGTCCACGCTACCCAGCAGCGCAACTCTTCCGATCACTCGCAGCCAGCTTCAGGCCAATGCCGATCTAGTCGCGGGCATCGGCAGTGCGCCCACATCGGTGATGGGTTGGTACTTCGACTTGGGTTCGAGCAACGGCATCGCCGAACGCATGAACGTGCAGCCGGTGGCAAACGCAGGAAGCGTCGCCTTTGCGGCCAACTTGCCGAACGGACAGACCTGCTCGTCCTCGGGAACGGGACGGGACTTCGTGGTGAGCTTCGCCACGGGCAAGACGCAGATGATCGGCACGGACAACAGTCCGGCGATCTCGCAGGCATCGAACAGCGTCATCACCGATCTCTCGTACCAGCGCGTGAACGGCAAGTTGCGCGTGTACAGCGGCTCGGGCAACGGCAGCGTCGTGAGGATTCCGGCGAACTTGAGCACAGCCGCAGGACTGAAGCAGCTCAACTGGCGCGAAGTGAAGGCGGTGGACTGAGTGGCGGCTCGCATGAGGCCGCGAGCCGCAGCCATCGGCTTTGCGGCAGGGGCCTCGGTGATCCTGCATGCAGCCGGGATGGGATGGCGCGGCAGTATTGATGAGCATGCGACCGCCTTGCAGACAGGCGCAACGCCGGCGATGACGACGCGCTGGGTGCAGACAGTGGCTGCGAAGTCGTTGCCTGCTCCTGCTCCTGCTCCTGCTCCTGCTCCTGCTCCCATGGCAGCACGTGCCACCGAGCGCGTGGTGCCATCGCCACTAAACCGCTTCTATCCGCGGGAGATGCTCGACCGCCCCGCCCTGCCTCGATCCGATGTGGACTCCGACATGCTCGAAGGCCTCGAGCTGTCAGGCCTGCCGATTCGCGTGCGCGTCTACATCGACGAATTGGGACGTGTCGTCGACGCGAAGATATCGATCGCCAGTGAACTCGACGCACGAACGCTGGACGCGGTGAGAAGCATGTTTCTCGCGACGCGCTACATCGCCGCCCGGCACGACGGGCGGGACGTCGCGTCCTACCAGGACGTTCAAATCGAAATTTCCAGTTCGCCCTGAAGGCATTGAGGTGCGAGACCAATGGTGAACCGGTACTCGCGAGGAATTGGCAGCCGTGCTCGTCGCGCAATGCTTTCGAATTTGGCCATGTCCTTACTGACCAGTCGCCACGAGCCGGCGCCGAACCAGAGCGGCTAGCCTGTCTCGCATCGTGTTCGCATCGCCTTTTCGGTTCGCGAAGATGCTATTCGCCTGATTCACCAAAGCCTGCGCCTGGGCGCGGCGCCCTGATTCGGCATAGGCTATGCCGAGCCAGGCCAAGGCATCGCCATGAAGGGTGCTGCGCCGATCCAGAAACTGTTCTCCCAATGTCACGGCGCGCTGAAAGTGCCGCAAGGCATCTTCCCCACGGTCAGTCGCCAACTCGGCCCGTCCACCAAGGATCTCTGCTTCGCGCATCCATGAGCGAAACCATGTGGGGCGAACACTGGTTTCGATCCGCTTTAGCACGCTCGAGGCGATGACTTTCGCGTCCTTGGGCCGATCCTGGGCGAGCCGGAGTTCCGCCGTCAAGATGTCCTGCGTGAGCACATCGGGAGACAAGGGGCTCAACTTGTCTCCTTCAACATGGTTCAACGCCTCGAGGATCACGGCCGCTCTATCCACATTCCCTTCTCGAATTGCAAGCAATGCCGATCCCAGCCGAAGTGCTTGCGCCTCCTTGTGTCCTGGCATCATGAGCTGCCGACTCGCCTCGAGCAACGCCTGCGCTTCGGTGTAGCGGGCACGGGCGATCAGGAGTTGCAGTTGGACGGGCCTGAGCCACTTTTGCAGCCCCTGCTGAGGCTCATTGCCCGCAGCCACCTGTGCGGCGTACTTGTCGAGCCAGGCTTGCGCGCTGTCATACCTGCCACGATCCGCGTCAGCCTTGGCTAAAAGCGTGTAAAGGCTCGCCACATCTCGCATGGGACTCAGCCTGCCTACCTTGATGACGACATCAGCCTCTTCGACAAGCAGTGACTCTGCCTCGTCAAACATACCCATCATGACCAGGAACTCTCCCAGGAAATATGCAGAGTGTTCGGTCATGAGATTGCCGGCTCCGAGCAGGCGTGTGGCGCCGGAAAACGCCTTTCGGCACGCCGACTCCGCCCCCAACGGATTGCCAAGATGCGATAGCGCAACGCAATGAAGCTGATTGCCGAGAATCCGGTGAATGGGGTTGGGCGACTCGACGAACTCCTTCTCGCCGAGCGTGGTCTCGACCTGCTGGTAGTTGCGAAGAAGAAGCTGGAAGGTCGCCATTCCATGCAGCGAGTTCACATACTCCTCGCTTGACGGATATTGCTTCAGCAGTTCCTGCGCATTCGCGCTATGGACCAAAGCCTTGCTCACATCCCTCGCACTGACAGCCAGCGCCAACAAGCATTCCGCTCTGGCAAGTCGCAGAACATCTTCCTTCTCTTGTGAATCGTTGGCACGCAGCCGATTGGTCGCCTCTTCGACCGCCCGCCGCCCTTCTTCTTCCGCGTTGGTATCGGCCGTGCCCAGCGTCGACTCACTGAAGTCGAGCAACGCATCGATCAATTCGCGGTGGCCCGGATCTGGTTGCGAGCGTGCCAGCGCGATGCGGCTGCGCTGGATGCGGGTGACATCGTCACCAAGCGCGAGCTGCTTGTACATGTCTCCGAGTGTTCGATAGAGCGTCAGCTTGACAGCTGGAGCATCCGCGAGCGAGCTATCGATACGCTTTGCACCGATATCCAGCAGTTCGCGCGCTGTGGTGTTCCGCGCGGCGACCTGATCAGCCTTGCCCGTTGCGTTTGCGCGGAAGATGCCATCCATGAAGCTCATCGCCGCCTCGGCTGTGCGCTTGCCTTCGAGTGCAAGGCGGGCTTGTTGCGTCGCTTCCTTCGCTTGATCGATCGCGACGGCGAGGCCGATCGAAAGACTCATGGTCACAAGCACCGCGGACACCGTGACCACCCGGTTGCGCTGCACGTACTTCGCAAACCGATACCACGTGCCATCGCGACGGGCAAGCACCGTTTGGCCGGCCAAGTATCGTCGGATGTCGTCCGAGAAGGGTGCGACGCCGATGTATCGCCGCGAACGCGACTTTTGCAGGGCTGTCAATACGATGGTGTCGAGGTCGCCGCGCAGACTGGCGGAAAGCCCTTTCGCCGAGGTTCCCCACCGCTCGGGCTGGCGGCACTGTCGCGCTGCGACACTGGGCGGCTCGATTTCCGCGCGAAGAATGGCCTCTTCCATCGCTGCACGCGTTGGACGATCCACGCGATAAGGCCGTCGGCCGGTGAGCAGCTCGTACAGCACGACGCCGAGCGAATAGACGTCCGAGGCCGTACCGACGTCCTTTCCCTCGATTTGCTCCGGCGAGGCATAGCTCGGCGTCAGCGCGGGAATTCCAAGCTGCGTGTCGTGAGCGTTGCCGGCGCCATCTTCCAGAAGCTTGGCAATACCGAAGTCGAGCAAGTGCACGTACCCGTCGTATGACACCATCATGTTGGATGGCTTCAGATCACGATGCACGACGCGATGTTGGTGTGCGTAGTCAACGGCAGCGAGGACCTGAAGAAACAGTTCCAGGCGTTGCTTCACGCCCAGCGACAGGTCGTTGCAGTAGTCCAGAAGCGCTCGGCCCTCGATGTATTCGAGTGCAAGGTAAGGCCGACCATCGTTCGTGACGCCGGCGTCATAAAGACGCGCAATGTTGCGATGCGTCAGCGATGCAAGAATTTCGCGCTCACGGCTGAAGCGCAGCGATAGCTTGGCGCCGCTCATCCAGGCGTGCGGCAGTTTCAATGCCACCAGGCGATTGATGAGCCCGTCCTGCCGGGACGCCAGCCAGACTGAGCCCATGCCCCCGCGGCCCAACTCCCGAATAAGCTTGTAGATCCCGAGTATCTGGCCGGTAGCCAAAGGCGCCACCATCTCGGAACTATCGAGGCCCGCGATGGGAGGCAATGAGCTCAGGAAGCCTGAGTTCTCTTCCTCCCCGTCCGCGATCATCGCTTTCAGTGCATCCTTGAGCTCCCTTTGCAGGTCAGCGTGCCCCTCCGCCCAAGCTGCGCGCTGCGCAACTGGAACGTCCTGCGCCTCTTCCCAAAGGCGGGCAAGCGTTGCGAGATCCCCAGTGTTGAGTAAAGGCATGGCCTGGCGGCATCACCGTCCCATGGAGACGCGCAGCAATGCGCGGGCCTTCTCCCAGTGGCGGCGGATCGTTCGTTCGTTCAGATTCAGGGCCTCGGCGATTTCCAATTCCGAAAACCCGCCGAAGTAGCGCATTTCGACCACCCGCGCCAGATGGGGGTCGAGCTTGGCCAAAGACTGAAGCGCCTCGTTGACCTCCAGTATTTCGTTCACCGACTGTATGGCGACCTGATCCGCTTCTGTCCCCATCGTGAGGTCGGCGATTCCTCCGCCGCGGCGCTCTGCATGGCGGTGGCGAATGTGATCCACCACCACGGTTCGCATCACTGTGGCGGCGTAGGCAAGAAACTCCGACTTTTCCTTCAGTTCCGGAACGTGGCCACCGGACAACTTCAGGAAGCATTCGTGAACCAGGGAAGTGGTGTCGAGAAGCGTGAAACGCTCATTCCTATGCAAACGGGAGCGAGCGATCCGCCGCAACTCGCGATAGGTCTCATTGAACGATTGCAGCAGATTGGAGTTCGCCTGCGCGCTGGCGGAAGAACTGGGGCCTTTCAAGGAAGCTCCTGGGACAAGTACAACCTTCCTTATGTATCAGCTCCTTCGGCATCCACGTGTCCGACCTGCCCTGTTCAGATCAAATCTCAATGGCCTCGTGAATTTGTGCCGCGGGGGAATTTTTGCTCGTCATTGAAGCGTCACCGCGGTCATGCCAAGACTCGCACCGATGAGATCGGCCTCATCACAAGACCCGACAGCCCAGGGGCTGAGAGGCTGAGAGGCTGAGAGGCTGAGAGGCTGAGAGGCTGAGAGTATTTCGATCATGCCCGCTCATCACGCCAAAAGACCCCTGCTCGTCGTTGCA
>JAJKJU010000136.1 GCA_021153565.1 Rhizobacter sp.
ATGAACTTGTCATGCGTCAACCCCGCCTTCTTCAAACCTCGTAGGGGAAAAATTTGCTCCAACGGCCATCTTCCGCGTGTCCAGCGTACGTAAAGGTCAGCGTCTCGGCGCTCTCGGACAGGGCTGGGGTGAGGGCTGTGGGCGATGTTCCTTGTAGTCGACGATGTAGCCGAACTCGGTTTCCTCGCCATCCAGCCGGTTGGTGCGGCGGATGGCCTGGAACAAGCCATGATCCTGCCTTGGACTCAGGTCTTTGGTAGCCGCCCCGAACCAGGCGTCGATCCTCGCCGGTGATCCCAGCCGCTGGTCGATGTCGCGCGCCTCGTACACCAGGTCCAGCACGACCTCGTCTTCCACGGCTTCGCTGAACTTATAGGTGTGGATATAGCCGCCCAGGGCAAGAGCTGGCCCTCCTCGACGTTGGCGTTGCCCTCGCGGTCTGACCAGTCGCCCAGGTAGCGCCAGCCCAATTCATCGCGGAAAGGTGCCACCATGCGGTTCTGCGTGGCGCGCTCGGGCTGGGCCATGGTGCTCATGAATTCCTTCGTCGAAGTAGATCGGCGCGGCGTGCCAGTCCGGCGTCGGTCAAGCGGTACTGCTGGCGGCTGCTGCGCGGCTTGTCCGGCACGGTCATCGCCACCAGCCCGGCGACCAGTGCAGGCATCAGATACCCATCACGAAAGTTGTCTCTGTGTTTCAGGCCCAGTGCCTGCTGGATATCGGCGCGTTTCATCGCACCATCCAGCACCAAGACCAGCCGGTCCACTTCCTCGTTGACTTGCCCGGTGACTTGCCCGGTGACTTGCCCGGTGAGCCAATACAAGACCTTGAAAGGGTGAGGCTGACAGGCTGAGAGGATTTCGAGGGAGCCAATACAAGACCTTGAAAGGGGTGCCTCTGAGGCAGGACAAAGACTTTTGATTGACGCGACTCCCCCCTGTCCTCACACTGCGCCCGCCGCCTCACTACAAGGAGATTCTTTCGTGACTTTGCTGATCCTCGGACTCATCCTCTTCCTCGGCATTCACAGCGTCTCCATCGTCGCGCCCACTTGGCGTGATGCGCAGGCTCTGCGCTTCGGCGAGATGCCGTGGAAGGGCATTTACTCGCTCATCTCCATCGTCGGCTTTGTGGCGCTCATCATCGGCTTCGGCATCGCGAGACAGTCGCCCGTCGCGCTATACAACCCACCCAGCTGGGCCCGGCACATCACCGCGCTGTTGATGGTCCCCGTCTTTCCGCCACTCCTCGCCGCTTACTTGCCAGGCCGTATCAAAGCCACGCTCAAGCATCCGATGCTTGCCTCAGTGAAGCTCTGGGCCTTCGCGCACCTGCTGTCCAATGGCACGCTCGCCGACGTGCTGCTCTTTGGTGGCTTCCTGATCTGGGCCGTGGCAGACCGCATTTCGGTCAAGCGTCGTCCCGTGCGTCCTGTGCCGGGTGCACCCGCGCGTCCGATCAACGACCTCATTGCCATCGTCGGCGGCCTCGGTCTCTATGCGGTCTTCGTGATGGGTCTGCATCTGCGACTCATCGGGGTTTCGCCTGTTTGAGAAAGAGTGGGCACTCGATCACGAACATCGGGCCCACGATGCATGACCCCGGGCCGACCCTCAACCTGAAACCGTTTCAGGTCGATACAGTCCGTACCACATCGAGATAAAGGCACACCCGCGCGAAAGCCGGGGTCGCAAAGCTTCCGGTCTACGGCCTTCGGGCTACGACAGCGGGGTTGCCCAAGTAGACGAGTTCGGCGTTTTTTCGCCGCAGCTCGTCGCACGCCGACGCGTCCGGCGGTGGCAACCCAGCGTGTTGCCGGTTCGTGTTGCGACTCCTCCCCAGCGCAGTGATGCCGTCTTCGGTGCACTTCAGGGAGTCGTACATGAAAGTTCTCACTCGCTACATCATCCTCATCGAGTCGCGCGTGCGCGGCGCATTCTGGGCGCTCATCGCCATGAGCCTCATGACCATGCTTTGGGGGCCGCTTGCGGCGCAGGCGCAGGCGCAGGGCAATGCATCGAACAAGGTCGCGTCCGATCTGCGAGAGGCGATGCATTCGACTGCTGCGCCCAAACACCATTGGGCGAAAGACCTCGCGGGTGGCCGGTACGTTCGCGCGCTCATCGTCAGCAGCTCCGCCGACCCGGAGCTCACCGATTTGCGCTCGCACGTGCTGGCTGTGGGCGGGTCGGTCTACATGCGCTACATGTCCGTCTCGGCGTTGTCAGTGCTGCTGCCCGCGAGCCGCATCGACGAGATTGCGCAGCGCCCCGACGTGCAGAGCATTTCGCCCAACCGGCTCACCACGCGCACCGCGAGCTCGCTGGAAATGGCAACAGGCGCCGCGGATTTGCGCTCCGGCGCTTCGTCCGGCGCCGCTGGCCTGAATGGCACCGGTGTCGGAATCGCAGTGCTCGACTCCGGCGTGGCGGCAAGTCACCGCAACTTCCTCGACGCGAGCGGTCGTTCGAGCCGCGTGGCGCATGCAGTCGACTTCCAGAAGGCGGGTGACGCATCGGGCCGGCTCTGGCGCCCGGGCATCGACGTGTCGGCCTCGTGGTACCAAGGCGGGGACGACGGTCGCGGCATGTCGATGTTCGAACGCCTGATCTCGGCAGACCACAGCAAGCTCGCCGATCCCTACGGCCATGGCAGCCACGTGGCCAGCATTGCCGCGGGCAGCGGCCACTACCAGTCTGTCGATTCGACCGGCGTTGCACCCAACGCGAACATCTTCGATGTCAAGGTCCTGGACGCGGCGGGCAACGGTGAACTCGGCGATGTGCTCGCTGGCATCGATTGGGTCATCTACCACGCGAGGGAGTACAACATTCGCGTGCTCAATGTGAGCCTCGCGTCCGACTCGTCGGAGTCCTATCTCACCGACCCGCTGTGCCGCGCGGTGCGCAGCGCAGTGGCATCCGGCATCACGGTGGTGGTGGCTGCGGGCAACTACGGCTTGGATGAGAACGGGGCCGAGGTCTACGGCACGATCAGCTCGCCCGGCAACGATCCGTCGGTGATCACCGTGGGATCTGCCAATACGCACGGCACGCCGCAACGCAGCGACGACAGCGTCAACTTCTTCAGCTCGCGCGGTCCGACGCGTGGTGCCTATGTCGATGCGAGCGGCGTTCGCTATGTTGACAACCTGCTCAAGCCCGACCTCGTCGCGCCGGGCAACAAGATCGTGGGCGTGCTCGCGTCTGACAGGCAAGGCAGCGTCGACGGCTTCAGCTATCTGCCGCGCACTTATCCCGGCATGGCAGCGCCCTATGGCGGCACTGCGCAGCCGAAGCTCAAACAATTGATGAACCTGAGCGGCACATCAGTGTCGGCGCCGGTCGTGTCGGGTGCGGTGGCACTGATGCTGCAGGCAAATCCCGGCCTGACTCCGCCGCTTGTGAAGGCGATCCTTCAGTATTCCGCACAGCCCATTCCGGATGCCAACCTGCTTGAGCAAGGCGCTGGCCTGCTCAACGTCGAGGGCGCGGTGAAGCTGGCTGGGGTGTTGCGCAGCGACCTCGCGTCAGCAATCGAATCGGGACGCATCGCGGCGGGCGCACCCATGCTGGCGCCGGGCAAGATGATGCCGTCGCCGGTGTCGCGCATCAATGGCGCCAACGTACCGTGGAGCCGCATCGTCTTCGCAGGCGGCAGTCATGTGCTGAGTGGCTCGACGCTCTTCGAACAATATCAGTCCATCTACGACCCGCGGCTCGTGTGGGTGCGCGACAGTGCACAACGCTACGACGTCAGCTACTGGCCGGCCGCCACCCGTGAGGCACCACGCACCTGGGTGAAATCCATCGTCGCGAGGGGCGCGCCCACCCAGCCCCTTCTCACGGCAGGCGTCGTGTTGGCGTCGCCGCTGGCTGGAGACAGCTCACTTCGCGGCGAGACCGGCGTGTTCATTCCGACGGCCACCTTGTCGGGCTGGCTCGCGTCAGGCAGCGGCCTCGTGCTGAGCGAAGGCATCTTTTTCAGCAAAGGGCTGGTGTTGAGCGAAGGCTTCTGGAGTAAAGGACTCGTGTTGAGCGAAGGCTTCTTGAGTAAAGGGCTTGTGCTGAGCGAAGGCTTCTTGAGTAAAGGGCTCGTGCTGAGCGAGGGCTTCTGGAGCAAAGGACTCGTGCTGAGCGAGGGGCTCGTTCACAGCGAAGGGCTCGTGCTCAGTAAAGGCCTGGTCTTGAGCGAAGGGCACGTGCTGAGCGAAGGCCAAGCGGGCGTGACTGGCGAGCCATGATGAGCCAGATGCTTGCCGGCACGATCGACGGGGCACCCTCGCCAATGTGGTTGCGTCTGCATCGCCAGTTGATGCCGGACTACAACCGCAAGGCGGCGGTGTACTGGTGGAGCGTGGTGTTGCTGGGCGCGGGCATCATCGGCCACTCGCTGGTGCAACTGTCCGCCCTGTCCGTCGGTGCGTGGCTGCAGATCATTGTCGCGACGGCGCTGGCGATGGTTGCAGGTCTGGTGCCGGTGCGCATCCCACGCTCGACCAACTCGTTCACCGCCGGTGAGATTTTCATCTTCTTGTTGCTGCTCATGAGCGGGCCCGAAGCCGCGGCGATCGCATCGGCCAGCGAGGCGCTGGTGGGATCGTGGCGCAGCTCCAAGCGCTGGACGAGCCGCATTGCGAGCCCCGCCATGGCGGCGGTAGCGATGTTCACCGCGGGCTCGGCGTTGCACGGCGCGCAGGAGACGATACAGCGGCTGAGCGCAGGGCATGACGGCATGCTCCTGCTCGCGGCCATCGTGTTCGCTTTCGGCTACTTCGTACTCAACACGCTGCTCGTGACCATGGTGCCGCGGCTCAAGCGCAACCAGGCGCTGGACGTGAAAGTGTTTTTCGATTCCTTCGGTTGGCTGGGGATTGCCTACGCGGGCAATGCGTCGGTCGCGACCTTCCTGTTTCTGAGCTTCCGGCAGTCGGGCGTCGCGATCGTGGTGGCAGCGGTGCCGATCATCGTGATTCTGCTGACCACGGGACACTACTTCTTCCGGCGTGAAGAGGCCGAGGAGGCCGTGCGCAGGGCCAACGAGCAGCAGGCGGCGCAGCGGCAATTGATGGAGAACGCGCGCCAGGCCGGCATGGCCGAAATCGCAACCAACGTGCTGCACAACGTGGGCAATGTGCTCAACAGCGTGAATGTCTCGGCCGAGCTGATCGCGACCCGGGTACGCGACTCCGAATCGGTCGGCCTGGCGCGTGCCGTGAAACTGCTCGACGACCACGCCAGCGAACTCGGCCCCTACCTCACGGAGGACCCTCGCGGCAAGCTGCTGCCGGTTTACTTGAAGCAGTTGGCGCAGGCGCTGGTGGAGGAGCGCGAGAGCATCGCCGCAGAACTGCGGGAGCTCACCAAGAGCGTCAAGCACATCAAGCAAATCGTCGCCACGCAGCAGTCGTATGCCAGCGGTTCGGCCTTGATCGAGTCGGTGCAGATTCTCGAACTCATCGAGGATGCATTGCGCATCGACACCGGCGGGTTGATCGGCCGCGACGTGAATGTGGTGCGCGAATTCGAGGCCGTGCCTGCGCTGATGCTCGACAAGCACCGCATGTTGCTGATCCTCGTCAACCTCATCAGCAACGCGCGCCACGCGATGCAGCGAGCGCCCGATGCACTGCACACGCTGACGCTGCGCGTGAAGGTGGTCGACGAGAGCACGCTGACAGTGACTGTCATTGACACCGGCGAGGGCATTGCCGGCGACAACCTGACGCGCATCTTCGCGCACGGCTTCACCACCAAGAAAGATGGACACGGCTTCGGTCTGCACAGTTGCGCGCTTGCTGCGCGCGAGATGGGCGGCACTCTGCAAGTTCACAGCGACGGCCCCGGCCAGGGCGCCGCCTTCACGCTAGAACTGCCCCTGTCAACATCGCCAACATCGATGGAGGTCCTATGACGACGATCAAAAATCGACGCATCCTGCTCGTGGACGACATGTCGACCATCCACGATGACTTCCGCAAGATTCTCGTGCCGCAGTCGTCCTCGAAGTCGGCCCTCGATGCGGCCCGTTCCGCGCTCTTCGGCGAAGACATCAAGCCGGTGGCCGCACCCTTCGAGCTCGACTCGGCCTACCAGGGGGCCGAGGGCCTGGCCAAGGTGCAGGAGTCGCTGCGCACCGACCAGCCCTACGCCATGGCCTTCATCGACATGCGCATGCCGCCCGGATGGGATGGCGTGGAGACCATCGAGCGCCTGTGGGAAGTCGACCCGCGCCTGCAGGTGGTGATCTGCACGGCGTATTCGGACACCTCGTGGGAAGAAGTTCTCGAGCGCCTCGATGCGCGCGATCGATTGCTGATTCTGAAGAAGCCTTTCGACAACATCGAGGTACGCCAACTGGCCAACGCGCTGACCGCCAAGTGGCAGATGACGCAGCAGCTCGCGCTGCAGATCGACCACCTGGAAGACGCCGTCGAGGAACGCACCAGCAAGCTCACTCAGGCCAACGAGGCACTTCATGCAGAGATCACGGAACGCAAAAACCTGGAAACGCAGCTTGTCCAATCAGAGAAGCTCGCCTCCATCGGTCAATTGGCGGCCGGCGTGGCGCACGAGATCAACAACCCCATCGGCTACATCTTCTCCAACTTCGGGACGCTGGAGGACTACCTCGACAACCTGTTCCAGATGCTCGCGGCCTACGAAACGGCGGCCATGGCCTCACCCGAGGTCGCGAACAACCTGCACGCCATGCGTCAGAAGCTGCAGATCGAGTTCCTGAAGGAAGACGTGCCGGGGCTCATGCGCGAGTCGCTGGAGGGTATCTCGCGCGTGCGGCAGATCGTGCAGGACCTGAAGGACTTCTCGCGCGTCGACGCGGTGCAGGAATGGCAGCCGGCGGACATTCACCAGGGCATAGATTCCACGCTCAACATTGTCTCGAGCGAAGTGCGCTTCAAGGCCGAGGTGGTCAAGGAATATGGAGAGATTCCTGAGG
The DNA here is from genome assembly GCA_021153565.1 of Rhizobacter sp. GTDB lineage: Bacteria > Pseudomonadota > Gammaproteobacteria > Burkholderiales > Burkholderiaceae_C > Albitalea. The sequence goes on from JAJKJU010000136.1 coordinate 6,958, forward strand.
TGTGCTGTCTGCCTTCGCAGATCAATCAGGTGGTGATGAATCTGGTGGTGAATGCCGCGCATGCGATGGGGCCGGAGCGTGGGCGCATCGTCGTGCGCACCGGGTCAGACGGCGACGAGGTGTGGATAGAGGTGTGCGACAACGGCAGCGGCATACCGAAAGACATCCTGCCGCGGATATTCGATCCGTTTTTTACCACCAAGCCCATCGGCAAGGGCACGGGGCTCGGGCTGTCGCTGTCGTATGGAATCATTCAGAAGCACCACGGAAGCATCGTCGTGGACAGCGAGGTGGGGCGTGGGAGCACGTTCCGCGTGACGCTGCCGGCGAGGCAATGCATGGCGGATTTTGTGGACACGGTGCCGGCTTGAGGAAAACAAGGGCATGGAACACGATCTCGGGCGGCGTCCGGATGTCCAAACCGGTCGCCGACACAACCCCTTCGTTTTCTTGCGCAAGGCTTCGGCTTGGCCATCAATCTGCACACGAGACGACCCTATGCTTGCCGTTCCAGCAGCCGCGCGGTGCGCGATGCGACCTTGCCGCCTCCTTGATGCGCACGAAGCCGAATGGCGCTTGCTGCCAAGCCTTTCCTGCTCCACCCGAACGACGACATGCCAGACATCCCAGTTTCCCGATCGACGCGAATCGATCCGGGCAGTGCTGCCCCCTTGCGCGATGAGCAGGAGCCGATGGCGGTGCCGTCGCCTGCGCGGGCGGCTCGGCAGGGGCCGCCGCAGCTTGCAGTGCGCACC
>JAJKJU010000137.1 GCA_021153565.1 Rhizobacter sp.
CTGGCATTGCCCGCGAAGACCCGGCTGCGGCGCGGGAACCCGCTGCCGTCGAGCGCCATGGCCAAGGTCACCAGCGGGCAGTCGCTGCGGCACTCCTTGCTGTGCCCGCGCTTGGCCTTGCTCACGCCTGCGGCGACGCCCTCGAAGTAGGTGTTGGTGAGGTCATACAAAGTGATCGTCTCGCCAAACCCGAAGATCGACTGCGCCTGCGCGAACATGTGGTCTTGCAAGGCCTCGCGGTGCTTGTACAGCGCGTCCGAGGCACGGTACAGGCGGTTCAGATCCATCGCCTCGAAGTCGTAGCCGATCAGCTCGCCAAGCGCCGAGCGCTGCTGCAGCCACGCGTGCGTCGCGAGCTCGCTCCCCGGATGTGCCATGCGGCCGATGATGTTGCCCACGGCCGCAGCAATCTGCGGGCGGTTCATACCCAGCTCAGCGAGCTTGTCCTCGAACCCGCACTGGCGCATCACCGACAGCGCTGCATGCTCGACGCCGACGCTGCGTGGACGCACCATTTCGAGGGAGTCGAGATCGACCTCTTGATAGCGCCCGGGTTCGTCCGGGTCGGCCATGGTTGCTTCGGCGCGCGTGATGCTTGCAGCCGAGGGCCTCAACGCGATCAGCTGCGCCGCATAGCGCTGTGCCAGGGCATGGCCCTTCTCGGACATCGTCGCATCGAGCAAGGGGCGCTGCCCCTGCAACAACTCATCGATGCGCTTGGCCAGAGCCGCCCACTCCTCCTTGGGCAGATCGAAGTGGCTGCCCAGGTTAAGCAGCGTGGTCTGCTTGACGCTGCTGCCCACCCGAGAAGCCTCAACCAGGCGGTAGGTCGTGTAGGGCTCGCCGGATGTGCGATTGCGGGTTTGGGTGCGCCGGATGAACATCTTTCGATGCTGCACGAAATTGCTGCCGGCGGTTCATCACTTACAAAATATTATGGCACTACATTTTGCTTTTCAGACGACATCCAGCATCCATGCGGGTTAGCGGCCGACGAGATCGCGAAATGGGCCAAAAGTTGGTGGAGTCGAGATGTGGCGCGGTGGCTTGTAGGTCGGAGCATCGCTGTTGCCGTCCCTTTCGGTTGACGGTGCCCTATGAGCCAGACCATGGCTCCGTTTCCACATCCCGCTCTTCGAACCGGACATGCGCTACTAACGCATCCGGCTCCCGGACAAGCACTCATGCTTTCGCCCACGGTAGGTCGTGCGTGCGAGGCGCCAGTCGAACCAGCCCCAATTTCTCGTAGAGGAATTGGTCGGGGAAGCGCGAAGACCCCGTGCTCGCATCCTTGTGTTTCTTGCACAACCACCGGCGCAGCCGTTCTCGAACGTGGGTGTCCAACTGCTGATACGCCGGACTGACGGGGCCCAGGCAGAAATAATTCGCCCAGCCTGTCAGCTTCCGGTTCAACCGACCCACGATCTCCTCGGCATCCAGCATCCCCGTGCGGCGATCCGTGACCTCACTGATGCTCGCCACCATCCGTTTGATGCTCTTCTTCGATGGGCGGGTGCCAATATATGCATGACCGTCCTTTCTTGAATAGCACCGCCCGAAGGTGTAGCCCAGGAAGTCAAACCGCTCCCGCGGTATCTCGCACAGATGGGTCTTCTCCTCGTTCACCGTCAACTTCAGTCGATCCATGATCCGGCGCATCGCGACCATCGCCTCAGGCGCCCCGCGTTTGCAGCAGATCACGAAGTCATCCGCATAGTTGACGATGTGAGCCGACCATCTCTGCTCACACCCCAGTCGCCTCCATCCCTCCACGAACCGTCGCATGTACAGGTTCGATAAAAGGGGCGAGATCGGTGCACCCTGAGGCGTGCCGCGCTTGCTGTCCCGGTTCGCCCGACTCCGCGTCGTGCGTCCCTTGCCGTCGTCCTCGTCGACCGGCGCCACCAGCCACGCCTTGATCAGGCGCAGGATGTGTCGATCAACAATTCGACGCGCCACGCATTGCAGCAATTCCGCATGCGGAATGCTGTCGAAATAGCCGCTCAAATCCGCGTCTATCACCTGCGTGTGCCCGGTGTTCAACAAGCTGTGGACCGCCCGAACTGCGTCGTGTGCCCCCCGATCAGGTCGGTAGGCGTACTGCTCGGGCGCCAGATCCGCTCCAAAGATCGGTTCCAGCACCAGCATCGCCGCCGTCTCGACAACTCTGTCAGCGATCGTGGGCACCCCTAACGGACGCAATTTGCTGCTGTTTGGCTTCGGAATCCAGACCCGCTTGACCGCATCCGGTTCGTAGGTCTTGTTCCTCAGCCGCTGCGCCAGTTCCCTGATCCATCGGACCTCCCCGTACGCCTCAATGTCTTCAAACGTCTGGCCGTCTACTCCCGCAGCACCCTTGTTGGCCTTGCAGCATCGGTAGGCAAATACAAGCACATCCGCCCGAGACACCTTGTCGTACAAAAGATAAAACCGATACCCAGGTTCTTCCTTCGCTTTGGCATGTAACGCGCTCTGCAACTTCTGAACGCTTGGTGGAGTTGTCAGGTTTCCCAATCTCCGGCTCCTCGTCGCTTCCTGCGTTTGTCTTGAACCAGGGCTCCTTTCCTCTGCCGGCATTACCCAGCGTCGTCGGTCGTACGAGCCCCTCCGCCACCCCGTGGTGCCCAGCTCAGCTCCTCGCGGAGCGCCAGTTGGCCGTGCGCACGGCCACACCACAGGGCTTCCCGTGTTGCCACTGTCTTCCTCTTTCGTGCATGCCATCGTCACTACCCCGGCGGAACCGGTGGGTGCATGTTTCGCTCACTTCCCCATCGATGACAGCCTTCCCCGTGTTTGCGCCGGGTCGGCTTCCGCATTACCCATTTCGAGGCCTGCTCAACGTTCACTCACATTACGGCCTGCACGATCGCCAAGTCCCTTAAAGGACCCTCTACACCGAAGGCTTCAACCGCTTCGTTACCTCCACGATTGCTCCGATTACTTCCGGCTGGAGCGACAGTTGCCGGGCGGGATTCGCACCCGCGGGAAGACAGCGCCTTTTCACGGCGCACACAAACTTGGGCTAAGCGAATTGATGTGGAGCTGTACCACTGCAAATTCTCGATGCAGCCAGAAGCTGGCGCGCGGGTTGACGACCTGTACGTGGTGTGCGGCCAGGCCCAGCGAAGCATCGTGTGGCTCCATAACCGCGACGTAAGCGTGCAGCCGTGGCACCTTGAGTCAACAGGAATAGCTCGCCACGATCGCGTGCATGACGCATGTGGTCGTGGATTGGGTCTGGTGTGCTGCACGGGCGTGCTTGGCCTGGTGTGGCCGAGTTGCGACCGCGGCGCGCAGCGTGTGCGGATGACCAAGGTGACCGAGCGCAAGACCAAAGTCGATGGGGCTCACTTCATCAATGACATCGCGCAGCAATATCCCACGGCTGAGCGCATCACACTGGTGATGGACAACCTGAACACGCATACGCCGGCATCGCTATATGAGGCATTCCCTGCTGAGCAGGCCAAGGCGCTGTGGGATCGGTTCGAGTTTGTCTACACGCCCAAGCATGGCAGTTGGCTCAACATGGCCGAGATCGAACTGAACGTGATGATTGCTCAGTGCTTGAACCGCAGGATCGACAAGATCGACACTGTACGCAGCGAAGTGGCTGCTTGGCAGGCGAGTCGCGATCAGATCAACGCCAAGATAAATTGGCAGTTCACTTCCGACCATGCACGCATCAAACTTAAGCGCCTCTATCCGACACTTGATGCGTGAAGCGACACTAGGGGATTCGAGAACTGCGCCCGAGCCCGTCGATCAGGTTCACGGCCGCCTCGTACGTGTTCCCAGTTTGAACTGAGACGCGCACCGGAACGATGTCGATGAATGCTTCCGTCATATTCGTCGCGTGCACCTCCACCTTTATCGCGCCACGAAGCTCGGCGGTCTCGGATGGACGCACGTGAAGGTCGATCTCAAACGAATGGGCATCAATTTGATGTCTCCACAGTGCGCATTCCAGACTGAACTCCTGCACGGGCAGGGATGGCCTTGAGGGACGGTAGTAGAACTCTTCGTCGTCGCGCAGACGTCTCATCTGGCCTAGATGCGGAAGGTCGAAATGCGATTGCGTAGGCTGGCCGAGGGCGCCGACTCGCGTGAACAAGTCGAATGCGCTCGTCCATCGACCTTTCGGCGGCGCGGGAGGCTGCTCGAGAGCCGGCTTCTGATACAGGCTCTCATCGTCCTTTGGTGGCGGCTGAATCAGGAAGGAGCCGTTTGCCGAGAAGGTCACGAGCGCGCTCTCCGCAGGGCGTGAGCCCATGTTGCTCAGCAGCATCAACAAGTGCGGCGGCGATTGGCACAACTGAAGGCGCATATGCAGTTCGCGAAAGAGCTTGGGGCTTCTCTCGAGCCAAGCGGCAAAAGCCGTCTTGTACCGGTCAATCTCTTCGTCGCTGGCTGGCGCAAAGTGCTTTGCCGGCTCGAAACTGAACAAGGCGACATCGAATGCGCCGCCCTCTGATGCTTTTCCGGGTGCTTTCTTGGGCTCCTGCGATCCAAAGTCCGTTTGCTTCGGGAAGCGACTCTGTAGGGTGAGAGTCAACGCCTCGATTTCATCTGCAGTGAGTGCCTGATAGACCACATAGTCACCAGTCAGCGTCTTGCTGTCCTTCGCATCTCCCTCCAGTACAAGGGAGATGCAAGGCTCAGCCGATTTGTAGCGCTCAAGGTCCGCCTGTACAGATTTGAGGCGTCTCTCGGCTTCGTCCGTTTCCGACGCAAGCAGCCAACTGTCCGGAATCGGTTGGCAGGGGACGCCCACAACCTTGGCGCTGGCTCGCGGCCCAATGTCGTGAGTGAGAACTCGAGCGTCTTCGCCGAGATGAACGTCTCGGTATTCGGCCACGAACCCAACCAACTGGTCGTCAGGCTCAGCGTAATCGAGTTGCTGCACCAGGCGCTCACTCGGCCTGCCTCCGATTCGCAACAGTAGCCGTACCTCGGGTCGTCCAGTCCGAATAACGAGCGAGTTGTTCGCATCGTCGAGTGCCCGCCCAATTAACGACGAAGCTGCCCTTGCGCGGGTCGATGTTCGACCGGAACCCTTTCCTTTGTGCTTGTCGATCTCGGCTTGGACCGGTCGCGTCACGACGAGATCGATGGTGTCAAACTCACCCAGGGAGCCCCAGTCGATTTCCTGAAGTGCCTTGCACTGAAGAAATAGGTTGGTATCTGGAAAAAGTGTCAACGTCTTGGCCATCGGCCTATTCTGCTCGGACGCCGTGCGTTCGGCGTCAGAAACGCGGGGAGATACCGCGTTGAACTTGGAAGTCTGAGGATGTCATCACTGACCCCGTGGTCGTTTGTCCTCGCGCGCTGTTGACGGGTCGTCTGGAAGCGCTTGATAGCTGACACCCCCGCTGAGCGTCGGAGCTTCGAAAGTACTGGCGATATGCAGTCGCGCCCAGGCCCGTCGCAACGGAGGCACTTCGCCTCGGTCGCCAGGAGAATCGCTCTTTCGTGAAAGCCACCGTTGTCCTGGCGCAGAGACGCAACAAGTCAACAAGTGGCAAAGGCACCAAGACCCAAGCAGAGATCGCATTGCTACAGCACTACTCGTAGCCTCGTAGCCGTTTGGCGCGCTCCCGAAACGCACGCTCACTTTGCTGCTGTTCGGTCGGCCGGCTTGGATGTCAGCAGATGTGCTTCTGCTGGCAACGCGTCTCGACGGTGAGACTCCGTTGATCAGTCGTCTGGGTGGTTTGGAGCTTGAGGGGTCTTATGTCCGAAGACTTGGGTTGCGTACAGCCGAGTGCGTGCGCAGTGGCGTGCTGCAGCGATTCGCCGCAGAGAACTAGCCGTGGCCTAGGTGTCTCCGAGCCGGTCCAGCGCGTGCATTCCTCCCCCTTGACGGATGTGCGTCAGCGATGCGGTTCGACGCCGGAGGCAGCGGCTTACGCGGACTGATCTATCGCGAATCCTGCTCAGGCATGGCGTCGGGGGCTCCCCGCGTGTTATGCCTGCGGCCAAGTTGCGGCTCAACCAGCACGGGTGAGGCGGCTCTCTCCAGACCGCCGCCTGGGCCAAGCTACTTGCGGAAATCGATCTCGCGCGTGAGAACGATGCCACGGAAGTCGCGTAGCTTTTCTCGGTCAACGGCGGAGTTCTCGGCTCGGGCCAAGTTGCTATTGACCGCTTTAAGCAACTGCTCTGTGTACTGCAGGTCGTTGTCCAGGGCTGCCATGTTCTTGTATTCAACCAGAATGAGCAGATCAGGTTCGCCGTCTCTGGGGTAGGCAACATTCAAGATCTTGTACGACACCACCCTGCCGTCCTTTTTCTGTTGTTCCACCAGGGCCCGCCAAAACCCCGACAGGTCCTTGACGTACTCATTGAACATACCCGCCTTGGTCTTGACGTAGGTGACCGTCCACACCGTTTTTTCGTTCCAGGCAGCGTCTTGACCCTGGGCCAGGGCGTAGCTCGAGACAAGGAACAGCGAAAGAAAGACAACTTTGCGGAGAAACGAAGTCATGGCCGCTTTCCCGATCGAGTAGGTCGGGCAGAGTCTATTGGCGCGGGATCGTGCAGTCAACGGACCTCAGGTGGCGCGCTGGTGGCGCGCCGCTGCGAGTCCAAACGGGCTGCTCTCAGACTTCTGGCTGATGCTCCCCTTCCTTTACCCCGTCGCGCCGGTGCCAGGCTCTTCCATTGACAGTGAGTGCGAAAGGGAGAATATTGCGCCGGCGGTTTGTTCTGATCAACCTTCGGAGGGTTCACATGCCTAGCAATCCTTTCCCGGCGCTTGCTGTCGCCATCTCTCTGTCAGTGGCCATTGGCGCGACCCATGCAGGCACTGAGCCTGTGAACGTCTCGAGAGACAGCATCGCTGGCGCGGGTAGAAACATCATGCGAACTGCTGACGGTGGCTTGGTCGCCGCATACAGCGTCAGCGAGAAGGGGCGCCTCCAGCTGGTCTTCAGCAGATCCACGGACAATGGGAAGAGTTGGAGCGACGTCATCGTTCCAGCTGCGGGCGGCGACGTGAAGCAGGCGGCGATCGATTCGAACTTCCAGGGCTCGTACATCGCATTTACTCAGCAGAGCGGGGGGACTACGGCGGGCAGGATCGCGTTCGCAAGCGCTCCGTTCGGGTCGGATCCATCGCTGGTTGTCTCGGAGCGCGTCACTCCGGCGGGTGTTGAGCCGAACGACACGTTCATTCAAGCCTCCCGCAAAGGGTGGGGAAACCTTGCTGCGGATGACCGGGAAACAGTCGTCTATGGCTGGCAGGATGGAAAGTCCAAGAGCCTCTACATCGGTGTGTCGCCGGACGGCCGTACCTTCCCGATGGCTCGGAAGGTGGTGGATGACCCGTTCGCGGTCTCTGGTCCTGCCGTGGCGATCAGAGGCAAGTTTGTCATCGCAACATTTCAAACGAAGGACCCGGCGATGGCGCCCGCAGACGTTTCCGCGACAGGAAGGGCATACCCAGCCTGGATCGAATCCTTTGACGCCGGGAAGACGTGGTCAACTCCGAAAGCTCTCTTCGGCCTGCGTACCGCTGACTTCCCCGCAGCCAATGTCGAGGTGCGTCCTGGCGCCTTCAAGGCTGTGCGGCTTGCGGGAGGGACATCTCAGTCGAATTCGCCCAGCTTGAACTGGGCGACCTCGCGCGATGACGATTCGAGCGAGGAAGCCGAAGACAAGACGGTCCCTCGTGCTGGAGATGCTGTGAGGTCGCCGCAAACGGCTGGTGGTACCACTTTCGTGCAGTCGTCGCTGATGGGCGTTGACAGTGAGGGGCGGCGAGGAGAAGTCAGTGTCGTCAGCTTCCGCCCCATCGAGCCTAGCGCCAAGTGGACGCACGTGATTGCACACAACAAGCTTACGCAAATCGCCAGCCGGCAATCCCCGACCGTCTCCCTCGCGGATGCCTCGGCTTCGCAGTTCCAATACAGCGCCCTGATCGACACCCCTGTTCGCGCGACTCTTTTTCAGGAGCACGACCCCGGGACCGATCAGTCTCGATTGGTCATCGCGGTGTCGACCGATACTGGTAAGTCGTTCGACAGGCACGTCAGCTTTTCCGCAGCAGAATTGGCTCGATTGGGCATCCCTCAACTTGGCAAGGACACGATAGTCTCTGCCAGTCAGTGCCTCTTTGAGGATCGGAATGGCGAGGTTTACATCGACCTCCTAGTGACGGAAGTCAGCGCCCTGAAGTACGTTCGGTTGCCTCTTGGAGTGAATGCGAGCCGACTTAGAGTGGAGCAGACAGTGGCGCGACGTGGCACGGTCTAAGCCGCGCGGCCGATCCGCCCAAGGACAGTCGAATGCTGCACCACGTCGAGATCTATGTATCCAACTTGGCCGCAACGCGAGCCTTCTGGTCTGAGCTGCTTGCGCAGATCGGCTACACAGTCACCGCCGACTTTGGAGATGGTTTTACCCTCAGCGCCGGGGAGGACACGTACCTCACGTTCATCCAGGTGGCAGACAGGCACGCTTCCCGTGAGTACCACCGATCTGGTGTGGGGCTGAATCACCTGGCGTTCAAGATTCCGGGTAGAGAGCGCGTAGATGCACTTCGACAGTTCTGCCTAGAGCGGCGCTATCAGTGTCTGTACGACGAGAGGTATCCATTTGCGAATGGCGGGACTGACTACTACGCGCTGTATGTTGAGGATCCAGATCGCATCAAGGTTGAGTTCGTGGCAACGTGATGTGACCCTCGCTGCTGCGGTGTTCCTCGCTGCGTGTGGCGCCGGTCTATGCCGCGCGCAGCCGGCCGTCGCGGGCGATTGGGGCCAAGCGGAGCAGCTGGGCGGGGCCTATAGCGTGTACTCGTACGGTGAGTCGCCGTACAGCCGATCTGCTCCCTTCCTAACGCTCGAAGAGCGAAACGCATTTTCGAGAGGGGCGGTCGAGTTCAACCGCGTTCGGCAGTTGAGCGCGGACCACAACGCAAACTCCTGCGCGCATTGCCACGTCAAGGATGGCCGGGGAATCACGCATGCGATTGACTTCCATTCAACGGGCTTTTCCGTTCTGAATCCAACGAACGGTGAGGCGGCGGGCATCTATCGTCATCCTGCTACTAGTACATATCCCCAAGGCAAACTGGAAGGCGTGCGGTGGAGGCATGTTCGCACAATTGAGCTTCCAGGCCGTTTGAAAGTCGATCTGGTCGTCCCTGACGCGATCGTTGATGGCCTTAGTAGTACTCACGTCGACCTGAGGACATCTCCTGGTGTGTATGGTCTTGGATTGTTGGAGGCCATAACGGATGAACAACTCAGAGAGCTGGTCAGACGGCGGCTGTATCTCCGATTCGGCGTAAAGGGGCGGCTCGGCGAGGTGGCGAAGTCCGAAGGCGGATTGCCCAGAGTGGGGCGGTTCGGCTGGAAAGCGAGTTTCGCCAGCCTCGATGAGCAGGTGGTGGCTGCGCTTGCGAATGAGCTTGGAAATAGAAAAGGCCAAGCTGGTCAGGAGGAGTCGCAACAGGGCGCGGCGGTGGCGGACCTTACCGCTTACCTTCGCTCAATCGCTGTGCCGGCGCGAGATCGCGAAAGCGTGGACCGCAGCAAGCGAGGCGCTGGGCTCTTCTCAAGAGTCGGCTGCGCAACGTGCCACAAGCCTAGTTGGGACCGAGTTGGTGTTGCAGGCTCGAAGGAGAGACTGGCTCGGCCAGAGAAAATCTATCCATTTACCGATCTACTGCTGCACGACATGGGGCCGGGGTTGCGCGCCAACAACTCCGATGCGCTCAGCGCGTACTGGAGGACGCCCGCACTCTGGGGTATCGGGGTGCAAGCGTCAGTGTCTCCTCAAGCTGGCTTTCTCCACGACGGTAGAGCGCGGACGGTGCTTGAGGCGATTCTCTGGCATGCAGGTGAAGCTCAACATTCGATTGCGAGATTTCAAGCGCTGTCGCCGCGAGATCGTGATCACCTACTAGGCTTCTTGTCCTCTCTATGAAGTGGACCTTGATTCTGAGCATTGCTGCGCGCCAAAAGCGGATCCTCCTCCAAGGCTTGATGAGGACGAGCGCACAGTTCCAGTGCCGGCGAGGCCACGCAGAACAGCGCAGGCGAGCGCCGCTTGCTCTTACCGCACTCGTACTCGGCGCGCTGTTGACTGCCTTAACAATGGCTGCTCAAGCGTCTACCGAACCGTCCTTTCTGAGAAATCCGACCGGACACAACGCCAGACTCGTCTTCGAGTTCAACGGTCGCCTATGGATCAAAGACGGTGACAATCCACACGCCCGCCGCCTGACGAAGGGAAATGATGAAGAGTTCTCGCCGTCGTTCTCTCCGGACGGAACCAGGGTCGCCTTTGTATCGCGGAACCAATCCGGGTCCGAGGTTCATGTCATCGAACTTGATTCTGGGTCGCCGAAGCAACTGACCTATGACGGTGGGTCCAACGTCAAAGTACAAGGTTGGTTCAGCGACAATGAAGTGCTTTATTCGACGACCATCATGTCGAAGAAGCGCGGACCGCTCCTATACGTTGTCAACGCTGATAGCCGCACAACCCGAGCGATTCCACTTGCTGAGGTTTCCGAGGGTTGCCCTATCCAGGGCGACTTCGTTTTCGTCAAGAACGAAGAGTTGATTGATAACAACCGTCACTACCGTGGCGGATACGCTCAAAGCATATTCAAGATCAACTTGGACGCCATTGCTGCCAACGGCGGCCCCACCCCGAAGCGTGATGCTTGGGTCTCAAGTCCCTTGACAGACCCGAAGCGCGCGATCAGTCGAAAGCCGATTTGCGCATTAGACAGAATTTACTACCTGTCGGACAAGAGCGGCCACTTCAACATCTGGTCGATGGAGGCGAACGGAAATGGCATGCTCCAGCACACATTCGAGACTGACTATGACATCCGTTCCATATCTCGCGGCGGTCGTGGCAGGATTCTGTACCACAAGCTTGGAGAGATCTACGAGTTGGATGTCGGTGCAGGTCAATCAGAAAAGATCGACATCCGCTTGCCTGCGGACGCTTACAGCAACGAACTGGCACTGAAACTCAGTGTTGCGGACGCCACTGAAGTGCAGGTTTCAAATGATGGCGATCGTGCCTGGGTGGTGGTGCGAGGCAAGCTATGGCGCATTGATGCTACTGCTCGAACGGCGACCTGCGTTGAGTGCGCGTCGAATCTGCGCGTGAAATCAATCCAGCTCGCTCCCGACGAGCGCACGGTTTACGCATTGGAAGACTCGACGGGAGAGTATCTGATTCGCAGGTACAGTCCGGTTAACGAGGATCCTGCGGTCCAGTTCGGTCGCGACATTTCCGAACCGATTCTCGACTTCTCCCTCTCGCCGAATGGTCGCGACATGCTGGTTCGCTCGGTTGCCGGCAAGCTGTTCGTTGTTGATGCGGCGACCGGTGAGTCGTGGCCCGTGGGTACAAATTCGAGGACCCTGCCTCAGGCCATCAGCTGGTCATCGAGCGGCAGGTTTGCTGCTTTCGTGACCTACACGGCACAAGACATTGGGCAGATCACCGTTCTGGATGTCAGCTGCCGTAGAGTTCGCCACGTCACGAGTGGCCGGTACGAAGCTTCGTTCCCGGTCTTTTCGCGCGGCGAAGAGAAGCTCTATTTCATCTCTGAGTCGAACTTCCGGTCGACCGTGGTGGACCCGTGGGCACCTCGCGGATATTGGCCCGACTACCAGAAGAGATCGCTGGTTTACTCCGTGGCGTTGGCACAGGATGCCTTCTTTGCGCAAAGTGGGGCTGCGCCTGTTTGTGCCGCTGACGGGCAGCGCGTGATTTCCATGCGGGGGTTGCAGCTGCAGACCGAAGAGCTGCCGTTCACAGCTGGCAACTACACCTTTCTCGCAAGATCCGGTAACCGACTACTGGCGATCTCTAAAGAGGCCGTACGTGATCCGAAGGGCCGGATGGTGAATTTCGGGCTGCCGGGGGGCGAGGGCAGATCCGCGCCTACCGCGCTCTTGCCGTTTGAAGTGAAGACGTATGCGCAGTCAAGGGACGGCCGCGCGTTGGTTGCATTACACGATGCCGGCCTTACCGTGTGCCACGTGCCTGAGTCGGAGTCTCGTTGCCTCGCTGCAACCCTGGACAACATAGGCGGGCTTGACCTGCTAGTAGACCTCCAGCAAGAGCGTCGGCAAATGTTTTGGGAGTTGTGGCGCTTGTATCGCGACTACTTCTGGCGCCCTGACATGAGCGGAGTGGACTGGAAGGCAGTCGGCGCAAAGTACGCCGAATTCCTGCCTAGCGTTTCCAACAGAGCTGAGTTCAATGAGCTGGTGTCCGCAATGATCTCCGAGCTGGGTGCTGGTCATACGTCCGTTAGGGGGCCGGATCAAGGCGCCTCTAGCTCCGCCGCCGCGGCGAAATTGGGAGGTTTGTTGACGAAAGACCTGGGTGGCTTGAGAGTCACCGAGGTCTACGATGGAGATCTTGATATTGTGGAAGAGCGATCCCCCCTCAGTAGGGCGACGCCGCCGATAGAGGTGGGTGATCTCATCACGCACGTCAACGGCGTCGCAGTAGGCGAAGTAGATTCATTCGCACGGATGCTGCTGGGAAAGGCTAGACAGCGCGTTGTGGTGGCCGCCAGCAAGCCTAGTGGTGAAGCGTATCAAACAATCGTTGAAGCAGTGTCTGCTCCTCGCGAATCGCTCCTGCGTCTCAAGAGTTGGGTGGCGAGCAATCGCAGGGTGGTGGAGCAGCGTAGCCGTGGGAAGGTTGGTTACATACACCTTCGCTCAACGAACGAAGCGGACGTGGCCGACTTGATTCGGCAGTACGCTGACCTGCATGATCGGCATGCGCTGATTCTGGATCTACGCGGGAATAGCGGAGGCAACGCAGATCCGTGGATCTTGAACTTTCTTCAGCGCCGAACGTGGCTGAGAATTTCCAGTCGAACCGATCGGCTTGAGCTGAGGAATCCGCGGGAATCCTTCAGCGGCCTGCTGATCGTTCTGGTAGATGGGGATACGTATTCGGATGGCGAAGCTGTCGCCGAGGGCGTGCGAAGGATGCGCCTCGGAGTCTTAGTCGGTAGCAGAACATCTGGCGCCGGCATCTGGGTGAATGATGACAAGTCACTGATTGACGGCGGCGGCGTGCGGATACCGGAGGCGGGTTCCTTTGTTGTCGAGAATGGCGTTCGGAAGATGGTAGTTGAGGGGCGTGGAGTCGAGCCGGACGTGCGTGTGGAGAACGATCCTTACGCTCTCTACCACGGACACGATGAACAACTCGACACCGCCTTGCGCTTGGCAATGCGAGGGGGTCGATCGTGGGCTGATCGGCTGCCCCGGTCGACACGTCGAGCGAAGACCCCCGGACACCATAGTGTCCTGGATTCCCTGCCAGTCCGCGCTCGGCTGGCACGCGACAGCAGCACATGCGCTTCCGCTGGCCACGCAGGCCTGAACGTCAGCAGTGGGTCGGCAGCGCCAGATCGCGTGACCATCGGATGCAGCCGGTCGCCGCCCCGAAATTGTCGCGGTCGTCCGTCGGCATGCGCGAACGACCGCTGTCGCCGTCACACATTTTCTTGGTCCGTCGGCGAAGGTCAGAGGTAGACCGGTCGTTCGCTGAGAAAACTGTCGCCGGCTCCTTTGGGTCGATACCGGGAGCTCGCGACTTTCGGATGCAGTCGTTCAGCGGCCATCGTCACCCGCTCGCCAGTGACACTCGAATGCCTGCTGGGATGACACGATGATTTGCTCGACGAGATCGGCGAACGTCAAGTTCCGAGGTGGACCGGTCGGCCGCCGAGAAAGCCGCCACGGGCAGCTTGCGGCAGCCGCCGTCATTCAGCAGGCCGAAGCCGAATGACCGCAGACAGTCTTAAGCCGAAATCCAAATTCCTTCTGCCAGCTACGCAGCGTATCCGGTCACTCGCCCAGGGGCGCCCAACTCACGGTCTCGGTTCCATTGCGGTCAATGGGCTCCCCGTCTTGAAGTTTCGCCAATGGCCGGTGTCGGAGGTACTGCCGACATCGCCCGCACTCGACCCGCAGTCTGGATGGCCCAATGACCGCTGCCGACAGTGTCGGACTCACGCACACGACCCCAAGCTGTCGTTGACGACCATTGGCAGCGGTCGTTCGTCTATCGGGTTCGGTTCGTCGGAGCACCCCACTCAATCGTGCCGTCGCCAAAGTAGCCTTTGGCGCGATTGACGGGCTCGAAGTCGTAAATACCGTGGTCGTACTTCTTCGTTACCCTCAAGACGAACGTTGCGCCGTTGTACAGCACACGATCTGCAACGTCGGGCTTCAAAGCCATGTTGAACGATCCTTCAAGAGCAACGCCCTGATAGATGATTGCTTCAAGGGCAGGCATCTTCTCGAACAGCAGTCTTGCTACCGTACGCGAGCGAATGTAGTCGTCCTTCGAGGCATCCTTGTCGCGCAGCAACGACGCCAAGAAGGCATCAGTGAAGACAAAAGCCTTGGCAGTCTGAAACTCCATGCCCTTGAAGATTCTGTTGATCTCCGGACCAGCCTTCTCTGCAAAGTCGCTCTACCCCATCGCTGAACATGCGTGAACTCGCCGATGAAGGCTGCTCGGACATGTCGCTTCTGCAGGCCGTAGCTGATGTAGTGAACAAAGTCCCCAGCCTCTGCCTGAAGTTCTTCTAACACCGAGAATTGAACCATCGAGACGTACAGCATCGGCTTGCCAGAATCATTCAATCGACCTGGCTTCGTTGCGGCAGCGGGGGGATAGTGAACCTCCCGGAGGTTCGAAAAGCCTTCCGGTCCACTGCACTTACGTCCCCTCCAAATCGGCGCGTCGTAGCCATAGTCGACGTTGTAGATGCCGTAGAACTTGATGATGAGGCGCAACCTGTCTTCAATGACAACAGGATCGCTCGACGCAAGAATCTCTTGTGACAATTCTTGAAGATGCTCAATTGGCAAGACATAGTGGGTCATGTCATGACCACCTCTCTTTGATCAGCCCTGGGGGTAGGTCGCAAGGATACCGGTGGACTTGGGGCCTGGACTCGGCACGATGTCCGCAATCAGCGATGGTGTCGAACGACGGCTCGTCGACGGCGATGCCGGTCGCAACCGGCAGGTCGCCATCCTCAAGTCTCATACGGCAATGCGGCGCCGAGGTTGGGAGAATAACCGGCGCTGCGCGACCCGTTGCGGTGATTCGAACCGAGATGACCGGTCGCCTCGCGCGGGAGTTCTTACGCCTGCGGCTTGCGCAAGTACTTGCGAATCAAGAACTCGTGCTGCATGCCGGTGGAGTAGACGTATCGCTCTGTTTGAATGACGATCGCCCTGTTGACCTCGCGCGCAAAGTCTTCATCTGTTCGTTGCCCGACGTTCTCACCGGTCTGAGGGTTATCGAACGCAAGCCACACGCGGTTCGGCGCTATGGGCATGACCAGCAAGTGCTCTTCGCCCAGCTTGCCGTCGACGAAAAGAGGTTTGTCTCCGATGACAAGGTCTCTCTTCGAGAGCCGCAGTTCGCGAACGGCCCACTGACCTTTGAGCACCCTTGATAGCAAGTTCTTCGAGTACACGAGACGTGGGAATACTCGAACCGCCATGTCGTCGAACTCGTGTGGCACGTGCTTCTCGAACCATGCGCGCAGGGTCGGCTCTGGCTCGCTACCTCGCTCTGCGAGGTATGCCTGCGGATCTTCGTCGAGCCCTTCCTCAAGCGTCCTGCGTCCTCGCTCACGCATCCGCTCCATCGTTGTGGGCACGCGGAGCAATTGAGCGATGACGAACTTCGCCCAATCTGCTTGCTCAGCATGACTAAGCTTGCCTAGTCCATCAGCCAGCATCTTCTTATGTACCGGAGCGGCTGGGTCGTCCACATGCGGCGCCATAAAGTCCCGCTCCAGCCAGACATCAGGGTTCGCGGTCCCGCGCCGTCGCGAGTAGAGGTGTTCCAACTTGGCGACCGCCTTGGCCTTGTGCCGCCGGTGCACCAACCGTCCCTGTGCCCAGCGAAAGGTGCTTAGCCTCTCATCAGGCGGCGTTTGCCATTGTTCAAGGATGAACTTCGGAACGTAGTGGTGCGCGACGTGTGGAGTGCCCATCCACTATCGTATCCGGGCGCCCGGCCATCTTCTTACGTCCGCATTGAGGCATTGAGTCGGTTGCGACGACTTGCCGCTTCATGACGAACCACAGGAACCTGTCTGTTCAAAAAGCCGTTGGCTCACCAAAGTCCCGCGACCCGGCAGCTTTACGGCGAGCTCTCCAAGAGTCCCGATGTCGCACTTGACTCACCGCGCGGCATCGACCGACGGCTTAGTAGCGACATCGCGGATGACCGGTCATGGCCGGCGTGTGAGTTCCCGGGCTTCGCCGACAGCTGACCTTGGCCGGCTCGGCCCACGCATCGAAGGTCAGCTTCCAAGCGCGGCCTCGTACTCACACTGCCGGCCACTTCCGGTCGCTCTCGGTGGACTGCTTTCGGGTAGCCTTGCGTAAATGACATCTGCATCCCCTGAAGATCGAGTTGCCTGGGTCACGGAGCTCACAGGTCATGAATTCGACCTGGAAGATCTCGTGCATTGGACAAGCAGAAACGCGTTCAACGTGCTGAAGGCGTCGGTCGAGGACTTGCCAGACAAGTACCACTTGCGCCTGCCAATTTCATTGGTCGGCATGGATCACAAGACGGTCATACAGCGAGCTGAACAGGTCATGGTGGCGCTGAACGGGCTTGGTGCAATCCTGGCTCCAAACTATGGAGGTGTGGAGTTCAGCAGCTCCATGAATACAGTGGACGGTACTGGCCAGCGGCGGGATGCCGTGATGTCACTGCAAGGAACCACGATTCGCACTGCCGTGGGCCGCTTGAACGCGATTGCCAATGGTCAGGCCATGGCCGACTCGAGCAAGGGGATGGCGGCTCAGATCCTGGCCGAAGCGGATGGCTCAGACGCCGTACATGATGCGCTCGTTCTCATGGGGCGCTTGAAGCCTACGTGGTCCGAGCTGTACGTGGCTTATGAACTGGTGGAGACGAACGACGCCGACCCGATGTACTCGGAAGGCTGGATAGACAGGACCGCACTGGCTTTGTTCAAGCGGACGGCCAATAGTCGAACGGCCCTGGGTGTGCATGCGCGCCATGGTGAAGAGACTAAGGATCCTCCGCCGAAGCCTATGCCCTATGAGGATGCGCTCGGCTTGGTCCGCACCCTAGTGAACCGATGGCTTGCGTACCGCGCCGGAAAGAAGTGAGCCAGCAGGTCGGTGCTGAGCGGCGGCCTTTTTTTTGTATCAGCGAGCAGCGGTGAAATGGGTCGCGATGCCAAAATTGCTGAAGGTCGCCGGCGTCGGCGACCTCACGTGCGCGCGGCCGTGCTGCAGCACATGAATCGGCAACACGAAGCGGCCGAGCATTTCTCGGCTGCACTACGGGTCACGCCGAACAATGGCGTGTGGTAGATGGGGCTGGGGATGTCGCTGGCGGTCGAGGGGCGTAGCGACGTCGCGCGCGAGGCGTTCAACCGAGCCCGGGGGAGCGGGAGCCTCTCGCCTTCCCCCTCCCCCGCAGACGTCAGAACTTGACCACTGCCATGGCGCTCTTGACCGTTTTGACGCCCTCGATCGAGCGCACAGTGGCAATGGCACCCTGGCTAATAGCTTCGCTCTTGGAGAAACCAGAAAGAATGACGACGCCATTGGTCGTTTCGACCGCGATCTTGCTCGCCACCATGTCCTCTTCGAGCTTTCGCTTGACTTGCTGCGTAATAAGCGAAATCGATTGGACTTCTGTAGTCGACAATTACGATATCAGTTCGTCACTGACGTGACACCTTTGATCTGCGAAGCCATCCTACTACTTGACGCGTCTGGGCCGTGCCGCCATCGCTGCAGCTTGCTCGCTCACGCGATTCAACATCGATGAGGCTGTAGATCGACGTTTTCAGCGGCGCCAACTCACGCGTGGCCGTCGCACCCTTGTGTTCCCACCTTGCGGTGGTGCTTGAAAAAGCTCACGTCATTGACAGTGGTCTCGATGCGCAGTACGCGCGAGAACTTGTCGTAGACCTCACCCCGGCCGCTCCCATGTAGTGCTTTATGCAGCGACGACTCGATGCGAGTGGACAGCCGAGAGCCGACCTCCTGGGCCAGTTGGGGTGTGATCTTCTTGCCCTTGACGCGGGAGGCGAGTCACTCGAAGATTGATTTGACCCCAGAAGACGGAGTCCACCGGGCCCTGTGACGAGGTCGATTGACGAAAGCCGCGCATGAATGCTCGAAGCCAAGTGAAAGTAGGAGCCACCCCAAAGTCTTTGTTCGCGCTTTGCTTTCTGGTTGCGGCCGGATTTGTTGCTGCGGGCAATGATGATGATGCTCGAAGGCAGGCTGAGGCGGCACGCCAAGCGTCGCAACAGGCGGCGCAGCAGGCTTCACAACGAGCAGCGGAGCAAGCGCGACAGGCCTCACAGCAGGCGGCGTCGAACGCCCAGCGTCAGCAAGATGCGGCCAGGGAGGCTGCACAGCAAGCTGCCCGGGAATATCAGCAGAAGAGTCAGCAGACTGTAGATGCAAACAAGCGAGCGCAGCCTGCTCAGCGAGTTGAGTCCTACCAAAGCAATGTTCAACGAAACGACCGGGCCGGGCAGGATACCAGCGCAATAGCCGAAGCTCGAGAAAACGCACAGATTGGCAGCGAGCGCGCCGCCGCGGCTCAAATGGCCTCGCGACTCAGCACCGAGCGGATCAACAACGAGCGGGTGACCGCACAGCAGTTGGCCTCGCGACTCAGCACCGAACGGAGCAACAACGAGCGGGTGACCGCACAGCAGCTGGCTTCGCGACTCAGCACGGAGCGGATCAACAACGAGCGGGTGACCGCACAGCAGCTGGCCTCGCGACTCAGCACGGAGCGGATCAACAACGAGCGGGTGACCGCACAGCAGTTGGCCTC
>JAJKJU010000138.1 GCA_021153565.1 Rhizobacter sp.
CGCCTGATTTCGGTCATCATGAACGCGAACAGCGCGCAAGCTCGAGCTGACCAGACCCGGGTGCTGTTCAACTGGGGCTACAGCAACTTCGAGGAGGCGACCCCTGTCCAGGCAGGAGCGACACTGGCGACCGCCAAGGTGCAGTACGGCGTGGTGCCCGATATCGCGGCGGGCGTTGCACAGTCGTGGACTCTGGTGATACCGAAGGGACAAGGCGCCGCAGTCAAAACCTCGGTTTCGCTGAACCCGGGCCTGGAGGCCCCGATCGCCAAGGGTGCCGTGATCGGCAAGGCCGTCGTCACGGTCAACGGCAAGCAACTTGGAGAGGCGCCGGTCGTCGCGCTTGCTGGCGTGGAGCGCGCGGGATTCTTCCAGCGCATGCGTCAGCACATCTCCGATTGGTTCTCAAAGTAGCGCGCATCCTGATCGTCAACGCCGCTTCTGTTAAGCGGCCCGTTGGTGTCAGCGCGGAAAGAAACGCGCGAAGCGCGAGATCTACGATCTGATTGGCGATCTCTAAGAGGACACGACGACGCTCGACGAGAACGAGTACCGCGTGGTGATCCCCTATGACGGCGAGGCCGACCTGAAGAGCCAAATCCAGGATCTGGCCAGCGAGATTCACCACACGGCGGACCTACGCAATTGCGTGGTGCATGACCTGATCATGAAGAACCAGGCCTCTGGCCAGCACTGGGACGGCTACCGCGGGGGATGGCAGGAGTGAGCCGAGTTGTCGAGTAGCCGATGGCGGTTGCCCGCCATCTGCCCTCTAAGAACCGTGCATGCAACTCCTAGGGCTACAGGAACGGCCAGCGCAAGCGGGACCAACGACCTCGCCGTAGCAGAAAACCAGGGGGTTGGCGCTCATGCAATTGCCCTGGGCCCCACCCCCGATGACGCTATGGCGAGCATGTGAACGCGCTGTTCCCGGTGGACTGTCGTCCTCGCCAGGAAGGCGTCATCGCGCACTGCGACAAATTGCCGAAGAAGTTCGTCAACGATTGCGAGCGTCCGGCAATGCCGCGCTGGACGAGATAGGCATCCAGGGCATCGCTGGCCATGGCCCCGCCCGTGGAGGCGCCTGGCGCATCCACCGAGTGGTAGATGAAGTTGCCGAAGCCCACCACGCGACCTGAGGTATCCTGGTTGATCAATGACAGCACGGCGCGGTTGCTACGTTCCAGCCGGTGGATGTTCTCTTCCACCGAATTTTGTTGTTCAATCAGGCCGTTGTCGCTCAGGATGCCTTGTGTCAGCAACATGATGTTGGAACTCGGCAGTCGCTGCAACGCCTTGTTCAGCACGCATCTGTTGGCTTGCTGGGCCACGTCCACGCCATCGACGTAGTCGGAGCTGTCGATCGGACCGCAGGCGGAGTCCAGCAGGCGATCGAAGACGTTGCCGACGGGATAGGTTCCGACCGAGAACAGGTCCACGTGCTGGGCCAGGATGTCCCAGTAGGTCTGGTTAGCCTCAAGGTATCTCTCGAGGTGATCCGCGCCGGGAATGTCCACGCTGGACGGCATGAAAGTGTGCCAGGCTAGGGATGTCATGGTCTTGATGCCGGGCAGGTCGTTGCGCATCTGGTCGACGGCCCAACCCAGTTCCATCGCCGTCAGGCCGTTCAGCACGCCGTATTGCCGGCCACCCGCGTCGAAGTAGGTGGTGCTCGAGAAGACCTCGTCGACCGGGTAGTAGTACGCCATCGTCGACAGCAGGCTGTTCGGTGCGCGTCCCTGCTCCGCATCGATCTGGCCGCACAGACGGCGCAGTTCCGCCAGATAGGCGCTCCAGCGCTGGAGCCATGAGCCGCCCGCGTTGTAGGACTTGCGCAGGTGCACCTTGGTCAGCAAGCCCGTCGCGGCTTCCGCCGACGCATCCGCCGGCAAGTCGGCCGCCGTGTAGGGCGTGTACAGAAGCGCCTGCAGGATGGCGGCGCCACGCAGGCCGTGCGCCGAGATCCGCTTCAGGTACTCCGCATGGTATTGCGCCAGCGCGGCGGGGAAGTCAACGCTGTTCTGGTCAACCAGGACGCCGTTGGCCACGATCTGTGTCGGCAGGCCCAGCAGGATCAAGTCGCTCGGCGCTGGCCAACCATTGACCGGCTGGCTCAGGTTGGCCAACGTCGACTCCAAGTCATTGCCGAAGCTCGACACCGACGCATAGCTGGGCGTGATCAGGTGACCCGAGACACGCTGCATGCCGGGATGAGAGAGCTGGCTCGCATTGCCGAAGCTCATCAGGGGCGGCGCTGCGGTGGCGTTCGACGGCAGCTTGAGTTCGAAGTTGTTGCCGGCATCGAGTGCCCGCACCGAGTAGTTCCTGAGCATGCCGTCCATCCAGCGCGCGTGGCCGGGCTTTGTCCAGTCGAAGGTGAAGTCGATCTTGAAGCCGTAGGGATAGTTGCCTTTGACATCCTTGGCGCAGCCGAACCGGCCAAGATCGCCGCGGGGGATGTTCGCGGTCGTTTGCACGACCTTGGTTTCGTCATCGTCGTAGATGTTGATCACCGGGCTGTAGCCGGCCTTGGGATCGCAGGCCCAGCCGCTGAGGACGACATGCGTGCCGTTGGGCGTCGGCGTGGCCGTCATGACGTCCACGAAGCCGGCCATCGTGGTGTTGAACTGCTTGCTGATCACACCGGCCAGTGACCCCATATAGATCGCTGGCAGGCTGGCAGGATTGCCGTTGCGTTGAAGTTCCACCACCTCATAGGTGTGGTTGACGCCCATCGACACCGGAGGCAGGTTCTTGAACTGGAACCCGGCGTAGTAGTTGAGCTGGCTCTTGTACGCCGCCGGTTTGTCCATGCAGCGGTTCAGGATGTTGGCATCGGTCTTGCGGACCAGCCCTGTCGTGACTTGCCCGCCGGGCCAGAAGGCTCCGTCGATTTTCAAGCGCAGCACCAGCGGTTGCCGTGTGAGATCGGACACCGTGGCCGACGAAGCGGTCGGCACCGATAGACAGGCCCAGCCTGACACAGTGTCACGGGTGATAGTCTCGATCGCACCGGTCAATTTCACGTTGGCCGGCCGGGGGGGCAGGTCGCCCGCACGGCAGACCCCTGCCCCAAGCAGGACTGCCGTGGTCAAGCACGCCCTCGCAAATAGAATCAAGTTTTCCTCCTGGTGTTGTGGTAGCGACTCTGCGGCCTGTGCCCGATTGCGGCGACCCCAAAGTCAGCGAGCGCGCATAGTGCACGCGCCAAGGGCGTTGCTCAATCCCTAGTCTTGTCCAACGAGGTATGAGCCTGATGCGGCCAGGCGTGAAGGCCTCGCGCCGAGCCAGGCGCGCAGAGGCTGAAGCGGACCCAAGCCCAGCAGCGTGAGCCAGTGCGGATGCTCTTGCCCCGTCATCAACTCGCGCGGGCGTTGGTGCATGGATGCCCCCGGTCCGGCATCATGGCGCTGCCTTGAAGTAACGAGGTCGCCAAGATCCGCCATGCCGAACAAGTTCAACGCCGACCGCCGGCACCACATCCCGGGGCCTTTTTGAACCGCGCCCCGTCACTGAACGATCTTGCCGCCTTTGCCGAACATCGCGAAGTCGACCACGTGCGATCCCGAAGTGCTGGGTTGGCTGAAATCAAGCTGGAAGCCGCCCGCATCGAAGCCGCCGCGAGCAGCGAGCGTCTGGGCGATCGCCTCGGGCGTGGGACGCGGTGATTTGTTCAGCGCCCAGACCAGAGCCTTCGCCGCGATGTAGCCCTCGATGGAACGGGCCGACAGATTCGTATCGCTGGAAGCTGCCCGCAGCGCGACGTACTCGCGCACGAGGGCCAACTTCGTCTGCGTCTGCAGGGGCAGCACGATGGAGAAGGCGTAGCCCCGCGCACCATCCGGGCCCAGCGCTTTAAGCAAGGCCTCGGTGTCGATGATCGACATGCCGTAGATCTGCGCACAGCCGCCGGCCGCGCGATAGCGCTTCGTGAAATCGATGGCCGCGGCCGTCGTCGCGCCGAGGAAGATAGCTTGCGGCGAGGCTTCCAGCATCTTTGCCACGGCGACGCTGGTGTCAACGGTGTTGCGCGCGTAGCCTGTGCGCGCTACCAGATCAATAGTGTGCCGGGTCGCGGACAAGGCCGCGCCCTCGAGCACGTCCTTGCCCAGGCTGTCGTCTTGGTAGACCAGGCCTACACGCTTGATCTGCAGACGCGACAGCACTGTGAACAGCCGATCGACCTCTTCCCGGTAGCTGGCCTTGACGACCAGCATGCCCGGCGCCTGCGTGACGCTCGAGGCGCCGGAGACCGCGCCGACCATCGGCACGTGTGTACGCTGCAGCACGCCGTCCTTTGCGAGCGCTTCGAGGTTGCTCGTGCCCACGGTGCCGAGCAGCGCGATGGGCGCGTCGGTGCGGATCAACTCATTGATGAGGCGGACGGTCTCCTCGCTCTTCTGCCCGTCATCCTTCGTCACGAGGCGAATCTGCTGGCCGCGCACGCCGCCGGACGCATTGACGGAATCAAAGTACAGCTTCGCGCCGGCATGGATGGCCTTGCCGGTGACGGCCTGCGGACCGCTGAACGGCGCGACCTGACCGACGACGATTTCGGCGCGAGCGCCTGTGCCGATCAACAGGGCAGCGACGATCGGAGCCACGCGGCTGAATGCGCGCGTGGCCGATGCCAAGACGGAACTGAGCATATGAGCAGTCGTAGGGGGCGGTGGGTGGACTGCGACCGGTGAAGGATCGCGTTGTCGCCACCGAAATCTATGGCTGCGCCCGCAGCGATGAATGACGGATATCTGACGGACAAGTGAGCAGCCTCGCGCACCAGCCGGAATCGCGACTTTTCACGCTAAGTGTTGGAGTGTTGGCATGGCTCCGTACCTGTAGTGCACGCGCAATGATGTTGGCCCAGACGCGCAATAGATGCTCGGTTCTGACGCAAATTCGTTGAGACGGATGGCGGCCTCCTGCGCACATTCCGTGATCCGCAACGACATTGCGTGACACGCACGCACATTGCTGATCGTCTCGCTCGGACCGGCGACGGAAAAATCGGCGTTCCGTAGAACCCCCAGCAGGCGCTCATCGTCGACATGGTCGCCACGGTCTTGGCCAACAACCTCAGGTCGCTGATGTGGCGCCGCGCCGCTGAAGGCCCAAGGGGTAAGGATTGCTGCGCAGCTGC
This sequence comes from Rhizobacter sp., assembly GCA_021153565.1. Lineage (GTDB taxonomy): Bacteria > Pseudomonadota > Gammaproteobacteria > Burkholderiales > Burkholderiaceae_C > Albitalea. The sequence goes on from JAJKJU010000138.1 coordinate 5,141, forward strand.
GCAATTGAGAACAACATCAGATTTTCTTCGCTGCGACGCTGCTGGGCCTGGGCGAGCCTCAGCCGCTGCGCAGCTGAGGCGATGCGTGGCGCACCGCGCCCTGCATCGACTTCACATCCTTCCGGGTGAATTCCCCGCCATCGCCCAGCGGGCTGATTGCGCTCGTCCGTGATACCCAAAAACGGCCGTATTTGAACCACGCCCGCGCCAGTTTGATTTGGCGTGCAATTGCCTCGCGATGCGAATTCATTTCAAACTAACCGTTGATGCTCGGCCGTGAAAGACACCGTAGAGGCGATATTGCTGGGGCATCGAGTAACAAACGTCGCCGCTGACGCTAAGATCCGATGAGAACCGCTCGCATGTCGCGTTGTAGTAATACGCCTGGCCGGCACCACTCGCCAGGGCCGCCCGCGCCATGCCAGCGAGAGACATAAGTCCCAGCGCTGCCTGTATGCCCGCGAATGCCGCGCCACAGGTCCCAATGTCGTACTTCGAAACCTTCATCGCGATGGCTAACCGATCCCCGCCTTGGCCCAGCGTGATCGCGCAAATCCGATAACTTGATTCTGCGTGAGCCGCTGATGGCAGCATGACCGCAGTCGTCCCTACAAAGGCCCCGATAGTGGCCCGGCTGAATGTGGAAGTTAGCAGCGAGCTCGCGGGCGCTAACGCAACTGACATTGAGGCAATCAAGGCTCCGATCTTCTTGAGCATGGGTGTTCCAACAGTTGATGGTTACTACTTGCCCCCCGGTCGATGCTCCGTGAAGTCTTGGCATCCGATTCGGGTTTCAATTCGCAGGTTCGGGCTTCATGTTGTTCACGGTCCCAAAAGTGCTATAGGCGTACGGATGATCTTTCGCGTCTTCTGATTCAGAGTCACGACCTATAGGTGATCAAGTCTTGACCGTCGACAGAAACCTTGAGCAGCATTGCCCTGTGCAATCCGACAGCAGTTCTGGACGCCAGAATGCTCGTGATGGCTGCCTGCCGAACAACGGTACGCATGGAAGCCCGGCGCCTCTGTGCTCGGCAGGAAGGCATGCTTACCGCCCCGGTGGGCAAGTTGACCTTGCCCTTGATCAACGTAGTCCATTGCTATCGGGCCTTTACGCAGTTCGACGCGGAGGTCAGCCGGCGCAGTCTGATTCGGCGGCAATTGCACCGGCACGAACGCAGCGGCCATAGCATTGGTTGAAGCCTTGACCGGCGCGCTGCTCGGCCTCAAGGGCCCATCGGCGGGCCAAGTTCGGCAAAATCATGAATCATATGGAGTTGATGTTCGCCAACGTCATACGCACTGCCAGCTCCTCGGGCAATTTGCTTTATGCGCTGGGCGACATGCACTGGTGGCTCGTCCACGCCATGCCGGATGACCGAGGAAGCGCAGCCAAGGCGGAACTCGCAGTGCGCGCATTGGCTGCGGCCCAAGCTCGCCAGAGGCCGGATCCTGGACTGGTTTCACGTCGCGATGAAATTCAAGGCCGCGGCGAACTCGGTGTTTGGCAGCGCGACGATCCAGTCGGAGGAGC
>JAJKJU010000139.1 GCA_021153565.1 Rhizobacter sp.
ACGCTGCGCTTTGCCCACCCTACAACAGCAAGACCTTACTTCTTGTCGCCGCCCGGAACCGTTCCTTCCACGCCCTTGACGTAGAAGTTGATGCCGCCCAGGAATGCATCGTCGGCGACCTGGTCCTTCTTCAGCTTTTCCTTGCCGTCGTTGGTCGAGATCGGGCCCTTCCAGATCGCGAAGCTGCCGTCCTTCAGGCCTGCCTTCACCGTGTCGATCCTGGCCTTCAGTTCGGCAGGCACCTTGTCGGAGATGGACACCATGTCGATAGCGCCCTCCTTCACGCCCCACCAGGTCTTGCCGGTTGTCCACTTGCTCTCGAGCATGTCTTTCACGGCCTTGATGTAGTACGGCGTCCAGTTGATGACACTGGACGCGAGGTGTGCCTTGGGAGCATAGGCGGACATGTCGCTGTCCCAGCCCACGGCGTATTTGCCGGCCTTCTCCGCCGTCTGTAGCACGGCCGAGGTGTCGGTGTTCTGGAAGAGCACATCGGCCCCCGCATTGATCAGCGATTGCGCAGCATCGGTCTCCTTCGGCGGATCGCCCCAGGAGTTGACCCACACGACCTTGGTCTTGATCTTCGGGTTGACCGACTGCGCGCCCAGCGTGAAGCTGTTGATGTTGCGGATGACCTCGGGGATGGGCACCGAGCCCACCACGCCCAGCGTGTTGCTCTTGGTCATGCCGCCTGCGAGCACACCGGCCATGTAGGCGCCCTCGTAGGTACGGCTGTCATAGGTGCGCAGGTTCTCTGCGGTCTTGTAGCCGGTGGCATGTTCGAACTTCACGTCCTTGGAATCGGCCGCCACCTTGAGCATGTAGTCGCCGTGGCCGAAGGTGGTGCCGAAGATGAGCTTGTTGCCCTGGCTCACCATGTCGCGGAACACGCGCTCCGCATCGGGGCCTTCGGCCACCTTTTCAACGTAGCTCGTGACGACCTTGCCGGCGAACTCCTTTTCCATCGCCTTGCGCGCGTTGTCATGTGCAGTGTTCCAGCCACCGTCGCCGATGGAGCCGATGTACGCAAAGGACACTTTGAGCGGCTCCACGTTGGCCGGTGCCGATGCGGCGATGGGCGCCGGCGCCGGCGATGCAATGGTGGCTTCTTCCTTCTTGCTGCAGCCCGCCAGGGCGGCAGCGGCAAGAACAGTCCAGCCGGTGAGGCGGAGCATCGAGCGCTTCGAATCGATCATCTTGTCGTCTCCTCGATAAGGAATTGCGAGAGCAGGAATGCAAAATCGGCTGCGATTATGAGCCGGGGAAAAACGGCTTGCCCAGCGACGCCGGCATGTTGGCCCGAATCCAGGCTGCGTTGCGCGATATGAGCACGAGCACGATGATGGTCGCGAGATAAGGCATGGCGGTGAGCAACTGGCTCGACACCTGCACGCCTTCGCCTTGCAGATGAAACTGCAGCATGGTCACGCCGCCGAAAAGATAGGCACCAAGCAACACACGTGCTGGACGCCATGTCGCAAAGGTGGTGAGGGCCAATGCGATCCAGCCCTTGCCCGCCACCATGCCCTCGACCCACAGCGGGGTGTAGATGACCGAGATGTAGGCGCCCGCGAGGCCGCACAGCGCTCCGCCAGCCATCACTGCCGCGAAACGGATGCGACGCACCGGATACCCCAGCGCATGCGCCGATTCGGGCGACTCGCCCACCGCTCGCAGCACCAGTCCGGCGCGCGACCGGTAGAGAAACCATGTCAGTGCGACGGCAAGCACGATGGCGAGGTAGACGAGCGGATGCTGTCGGAACAGTGCCGGGCCGATGAAAGGAATGTCGGCCAGGCCGGGCACGTCGAAATGAGACCGCTGAGATAGCTTTTCCTGCGTGTAGCGCAGGCCCACGAAGGCAGAGAAGCCCGCGCCGAAGAGACTCAGAGCCAAGCCGCTTGCATACTGATTGGTGTTGAGCCAGATCACGAGCCAGCCAAACGCGGCAGCCATCAAGGCACCTGCGCCCATGCCCGCTGCGAAGGCGACCCAGTCGCTGCCGGTGTGCACGGCGGTTGCGAAGCCGGCAACGGCGGCGACGAGCATGATGCCCTCGGCGCCGAGGTTCACGATGCCGGCGCGTTCATTGATCAAGAGGCCGAGTGCGGCGAATGCGAGCACGGTGCCGGAGTTGAGCGTCGCAGCGAGAAGGAGTGCGAATGCGTCCATCAGACTTTCGCTCCTTGCTCGACGTCACTGGGATCCACTGCGAGGGGCTTTGACCCGTCTCCTCGTGGGAGGGGCGGCTTGGCCTGTCCTGAGCTTGCCGAAGGAAGGTGGGGGCTGTGTCTCCACCGAATCCGATAGAAGACCAAGGTGTCGCAAGCCAGCAGCGCAAACAGCAGCATCCCCTGGAACACCCCCGTCAACGATTTCGGCAGACCCAGCCGCGACTGCGCCAGCTCACCACCGATATAGAACATGCTCATCAACACCGCCGAGAAAACGACGCCCACCGGATGCAGCCGCCCCACGAAGGCCACAATGATCGCGGCAAAGCCATAACCGACCGGCACGTGCGGCGTGAGCTGCCCGAGCGGCCCGGCCGCTTCGAGTCCACCCGCCAGACCCGCCATGCCGCCGCTGCCCAGCATCGCCATCCACAACGCCCTTCGCGAAGAGAAGCCCGCATAGCGCGCAGCCGCCGGGGCGAGCCCGCCGACTTGCAACTGAAAACCCGCGTAGTGACGAAACAGGAACAACCAGAACAACAGCACCGCGATCAGCGCGATGACCGCGCCGATCGTCACACGCCAACCGCTGAAGAGACGCGGAATCTTCGTCGGCTCCAGGAAGCTGATGGTTTGCGGAAAGTTGTAGGCCGCCGGGTCTTTCCAAGGCCCGTACACGAGATAGCTGAGCAGCATGTCGGCGACGTACACGAGCATGAGGCTCACGAGAATCTCGTTGGCGTTCGCGCGGTCGCGCAAGAACGCGACGATGGCGGCCCAGGCCATGCCGCCCGCCACCCCGGCCAGCAAGATGGCAATGACGATGAATCGGCTCGAATCCTTGTCGGCCATCATGGCGACGCCACCCGCCGCGATCGCACCCAGGATGAATTGCCCCTCCGCACCGATGTTCCACACGTTGGAGCGAAAGCACACCGACAGTCCGAGGGCAATGAGCAGCAAAGGCGTGGCCTTGACCGCAAGTTCGGACAATGCGTAGCCGCTTTTCACGGGTTCGATGAAGAAGACTTGCAAGCCGCGCATCGGGTCCTTGCCGAGCATCATGAAGAGCAGCATGCCGATGACGACGGTGATGGCGAGCGCAAGAAGCGGCGAGACGATCGTCATCGTCCGGCTGGGTTCGGAGCGGGATTCGAGCGTCAGCATGAAGCCCCCGATTCCTCGCAACCGCAGCGAAGGCCTGCCATGCAAGTTCGGGCTGAGAGGCTGTGAGTATTTCGAGCGTGTCCGAGCAGCACGTCAAAAGCATGGGCAGGTTCAGGGCCTTCGACAAGCTCAGTCCCAAGAGGGACTTGGCGATTGCCAACAGGGCTTCGATACCTCAGCCCGAACGGGTGGGTGGGCCCGAATGGGTAGGTGGTTATGCAAGCAAGCTCACGCGCCTTTGGGTAGGAGGTGACGTGGGCTGGCTCACGTGCCTTCGGGTGGGGCGTGACATGGGCAAGCCTCGTCAAAGGCCACGTTCGGTAATGCGCGACGAACTGTGCGTGGGCAGGTTCAGGGCCTTCGACAAGCTCAGTCCCAAGAGGGATTTGGCTATTGCCAACAGGGCTTCGATACCTCAGCCCGAACGGGTGGGTGGGCCCGAACGGGTGGGTGGGCCCGAACGGGTGGGTGGGCCCGAACGGGTGGGTGGGCCCGAACGGGTGGGTGGTTAGGCAAGCAAGCTCAAGCGCCTTCATGCGCCAATTCCTTTTCCTGTGTGTCCCACAGCCCACTCATCCACTGCCCGATCATCTCCACGCTCGCGTCACCGACGTTGACGCTTGGGGACACGCGCCCTTGCGAGATGACAACGAGCCGATCGCATATCTCGAAGAGTTCATCGAGCTCTTCGCTCACGACAAGCACGGCGCAAGACTCATCGCGCAGCTTGAGCAACTCGGCGCGAATCTGGGCCGCCGCGCCCACGTCCACTCCCCAGGTCGGCTGCGACACGATCAGAACACGCGGCTTCGCATCGATCTCACGGCCGACGATGAACTTCTGCAGGTTGCCGCCCGACAGGCTCTTGGCCGGCGCATCCGGTCCGCCGGCCTTCACTTTGAAGCGGGCGATCAGCTTGCGTGTCAGCACGTCGACGCGGCCGTTGGCGATCCACCCGGCGCGGCTCACCGATTCAGTTCGCGTGAGCAAGGTGTTCTGCGCCAGCGACAAGCCGGGCACCGCCCCGCGGCCCAGGCGTTCTTCGGGAACGAAATGCAGGCCGCGCCGACGCCGCACAGCCGGCGACAGCCGGCCGATGGGACGGTCGTACAAGCGGATCGATTCCGCCGCCGCACGCGGGTCTTCGCCCGACAGCGCCGCCATCAACCCCTGCTGCCCGTTGCCCGAGACACCCGCAATGCCGACGATCTCTCCGGCCCGCACCTCGAAGCCGATGCGATGCAGGTTCATGCCGAAATGGTCCTGCTTGGCCAACGAGAGATCGCGTACCGCGAGCACCACGTCCCCCGCCCTCGCCTTCACGTGCTGCAACTGCGGCGGCTCCGCACCGATCATCAGTCGCGACAGGCTGGCATTGCTTTCCAGCGTCGGGTCGACCTCGCCTCTCACGCGTCCGGCCCCAAGCACCGTGCAGTGATGGCACAGCGCGCGGATTTCGTCGAGCTTGTGGCTGATGTAGAGGATGCTGCAGCCCTCGCTCGCGAGTTGGCGCAGCGTGACGAACAGCTTGTCGACAGCCTGCGGCGTGAGCACCGATGTAGGCTCATCGAGGATGAGAAGCTGAGGCTTGGTCATCAGGGCTCGCACGATCTCCACGCGTTGTCGCTCGCCCACCGACAGGGTGTGCACTGGGCGCAGCGGGTCCACGTCGAGCCCGTACTCTTGCGCCACCTGCACGATGCGCTGTGACACGTCTGCCAGGGACGGCCCCTTGTCCAGTCCCAGCCACACGTTCTCCGCCGCCGTCAGCGTGTCGAACAAGCTGAAGTGCTGGAACACCATGCTGATGCCCAAGCGCCGAGCCTCGTGCGGATTGCGGATGGTGACCAGCTCGCCGTTCCACAGCACCTCACCCTCGTCGGGTCGCACGGCACCGTAGATGATCTTCATCAGCGTCGACTTGCCCGCGCCGTTCTCGCCGAGCACGGCGTGGATCTCACCAGGCTTCACGCGCAGGTTCACACGGTCGTTCGCCTTGACCGACGGATATTGCTTGCTGATGTTTCTGAGTTCGAGACGCAGCATCACTGATTCCGGTTGTTGTTCGTCGCTTTCCAACTGCCGAAGCCCTCATCCCAACCCCAGAGACTCCCCGAAGGGGCGAGGGAGCAATACAGGCCAGCTCGCTGTGGCCCGCTTCGACGTAGTGCATTGCGGCTCCCTCTCCCCCGGCGGGGGGAGAGGGTTGGGGTGAGGGGTCTCCCAAAAATCACACCCATCTCCATCAAGGCAACCCGACGGCCCCCACCATCGCCCGCACCTGCTCGTCCCCTCCCCGCCACCCGTTTGGCGATGACGAAGGCAGGGTTGACGCATGACAAGTTCATGTTTGCTCAGAGGCCCAGGCCCCTCACCCCAGCCCTCTCCCCGAAGGGGCGAGGGAGCAATACAGGCCAGTTCGCTGTGGCCCGCTTCGAAGTAA
>JAJKJU010000140.1 GCA_021153565.1 Rhizobacter sp.
AGCACAGCCATAGCCCGGGCTATGGCGAGCATTTGCAACGACGAGCAGGGGTCTTTTGGCGTGATGAGCGGGCATGATCGAAATACTCTCAGCCTCTCAGGGCCGCGCGAATCCATTGGGATTCATGCTTTGCCAGCGCCAACTGTCGGCGCACATGGCGTCGATATCGCGAATTGCGTGCCAGCCCAGGGTTTCATGTGCAAGCGTCGGGTCGGCGTAGCAGGCGGCGATGTCGCCCGGGCGCCGATCAGTGATCTCAAAGGGAATCGATTGCCCGCTCGCCCGCTCGAATGCACGCACCAATTCGAGCACGCTGAACCCCCGGCCGGTGCCAAGGTTGGCAGTGATGGAGCGTTTTTCGTCCAGCAAATAGCGCAGGGCGGCCACATGGCCTTCGGCGAGGTCGAGCACATGGATGTAGTCGCGCACGCCGGTGCCGTCGAGCGTGTCGTAGTCGTTGCCGAACACACGAAGTCGTTCCAGCTTGCCCACGGCCACCTGGGTGATGAACGGCATGATGTTGTTGGGTGTGCCGCTCGGGTCTTCGCCAATCAGGCCGCTCTCGTGCGCGCCAACAGGGTTGAAGTAACGCAGCAGCGCGATCTTCCAGCGGGGATCGGCACGTTCCAGGTCGCGCAGTATGTTCTCGCCGATCAACTTGGTCGCACCGTAGGGATTGGTACTCGATAGCGCGGCATTTTCGGTAATTGGCAATCGATCTGGCTTGCCATACACGGTGGCGCTCGAGCTGAACACCAATGCGCGGCTGTCATGCCGGTCCATGGTCTGTGCAAGGGTTAGCAGGCCACCGATGTTGTTGGCGTAGTAACGCAAGGGCTGCTGCGTGCTTTCGCCTACGGCCTTGTGCGCCGCGAAATGAACCGCGGCCAAGATCCGGTGGCGCTCGAACACGCCCTCCATCGCGGCCGCGTCGCACACGTCCACCAGTTCGAACACCGGCTCCTGTCCGCTCAGATGGCGAAGGCGGCTCAGCACCTCGGGCGAACTGTTCGAGAAGTTGTCGATGCCGACCACGTCGTAGCCTGCACCCAGCAAGGCAAGCCAGGTGTGCGAGCCGATGTAGCCGGTGGCGCCCGTGAGAAGGATTCGAGGTCGAGTCATCGGAATGCAAGCTCAGCGTTGCAGCCAACAGTGTGGGCCGAGTAGACACCGGAGCGACTTTCTCGGCCGGCGTTGCAGCCGAGGCTGATGGTGCGCGTCGGTTGGTACTTGGCGCCAATGTTGTATCGCGTGAGTGCTTCGCTGCTCGTGTCGCCGGTCGAAGAGCCAATGTGCGAGACGTCACCGTTGAACTGGATCTTGGCTGTCAGTTCATAGTTGAAGCCAAGTTGCGCCGTCGTGCTGACGCGGTTGGCGTCAACGCGTACGGTCGTGACGGTAGGAGGCGTCAGCGGCGTCGTCGGCAGGGGCGACTGCACCAGTTGCATGAAGGTCGTGGCAGTGCCGGTGTCGCGGTTCAGCGTGGCGGTGAGATTCAGCTTGCCGCTGAGGTGGTAGTCCCACGCCACACCGCCGGTCATGCCGTGAAAGTCCGACTGGTTGTCCAGCGAGTGATCTTCGCGCGTGGCGTTCAGGTGCCCGCTGAAGGTGCTGAGGCCGGTCGGGGTGTAGGTGGCGTTGACGCCGACATCATTGCGCTTGAGATCGTCCGGTGCAGTGGTGCCAACCCCCGTCGCCACGGCGGGGTATTTGGCCTTGCTCGTGCGCGCGCTCACGCCCACGCTCAGTGGACCTCCGCCACCCCAGCGCAGGCCGAGATTGGCAGAGTCCTGACGCACCGTGCGCAGGTCGTTCGGAGCGCTGAAGTCCACGGAGCCGTGCTCGACGCCGCCCTCAAGACCAAGCGAAGCAGCGAGGCCGTAGCGCGCATTGGCGCTGAACTGCCGAGACTTCTGCAGGTTCTTTTCAGTGGTGGTCGCCGCGTTCACATCGCCGTAGTTTGCGAGGCTTTGATTTGCCGACAAGCGCACGTTGCCCGACAGTCGCTCGATCGTTGACCAGTCGAGTCCCGTGGCGAGGCCGTAGCTCGTGTTGTCCAACTGATCGAGGTTCTTGTGGCGGTTCACGGCGGCAGTGCCATTGGCGAAGAAGCGCTGGCGGCCGAAGGGCTGGTCGATGCCGCCGAGCAATCCGGTACTCGACACCGTGTCCGCGATCACTGGCAATGTTCCGTTGTCGGGACGTCTGAACACGTTGCTGTCATGCGTGAACGCCTGGCTCACGCCGATGTAGTACGGATTGGCTTCGGCCAAGACGCCGTTCGTGAAGCCCAGCCCGATGGCCAATGACAGTGGGCGTACCGCGATGCGGGCAATAACGTGCAGCTCTTTCGGCATGCAAGTCCTCCTGTGTTGTCGTGAGACCGATCGAATCGATCGCCGCGTCGTGTCTATCGTATCTAGTTAGTACGCGTTGCGATCGAAGAACACCAGCCGGATGGTACGCACAATGATTTGCAGATCGAGTCCGAGCGACCAGTTGCGCAAATACTCGAGATCGTATTCGACCCGTGCCTGCATCTTTTCGATGGTGTCGGTCTCCCCCCGATGACCGTTGACTTGAGCCCAGCCGGTGATGCCCGGCTTCACTTTGTGACGAACCATGTACGCTTTGATCAGGCGGCGGTATTCCTCATTGTGTGCGACCGCATGCGGGCGCGGCCCGACGATGCTCATTCGGCCTTGCAACACATTGAAAAACTGCGGCAGCTCGTCAAGTGAGGTGCGGCGAAGGAAGGCCCCGAAGCGGGTGATGCGTGGATCGTCCTTGGTCGCTTGTCGCACCACCGGGCCGTTGTCCTGCGCGCGCATCGAGCGGAATTTGTAGACGATGATCTCGTCACCCTCGAGGCCGTTGCGCCGCTGCCTGAAGACGACCGGTCCGGGTGAGCTGAGCTTCACGCCGATGGCGATGGCCAGCAGGATGGGCGAGATGAGCACGATGATCAGGCTCGCGAGCACGACATCGCTGATGCGCTTCACGAGTTCGTTGGTGCCGGTGAAAGGTGTCTCGCAAATGCCCACCACCGGCACGCCGTTCATGTCCTGCAAGCGGCCCTGGATGATGCTGATGCCGAACACGTCCGGCACGAAGAAGAGTGACGCGGTCGTGCCCTGCACCTGCTCCAGCAATTCGAGAATGCGCGGCTGCGAGCCCAGCGGCAGCGTGATGAAGACATCGCGGATGGCGTTGTCGCGAATGTAGTCGGCCACGTCTTTCAGCGTGCCCAGGCGCTGTTGCGACGCGAGTTCGTGCACGCGGTCGTCAGTGCGGTCGTCGAAGTAGCCGACGAAATCGATGCCTTGATCACCGCTTTCAGTGACTGCACGTGCCACCTTCACGCCCAGGGGCCCGGCGCCCACGACGATGGCCGAACGCCGGGCTTCAGGTTGTGCCGACCAGTGATGCACGAACTTTTGGCCCACCCATACCGCAAGCCACTGCAGCACGGGTGTCACCACGATCCAGTTGATGAGCGCCTGTTCCTCGAAGTAATTGATGCTTCGCGTGGCATAGCCGCACAGTGCGAGGATGCTGATGAGCATCACCCACGACGAGACGATGTCGACTCCGGCGGCGATGAGGTTGTCGCGGAATCGGTTGCGCCCAGGGAACGTGAGCGCGAAGACCAGCAGGCACAGCGTGAGTTCGGCCCGCAGGATCGGCGCGTCGATGTACCAGTTAGCGATAAGGAAGGTGAGTACCGTGATCGCGGGCTAGAGGAACGCCGCCACCAGCGACGTCACGGACTGTGGTGCGCTGTAGAAGGTTCTCTTGTAGCTGCGGTCTTCAAACATCAATAGGGGTAATCGTCGCGCCGGCCTCGTGGGTGCTGCCGCGGAGCCGCAGGTGTGCGGGCGTTTCGTTGTGGTGGTGAACTGGCGGACGTGGTCGCGGTCCTCTCGAGTCGCCGCCCATACAGGCGACTCGTCTTGTCTTCAAAGGCGTGGATTCTCCCTCAAAAACGTGGCACTCTCGACACCTGTGTCCGAGGGGCAGGACGCGGTGCCGTGCCTACAATCCCCCTCATGTTCGATACCCTGCAGCAGCTCGCCACGACGGCTTTTTTGCAACGCGTCACACTTTGGCTCAATCACGTGATAGCCGGCGAGGATGCTGCAGTGGCGCGGCTTCGGCCGCACGCCGGGCGGTCCATCCGCATTCATTTGACTGGCTGGCCTTCGCTATTGCCGCAACCGGCACTGAGTTTTTCCATCACACGGGCAGGCCTGCTCGATTGGACGGGCAACGAGCTGGCCGCCGAAGCCGACTTGACCCTCGCCGTGGATGCTTCCAATCCTGCGCGCATGCTCGCCCAGGGCCTCGCGGGGCAGCGGCCGACGGCGGATGTGTCAGGAGACTCCGCGCTTGCCAGCGACGTGAGCTGGCTCATGGACAACTTGCGCTGGGACGTTGAAGACGACTTGGCACGCTTCATCGGCGAAGCACCGGCCCATGAACTTGCACGCTTCGGCAGGCCCGTCGCGCAGGCCATGCGAAGCGCGCTCGCGGCAATTGCAGGATTCGTCACAGGGCAGGGCGGCGCCTCGCAGGAGCCGCCTGCGCGATGAGGCATCTCGCGCGCCTCGTCATCATCGTTTTCACAGTTCTGCGTTTCGGCCTGGACGAGCTTGCGCTGTCGGGCTTCCGGCAGCGGCGCATCCGCCTGCTGGTCAAGTTGATCACCATCGGCCGCAAGCTCGACATGCCCCGCGGCATGCGCCTGCGGCTCGCACTTGAGCGGCTCGGGCCAATCTTCGTCAAGTTCGGGCAGGTGTTGTCGACACGGCGCGATCTGTTGCCCTCTGATGTCGCTGACGAACTTGCGCGTCTGCAGGACCGGGTGCCACCATTTCCTGCGGCGCAGGCGCGGGTGCTGGTGGAGCGCGCCTTCGGCAAGCCCATCGAGGCCTTGTTCGCGAGTTTCGAGGCCGACCCGGTCGCGAGTGCATCCATCGCGCAAGTGCATTTCGCGACGCTCAAGGATGGTCGCGAGGTTGCCGTCAAGGTGCTGCGCCCGGGCATGCTGGCCGTCATCGACGATGACCTCTCTCTCATGCGCACTCTCGCGCGCTGGGTCGAGCGATTCAGCGCCGACGGCCGCCGTCTGAAGCCGCGCGAGGTCGTGTCTGAGTTCGACAATTACCTGCACGACGAACTCGACCTCGTGCGCGAGGCCGCCAATGCCGCGCAACTGCGCCGCAACATGGCAGGGCTCAACCTCGTCATGATCCCCGAGATGCTGTGGGACCTGTGCACCCCCGGCGTCATCGTGATGGAGCGCATGTATGGAGTGCCCATCAGCCAGATGCAGCGTCTGGCCGAAGCGGGCGTGGACATCAAGAAGCTTGCGCGCGACGGCGTGACCATCTTCTTTACGCAGGTGTTTCGCGATGGTTTTTTCCATGCCGATATGCACCCCGGCAACATCCAGGTGAGCATTGCGCCGCCGACGTTCGGCCGATATATCGCACTCGATTTCGGCATCGTGGGCACGCTCACCGAGTTCGACAAGGAATACCTGTCGCAGAACTTCCTGGCCTTCTTCCGGCGTGACTACAAGCGCGTGGCGGAGCTTCACGTGGAGAGCGGCTGGGTGCCGCCGACGACGCGGGTGGACGAACTGGAGGGCGCAATCCGAGCAGTGTGCGAACCTCATTTCGATCGCCCTTTGAAGGACATTTCGCTCGGGCAGGTGTTGTTGCGTTTGTTCCAGGCCTCGCGGCGGTTCAACGTCGAGATCCAGCCGCAGCTCGTGTTGCTGCAAAAGACCTTGTTGAACGTCGAGGGCCTGGGGCGACAGCTCGACCCGGACCTCGATTTGTGGAACACAGCCAAGCCCTTCCTCGAGCGCTGGATGAACGACCAGATCGGCTGGCGGGGCTTTGTCGGGCGTTTGAAGAACGAAGCGCCGCGCTACGTTCAGTTGCTCCCGGAGTTGCCGCGCTTGCTGCACCAGGCGCTGCAACCCCGGTCGGCGACAGAGCAGCGGCTGGTCGAGGCCCTGTTGGTGGAGCAGCGACGAACCAACCGGCTGCTGCAGACATTGGTTTATCTGGGGCTGGGCTTCGTGGTCGGCCTCGTCGTCACCCAAGTCATAGGCCATTTCTTGTAGCCGTGAAGCCCGGGCATGGGCGCCCGCGCGAAGGCCATATTTCTCCAGGGTTTCAGCCGGACTGCGGGAACGTGACGTAAGCCATTCCACGGGTTCGCGCGACTCCCATGTCCCCAGGGGATAATGCGGGTTGCTGGAGCGGGCTCAGCGGCGATCTTCGCCCAGCTTTTCCAAGCCAGTCCCGTACGTCCGATGAATTACACACTGATCACCTTCGTGGTGCTTTATCTCCTGGGCACATTGAGCCTGGGTGTCTGGGCAGGCACGCGTATCAAGAACACGAGCGACTTCGCGATCGCCGGCCGCAGCCTCCCGCTGATCATGGTGGTGACCACCACTTTTGCCACCTGGTTCGGTGCCGAAACAGTGATGGGCATTCCGGCCAAATTCGTGCAGGGCGGTCTGAACTCCATCGTCGAAGACCCCTTCGGTGCCGGCACCTGCCTGATCCTTGTGGGCCTTTTCTTCGCCACCAAGCTGTACAAGCAGAACCTGCTGACCATCGGCGACTTTTACCGCCAGCGCTATGGCAAGGGCGTGGAGGTGTTCTGTTCGGTGGCCATCATCCTGAGCTATCTCGGATGGGTGGCGGCGCAGATCACGGCGCTCGGCCTCGTGTTCTCGGTGCTCACCAACGGCGCGATGTCCGAGACGGCCGGCATGATCGTCGGCACGCTGGCAGTGCTTGTATACGTCGTCATCGGCGGCTTCCTCGCCGTGGCATGGACGGACTTCATCCAGATGATCGTGCTCGTGATCGGTCTGAGCATCATTGCCATCTTTGCGGGCAACCTGGCAGGCGGCGCCGACAAGGTGTTTGCCATGGCGAGCCAGAAGGAACTCTGGAATTTCCTGCCGCCGCCGACCTTCACCGAGATCGCGATGTTCGTCGGCGCGGGCCTCACCATGATGCTCGGCAGCATTCCGCAACAAGACGTTTTTCAGCGCGTGATGTCGGCCAGGAACGCCGAGACAGCGCGAAACGGCGCCGCCATCGGCGGATTGAGCTACATCCTTTTCGCCTTCGTGCCCATGTTCATCGTGTCCTGCGCGATCATTGTCATGGGCCCGAGCGCCATGGATCTTGCCAAGAACGACTACCAGCGCCTCCTGCCCACCTTCGTGCTGACGAAGATGCCGCTCGTGATGCAGATACTGTTCTTCGGCGCGCTGCTTTCGGCCATCAAGAGCACCTCGTCGGCGACCCTGCTGGCGCCGAGTACCAGCTTTGTCGAGAACATCCTCAAGAACCTGCGCCCTCGCATGACCGACAAGCAGCAGTTGTTCGCCATGCGTTCGACCATCGTGATTTTTGCCGCGCTGGTGCTGGCCTATGCGGTCGCCATGAAGGGCACCTCGATCTATGACCTGGTGTCGGCGGCGTACCAGATCACTCTGGTCGGGGCATTCGTGCCACTGGTGATGGGTTTGTACTGGAAGCGGTCCACCACCCAGGGCGCGGTGTTGTCCCTGGCCCTGGGCATTGGGACCTGGATCCTCTTTTTTCCGCAGATCACGACCCTCGGTGCCAAATTCCCGGGACAACTTGCCGGCCTGATCGCCGCGTTCACGGGCATGATCGCAGGCTCCCTCATGCCGCAACGGCTCAGGAACCGGCATGAGCGTACCCACCACCTCGCGGGTGGCTTGAACGCGTAGCGACTTGCCCCCATTTGACTAGGCGAGCCGGGCCAACCGGCGCGCTTCCTTATAATTTTTTAACGTTTTGAATCAAGGGCTAAGTTATGCCGATCTACGCATACCGCTGTGAGTCGTGCGGGCACGCGAAAGATGTGCTGCAGAAGGTCTCCGACCCGCTCATCACCACTTGCCCGGCGTGCAACGCCGAGAGCTTCAAGAAACAACTGACCGCCGCCGGCTTCCAGCTCAAGGGCTCGGGGTGGTACGTGACGGACTTCCGCAGCAATGGCACCAAGCCCGAGGCGGCCACCGGCACTGCGGCCGTGGCGCCCAAGTCCGAGGGCGCCAACGGCGAAGGCGCAAAGAGCGACAGTGCAAAAACCGACTCCGCACCCGCTGTAGCCGCTCCGTCATCTTCTTCGACCTCCACCAGCAGCAGTAGCGGCGTTTCCGGCGGTACCGGTTCCAGCGCGAGCGTTTGAGTCGCCTTTTCTAGGGTCTTCGTGAAGAAATATCTGCTCGCCGGTCTGCTGGTCTGGCTGCCGCTCGCCATCACCCTCTGGGTGCTGCACGCCATCTTGAACACCCTCGACGGCGTGTTCGAGGCGTTCCTGAGCGCGTCCCAGGCCGTGCTGCCCACGGCAGCATACGCGCCGCTGCAAATGCTCAAGCAGGTGCCCGGCTTGGGCGTGATCGTGATGGTCGTCGGCTTGCTGCTCACGGGCATCTTCGCCGCCAACATCGCCGGGCAGTGGGCGCTGGCGCAGGGCAGCAGGCTGTTGACTCACATCCCCATCGTCAAATCCATTTACAGCTCGGTGAAGCAGGTGTCGGACACCTTGTTCTCGAGCAGTGGCAATGCGTTTCGCGAGGCGGTGCTGGTGCAGTACCCCCGCGAGGGCTCCTGGACCATCGCCTTCGTCACCGGCAGGCCGGGCGGCGAAGCGGCCGACCACCTGCATGCCGACTACATCAGCCTGTACGTACCGACAACGCCGAACCCGACCTCCGGCTTCTTCCTCATGGTGCCGCGCAAGGACGTGATTGCCCTTTCCATGACCGTGGATGAAGCCCTCAAGTACATCATCTCGATGGGCGTCGTTGCACCGTCGGCGCACATGTCCCGTGTGGTTCAGCCCGCGCCGCAAGTCATCGTCAACGACGCGCGAAATCAACACGGTTGAGCGCGCGGCAAGCGCTCAACCGTCAGGGCTTGTGACAAAGCCTCGAAGCGCCTGACCCGACATCCGCAAGATCCGCCGCATCGGTTGACCACCCGCCGCTGCCGCGAACAAGAAACCGAATACTGGAGCGACCATGAGAACGACATACTGCGGCCTCGTCAGCGAAGCACTGATGGGCCAGACCGTGACACTGATGGGCTGGGCGCATCGCCGCCGGGACCATGGCGGTGTCATCTTCATCGACCTGCGCGATCGTGAAGGCCTGGTGCAGGTGGTGTGCGACCCCGACCGGGCGGACATGTTCAAAACCGCGGAAATTGTTCGCAACGAGTTCTGCCTGAAGATCGTCGGCAAAGTTCGCGCGCGCCCGGCCGGCACGGAAAACGTCAACCTCACGAGCGGCAAGATCGAAGTGCTGGCTCATGAGGTCGAGGTGCTGAACGCGAGCGTCACGCCGCCTTTCCAGCTCGACGACGAGAACCTGTCGGAAACGACCCGCCTCACGCACCGCGTGCTCGACCTGCGCCGCCCGACGATGCAGAAGAACATGATGCTGCGGTATCGCGTCGCGATGGAAACGCGCAAGTTCCTCGACGAGCATGGCTTCATCGACATCGAGACGCCGATGCTGACCAAGAGCACGCCCGAAGGCGCACGCGACTACCTCGTCCCGAGCCGCGTCAATGAAGGCATGTTCTTCGCTCTGCCGCAGTCGCCGCAGCTGTTCAAGCAGCTGCTGATGGTGGCGGGCTTCGACCGCTACTACCAGATCACCAAGTGCTTCCGCGACGAAGACCTGCGCGCTGACCGCCAGCCCGAGTTCACGCAGATCGATATCGAAACCAGCTTCCTCACCGAGGAAGAGATCCGCTCGATGTTCGAAGGCATGATCCGCTCGGTCTTCAAGAAAACCATCGGTGTCGAACTGGGTGACTACCCAGTGATGAAGTATTCGGAAGCCATGCACCGCTTCGGCAGCGACAAGCCCGATCTGCGTGTCAACCTCGAGTTCACAGAACTCACCGACGTGATGGCCTCGGTCGACTTCAAGGTGTTCAGCACGCCAGCGACCACCAAGGGCGGCCGCGTGGTGGCGCTGCGCGTTCCCAAGGGCGGCGAAATGAGCCGGGGCGAAATCGACGGTTACACCGAGTTCGTGAAGATCTACGGCGCCAAGGGCCTGGCCTGGATCAAGGTCAACGACTTGACCAAGGGACGCGAGGGTCTGCAGTCACCGGTCGTCAAGAACCTGCACGACGCGGCGTTGACGGAAATCCTGAAGCGCACCGGCGCGCAGACCGGCGATCTTCTCTTTTTCGGTGCCGACAAGGAAAAGGTCGTCAACGATGCGATTGGCGCACTGCGCGTCAAGCTCGGCCACAGCGAGTTTGGTCGCGCCAACGGCTTGTTCACCGACAAGTGGGCGCCGTTGTGGGTGGTCGACTTCCCGATGTTCGAGTACGACGAGGAAGGCCAGCGCTGGAACGCCGTACACCATCCATTCACGGCGCCCAAGGACGGGCACGAGGATTTGATGGACAGCGACCCGGGCGCGTGCATCGCCAAGGCCTACGACATGGTGCTCAACGGCTGGGAACTGGGCGGCGGCTCGGTGCGTATCCACCGTGCCGATGTGCAGAGCAAGGTATTCGATGCGCTGAAGATCAGCCCTGAAGATGCGCAGCTGAAGTTCGGCTTCCTGCTCGATGCGCTGCAGTATGGCGCGCCCCCACACGGCGGCCTGGCCTTCGGCCTCGACCGCATTGTCACGATGATGACCGGCGCCGAAAGCATCCGCGACGTGATCGCCTTCCCGAAGACTCAGCGCGCACAATGTTTGCTCACGCACGCGCCGAGTCCGGTGGACGAGAAGCAGTTGCGCGAATTGCACATTCGGCTGAGGAATCCGCAGCCGACGGCGGCGGCTTGAACGCGTCGCTGATGCAGAATAAAAAGGGCGCCTCTTCCGCGCCCTTTTTTGTTTCCGGATCAGCGTGGTGACCTCGGTGAGCGGGCAAAGCGCAGCGTGTTTTCGACAGGCTCAAGCCTCTCAGGTTGCACAGGCCTGCGCTTTCCCATCCGACGGATCCCGTCAGGAACGTTGATTGCCTTTCCATGAATCGGCCCTACAAGATCCCTGAATCCGTGCTCGTCGTCATTCACACGGCCGATCTCGACGTGCTCTTGATTGAGCGCGCCGACAAGCCCGGCTTCTGGCAAAGTGTCACTGGCTCGAAGGACACCGTGGAAGAAGAACTGGAGCTCACCGCCGTGCGCGAAGTCGCCGAAGAAACCGGAATCATCATTGGCTCGCCCGAAGTGCCGGTTTCTGCGTTGCGTGACTGGAATCTGCGCAACATCTACGAGATCTATCCCGTTTGGCGACATCGCTATGAGCCGCACGTCACTCACAACACCGAGCATGTCTTCAGCCTGCAGGTGCCGCGAGACATTGCCGTCACGCTGGCGTCGCGAGAGCATTCCTGCTTCGAGTGGCTGCCCTGGCGCGAGGCGGCCGACCGCTGCTTCTCTTCGTCCAATGCCGAAGCCATCCTGATGCTGCCGAGGTTCAACGCATGACACCCCCGGCCTCGCGCTCAATGCGCTTCGCCAACACCTCGATGCACCCGAGCCACGTGCTTCGCGTGGCCACCTACAACATCCACAAGGGCGTTCGCGGCATGGGCCCGCGCAAGCGGCTTGAGATCCACAACCTCGGCCTTGGCATCGAAGCGCTCGATGCCGACCTCGTCTACTTGCAGGAGGTGCGTCTTTTCAACCATGCCGAGGCCAAGCAGTTTCAGGATACTCACGTCGGCTGGCCCAAGATGCCGCAGGCGGACTATCTCGCGCCCGAGGGCTATGACGTGGCCTACCGCACCAACGCGGTGACCAAGGACGGCGAACACGGCAATGCGCTGCTGTCGCGTTGGCCCATCGGCGACATCGGGCACCGTGACGTGTCTGACCATCGCTTCGAGCAGCGGGGGCTGCTGCATGTGCCGGTGAACTGGAATGGCGAGGTGGTGCACTGCATCGTGGCGCACCTGGGCCTCATGCATTCCAGCCGCGTGCGGCAGATCGAGCGCATCAATGCCTTCATCAAGGCCGAGGTGCCCAGGAACGAACGCCTCGTGCTCGCAGGCGACTTCAACGATTGGGGCGAGAAGCTCGACGGGCCCATGCGCGCCACCGGTCTGCGTCGGGCGA
This sequence comes from Rhizobacter sp., assembly GCA_021153565.1. GTDB lineage: Bacteria > Pseudomonadota > Gammaproteobacteria > Burkholderiales > Burkholderiaceae_C > Albitalea. The sequence continues at coordinate 12,172 of JAJKJU010000140.1, forward strand.
CGCCCGACGGTGCGTCGCCGCTGCGGACCTTTCCGTCGCTCGTACCGGTGTTCGCGCTGGACCGCATCTACACCCGCGGGTTTCGCTGCACCTCCGCCTTCGTCCCGCGCGGCAATACCTGGGCGCGCATGTCGGACCACTTGCCCTGCGTGGCGGAACTCGAGCTCGATTGAAACGCCCATCCATCGCGCGAGTCGCCGAACCCCACGACCCATCGGGTCCCGTCCCGCAGGTGGAAGAGGACGCGCCCTTCGATCCGCTGTCGCGCTTGGTGCCCCGCGCGGTGTTCACCGGCGGCAACGAGGTCACGTTGCTGCGCGGCGGCGGTGAGCTTTTCCCGGCGATGATCGCGGCGGTGGCGAAGGCCGAACACGAGGTGTGGTTGGCGACCTATATCTTCAACAACGACCCGGCCGCCTTGGCGGTCGCCCGCGCCCTGGCTGACGCTTCGCATCGAGGCGTGCAAGTGAAGGTGGTGATCGACGGCTTCGGCAGCCGCGCGACGATTCTCGACATCTGGCGGCTCTTGTGCGACGCCAACGTGGGGGTCACGATCTTCCGGCCCATCAACCGCTGGTGGAACTGGCTCCAGCCCGGGCAGTTGCGGCGGCTTCATCAAAAGCTCTGCGTGGTCGACGGCGAGGTGGCTTTCGTTGGCGGAGTCAACATCATCGACGACCGGCTGGACCTGGGCCATGGCTGGACAGATGAGCCGCGGCTCGACTTCGCGGTGCAGTTGAGAGGGCCGGTGGTTGCACCCATCGAGCAAGCGGGCCGGGCAGTCTGGACGCGCGCGCAACTGGGCCAGAACTTTCGCGAAGACGTGATGGCGCTCGCGCGTGGCGCCGAACCCGTGGCGCATGCCAAGCGCCTCATCAAGCGCATGCGCATGCCAAGCCTCAAGCCCAACAGGACGAAGCTCAGCGACTTGCCCCCTGTGCGGGCCGCCTTCGTGTTGCGCGACAACCTGCGGCGGCGTCGCACCATTGAACGCAGCTACATCGCGGCGCTTCGCAAGGCGCAATCGCGCATCGATCTGGCGTCGCCGTATTTCTATCCGGGGTCCGGTTTTCGCACGGCACTGCGCCAGGCGGCGCGGCGTGGCGTGCAGGTGAGACTGTTGTTGCAAGGCAAGCTCGACTACCGTTTTGCCGGACTCGCTGCGCGAACGCTGTACGACGAACTGCTTGCGGCGGGCGTGAAGATTTTCGAATACACGCCTGCCTTCCTGCATGCCAAGGTGGCGCTCACCGACGACGAGTGGGCGACGGTGGGCAGTTCCAACATCGATCCGCTGTCCCTGCTCTTGAACCTCGAAGCGAATGTCGTCGTGCGCGATGCGGGCTTCAATGCGCAACTCGCGACAGAGTTCGATCGCGCATTTGCCGTCTCGCGCCAGATCGAGCGCAATCGATCGCGCCGCAGCGTCGAGGGGGCAGTGAGGCGCGGTTTCGTCGCGTGGTGTGCGCATGTTTACCTGCGCATCGCGGGTGCAACAGGCAAATACTGACTGAAGCGGCTGAGGGCATTCCGATCATGGGCGCTCATCACGCATTAAGCCGACTGCTCGTCGTTGCAAATGCCAGTGCAACGACGTCATGGGGCCAAAGACGCGGTCTTATGTTCCGCAACGCGTGGAACACTGCACTAGAGCAGGCGCCTTTGGACGTGCTGCCCGGACACCCATCGAAATGATCTCAGCCTCTGAGCGAGCGGTGGCCGTGCAGTCTTGCGCAACCCAGGACCTCGTCATTGAACGTCCAGAGGGGTTGTACTGTCCGCCCGGGGACTTCTACATCGACCCGTGGCGTCCGGTGGACCGTGCCGTCATCACGCACGCACACGGAGACCATGCGCGCATGGGCAATGCGCACTACCTCGCGTCGCAGCAGTCGGAGGGTGTGCTGCGTTCGCGGCTGGGCGACGATATCAATCTGCAGACGCTGCCCTATGGGGAAGTCATCGAGCATCACGGCGTGCGCCTGAGCCTTCATCCAGCGGGCCATGTGCTCGGTTCATCGGAGGTTCGGCTCGAGCACGATGGCCGGGTGTGGGTGGCGTCGGGCGACTACTTCGTCTGCGGGCGCGGCGACGCCAACAACACCTGCGTGCCATTCGAGCCGGTGCGCTGCGATTGCTTCATCACCGAGTCGACCTTCGGCCTGCCCATCTACCGCTGGTGCCCGCAGCGCGAGGTCTTCGACGACATCAACGCCTGGTGGCAGGCCAATGCCGAGGCCGGGCGTGCGAGTCTGCTGATGGGCTACAGCTTCGGCAAGGCGCAACGCATTTTGGCGGGTGTCGATGCGAGCATCGGACCCATCGTCGTGCATGGCGCCATCGAGACGATCAACCGCGCCTACCGGGCTGCAGGCGTGGCCTTGCCGCCTACGCTGTACTTCAACGACGTCACCGACAAGGGTCTGTTGAAGGGCGCTCTCGTGGTGGCGCCTCCTTCGGTGCTCGGCAGTGCATGGGTTCGGCGCTTCGGCGACCCGAGCGATGCGTTTGCGAGCGGCTGGATGCAACTGCGCGGCGCACGAAGGCGGCGCGGTGTCGACCGCGGCTTCGTGCTCTCAGACCATGCCGACTGGCCCGGCTTGCAACGCGCCATCGAAGCCACCGGGGCGCAGCGCGTCATCGTTACCCATGGCTATGAAGCAGTGATGGTTCGCTGGCTGCAGGAGCAAGGCTTGCAGGCCGGCGCGTTCCACACCGAGTACGACGACGAACGCCATGACGCGCAAGAGTCGCCCGTGCAAGCCGACACCACGTCTGCCGAGTCGGAAGAGGGCACCGAGTGAGGCGTTTTTCGCAGCTCTTCAACGAGCTCGATGCGAGCACCCCCACCACGGCCAAAGTGCAGGCCTTGAAGCGCTACTTCGCACAGGTCGATGATGCCGATGCCGCGTGGGCGGTGTACTTTCTGGCTGGCGGCAAGCCGCGACAAGTCGTGCCCACAGGCGTGTTGAGAGCGCTCGCCTGCCAGCGGGCGGGCATCGCCGAATGGCTGTTCGAGGAGTGTTATCAGGCCGTGGGCGATCTGGCCGAAACCATTGCCCATGTGCTGCCGCCTGCACCCTCGCTCAACGACGTGAACCTGGCGCAGTGGGTCGAGCAGCGCCTGTTGCCCTTGCGCGAGCTTGCACCTGAAGAGCAGGCGCTGCGCATAGCGGCCTACTGGAATGAGCTCGACTCTTCGGGCAGATTCTTGCTGACCAAGCTCATCGGCGGTGGCTTTCGCGTCGGTGTGAGCAAGCTGCTTGTACAGCGCGCGCTTGCCGAGCACGCGGGGCTGGATCCGAAGGTGGTGGCGCAGCGCATGATGGGGTTCACCGACAAGACAGCACGGCCGAGTGCAGAGGGCTTTCGGCAACTCATCTCACAAGACATCATCGGCAACACCGACTCCGGCCAACCCTACCCGTTCTTCCTCGCCCATGCGATCGAAGGCCTTCACGAGAGTTTCCACCATTGGCTCGGCCCACCGGCTGACTGGATCGTCGAGTGGAAGTACGACGGCATCCGCGCGCAGATCGTGAAGCGCGCCGGCATCGTCTGGATCTGGTCGCGCGGCGAGGAACTGATGACCGAGCGCTTTCCCGAAGTCGTGAAGCTGGCGCAAGGGCTACCCGACGGGACCGTGCTCGACGGCGAGATCCTCGTGTGGAAGGGCGATGCGCCCGCACCCTTCGCTCTCCTTCAACAACCTGACCTTTACGTACGCTGGACACGCGGAAGATGGCCGTTGGAGCAAATTTTTCCCCTACGAGGTTTGAAGAGGGCGGGGTTGACGCATGACAAGTTCATGTTTGCTCAGAGGCCCAGGCCCCTCACCCCAGCCCTCTCCCCGAAGGGGCGAGGGAGCAATGCAGGCCAGTTCG
>JAJKJU010000141.1 GCA_021153565.1 Rhizobacter sp.
AGCACAGCCATAGCCCGGGCTATGGCGAGCATTTGCAACGACGAGCAGGGGTCTTTTGGCGTGATGAGCGGGCATGATCGAAATACTCTCAGCCTCTCAGGCGGCCTGCTTGACGAGCAGCGCGCCGCTGGTGCGATTGCTGGCCGGGTCCACGATGATCAGCGAGCCGCCGATGCGGTTGGACTCATAGGCCTCGATCGGCAGCGGCTGCTGCGTCTCAATGAAAACATGGCCCATCTCGTTCACTGCCAGTTCGTGGGCCTCGTGCTCCTCCAGCGTGTGGATGTCGAGCTTGCTCTCGATGCTCGAGATGCGCGCCTGCACCCAGCGGTTGCCGTGGCGCACCAAGTACTTACGGCCGACGATGGCGGGCTCAGTGTCGAGCCATGCCAGCGTGGCTGAGAAGCGCTGCGTCTCATGAACGGTTTGTGGTGTTGAAATCCAGTCGCCGCGCGACACGTCGAGTTGACGGTCCAGCACGATGCCGGCCGATTGACCCGCCTCGGCGCCATCGACGACGTCTCCGGCCAGACGCACCTGCGCGACCGTTGCGACCTGCCTGCTCGGGAACAGTTGCACCTGGTCTCCCGCCTTCACGCGCCCATGCGCGATGCGGCCCCACAGCGTTCGCGGCTGGTTGCCCGTCCCTTCGCCTTCACGCGCCACGTACTGCACGGGGATCAGCAGGTCGCCTTCCTTGCGCTCTTGCGTCGGAGGCAGGCTCTCCAGCAGTTGCAGCAGCGATGGGCCGTCGTACCAATCGGCATCGAGTGGCTGCGTCACGTTGTCGCCGCGCAAGGCGGAGACGGGGATGATCTCGGCGATGGCAATACCAGCCTGTTGCGCAAAATCGCGCAGTGCAGTGCGCACCGCGGCAAAGGCCTCGCCGGGGTTGTCGACCGCATCGAGCTTGTTCACCGCGAACACGATACTCGGCACGCGCAACAGATGCGCCAGCAGCGCGTGGCGGCGGGTCTGCGCCAATAGCACAAGCGGCTTCGCGCTGATGTCGAGCTTGGTGATGTCGACCAGCACGACGGCGGCATCGCTGCCGGCGGCAGCCGTCACCATGTTGCGCGTGTACTGCTCGTGGCCTGGCGCGTCGGCGATGATGAACTTGCGCTGCTTGGTGGCGAAGTAGCGATATGCCACGTCGATCGTGATGCCTTGTTCGCGCTCGGCTTCGAGGCCGTCGGTCAGCAGCGACAAATCGATGGGCGCACCTGCCGCCTTCTTCTCGAGCGTGTCGAGTTGATCAGCGAGGATGGCGCGGCTGTCATACAGCAATCGCCCGATGAGCGTGCTCTTGCCGTCGTCCACGCTGCCTGCCGTAAGGAAGCGCAGGGCGCGGTGGTCCTTGGGGACTGTGGTGGCGGCAGTCATCAGAAATAGCCCTCCTTTTTGCGACGTTCCATTGATGCGTCGGATGTGCGGTCGTCCATGCGTGTCGCGCCACGCTCGCTGACGGTCACGCGCAGTGTTTCGGCCACGATGTCGACGGCGTTTGCTGCCGGGCTTTCGACCGGGCAGGTGCAGGTCATGTCGCCCACGGTCCGGAAACGCACCTCGGCCGTTTCGACAGACTCGTCGGCTTCAGGCGGCGTCACTTCCGTCAGCGGCACGAGCAGGCCCTTGCGGCGGATCACTTCGCGGCTGTGGGCAAAGTACAAGCTCGGCAGCGGGATGTTTTCGCGAGCGATGTACAGCCATACGTCGAGCTCGGTCCAGTTGCTGATCGGGAAGGCTCGCATGTGCTCGCCCGGCTTGATTCGGGTGTTGAACAGCGTCCAGAGTTCGGGGCGCTGCTCCTTTGGCTGCCATTGGCCGAAGCTGTCGCGGTGAGAGAAGATGCGCTCCTTCGCGCGGGCCTTCTCTTCGTCGCGGCGGGCACCGCCCATCAGCACGTCGAAGCGATGTTCTTCGATGGCTTCGAGCAGGGCCACGGTCTGGTGGCCGTTGCGCGATTCGAGCGGATGCGACAACCGGACGGTGCCACGCTTGATCGAATCTTCAAGGTGTCCGACGACGAGGCGCTCGCCCATCTGGGCCACGCGCTGGTCGCGGAACTCGATCACTTCGGGAAAGTTGTGACCCGTGTCCACGTGCAGCAGCGGAAAGGGGAGGCGGCCCTTGTACTCGCCGTCGCCGATCTTGGTCTTGAAGGCTTTCTCGGCCAGTCGCAGCACGACGCAGGAGTCCTTGCCGCCTGAGAACAGCAGGGCAGGGCGCTCGAACGCCGCGACGGTTTCGCGCAAGATGAAGATGGCTTCTTCTTCCAGCCAATCGAGGTGGGTGTGATCCAACTCGGGCAGCAATTGCTCGATGCTCAACGGGGCGTTCATGACTTGGCTCCAATCATCGACACGGCGGGTCCTTCATGAACGTGAAGCCCGCACTCTTTCGCTCTTTCGTCTTCCCACCACCAGCGTCCGGCGCGGAAGTCTTCGCCCACCGCGATTGCTCGCGTGCACGGCGCACAGCCGATGCTCGGCATGAATTCGTCGTGCAGGGGGTTGTACGGGACGTCGTTGGTGGCGATGTAGTGCCACACGTCATTCCAGGTCCAATCTGCGAGAGGGCTGAACTTGGTACGGCCCTTGTCGTCGAGTTCGTTGAAGGGCACTTCGCCGCGATTGTTCGATTGCTCGCGGCGCAGGCCGGTGATCCATGCATCGCGATTGGCAAGCATGCGCGACAGCGGCTCAAGTTTGCGAAAGCCACAGCAGGCTTTGCGCAGGTCGATGCTTTTGTACATCGCCTTCTCGCCGTGCGTCTTCACGAACTGGATCGCCACTTCCGGGACGGGCTTGTAGACCTCGACCTTCAAGCCGTAGCGCTCTTCAATGCGCGGGATCAGCGCGGAGGTTTGCGGATGCAGCATCCAGGTTTCGAGCGTGCCGAGGGAAATGGGCAACTGGTGGCGTGCGATCAGGTCGGTGATGACCATGTCTTCAGCGCCGAGGCTGGTGGACTGCACGATGCGGCCCGGGTGTTGGGCCACAGCTTGCTTCAGCATGGCAAGCGCATGCGCCACGCGTGCGTCAAAGTCCTTGCCCTGGCGGGCGTAGAGGGAGATTGCGCTCATATCGAGGCGCCCGCGTTGACGAACACTTCGGCGCTCGAGTTTTCTTCGCCCGGAGGTCGCGCGAACAACGGTCGCGGATCGTGCGTATCGCCCTGGTAGTGGCCAGGGAAGAAGCGCAGCGAGCGTTCGGCCGCTTCGATCGACTGGTCGGCCCGCAGAGCCACGGCATCGAACCCGGTGCGCGCGAGCAGCAACACCATGTCCACGAGCACCTCGCCAGTCGCCCGGACTTCGCCCTTGAAGCGATAGCGCGAGCGCAGCAGATGTGCCTGGCTGTAGGCGCGGCCATCGACCCACTTCGGGAATTGGAGTGCCACGAGCGACAGGCGCGGCAGGTCTTCGGCCAGATCTTCGATGTCCGCATCGTTGTCGTACGCCACGCCAACCGGCGTATCAGGGGGCCACGCGCTGCGCACTGCGCGCCATTGCGTGAGGGTAAGCAGACTGTACGGCGCCGGCGTGAGCGTGACCATCGGGCCGTCCTCGCCCGTGATGGTGTGCCAGGCGTCCTTGGATTTGTCGATGAACTTCATGGGGTCAATCTGCCTTGGCCGTCGTGCGGCGCTGAGCGTTCGCGGCGGTCTTGAACGGGTCGAGTCCGACGCGCTTCACGGTGTCGATGAATTTTTCGCTCGCTGCAGTGCGCTCATGGCGATAGGTGTCGATGACGGCTTCGATCACGTCGGGCACCTCGTCGGCTGCGAAGGAGGGGCCGATGACCTTTCCAGGTGCTGAGCCGCCGCTGATGGCCGAACCGTCGAGGCCACCGAGCGTGATCTGATACCACTCGCTGCCGTCCTTGTCCACGCCCAGCACACCGATGTGGCCGCTGTGGTGGTGGCCGCAGGAGTTGATGCAGCCGCTGATATGCAGGTCGATGTCGCCGATGTCGTAGAGATCGTCGATGTCGTCGAAGCGCTCGGTGATGGCGGCGGCGATGGGGATGGAGCGCGCATTGGCCAACGCGCAGAAATCACCGCCGGGGCAGGCGATCATGTCGGTAAGGAGGCCAATGTTGGGCGTTGCGAAGCTGGCAGCGCGAGCCGCTTCCCACAACGCGAAGAGATCTGATTCTTTGACCCAGGGCAGCACGAGGTTCTGGTCGTGCGACACGCGCAGTTCGCCGCTGCTGTAGCGGTCAGCCAGGTCGGCGGCGAGTTCCATCTGCTGATCTGTCGCATCGCCCGGAGCCTGGCCGGTGCGCTTGAGCGACAGTGTCACGGCGCGATAGCCGGCGATCTGATGTGAATGCACATTGCGCTCGAGCCAACGCTGGAATGAGGCCGGCGCATGGCTCGGCACCAGCAGCTTGTTCTCATCGGCCACCACGCCCGTCGGCACTTGGAAGTGTGACGCAACGCGGTTGAATTCTGTCTGAGTGATGATGTGCGCCGAGCCGTCAAGGTCGCGTTCGAGAATGTTCTTGTATTCCTCGTTCACGTCATCAATGAAGCGCTGGCCTTCGGCCTTCACCAGGATCTTGATGCGCGCCTTGTACATGTTGTCGCGACGGCCGTAGCGGTTGTAGACCCGCACGATCGCTTCGATGAACACAAGGATCTGCTGCCAGGGCAGGAATTCATTAATGACTGTACCGATGACGGGCGTGCGGCCCATGCCGCCACCCACCAACACCTTGAAGCCGACTTCGCCTGCGTCATTCTTCAGCAGTTGCAAGCCGATGTCGTGCCACGCGATCGCAGCGCGGTCTTCATGGGCGCCACTCACCGCGATCTTGAACTTGCGCGGCAGGAAGGCGAATTCCGGATGCAGGGTGCTCCACTGGCGCAGGATTTCGCAGTAAGGGCGGGGATCCACGATCTCGTCGGCTGCCACGCCTGCGAAGCAATCGCTCGTGATATTGCGGATGCAATTGCCGCTGGTCTGGATGCCGTGCATGTCCACGGATGCGAGTAGCTCCATCACGTCCGCGCTCTTCACGAGCGGGATCCAGTTGAACTGGGTGTTCTGGCGTGTGGTGAAGTGGCCGTAGCCGCGGTCGTACTCGCGTGCGATTCGGGCCAAGGCACGAAGCTGCTTGCTGTTCAACTCGCCGTAGGGCACGGCGATGCGCAGCATCGGCGCATGGCGCTGAATGTACCAACCGTTCTGCAGGCGCAGCGGACGGAACTCATCGTCCGTGAGCGTGCCGGCGAGGTTGCGCTCGAGCTGGTCGCGATACTGCGCCGCGCGTTGGCGGACGAAGTGCTTGTCGAAGTCGGTGTAAGCGTACATGTCAGGTGATCAGCGGTGTCATGAGCGACCCGCCGTCCACGCCGGTCGGTCCGATGATGGCGCCAACGCCGAGGCCGCTCAGAATCGCAATCAAGTTCACGGGATTGGGGGAATGCACGGTCGAGCGGATGCCCGATGGGCCGTGAGTGCGACTTTATTCAGCTTCCTTATAAAGGAGAAGAACAGTTTTTGCGAATGCTTATTCGCTCGTGGAATAGTTGCACGATCGTGAAATGGTCGCCTTCTAGAATTCGGCGATGCTTTTGATGCCCAATTCCAAGTGCCTGAATCTCCGCTGGCTCTCGCTGGTGCTGGGCCTGGTGCTCGCCGCTTGTCAAACCGCCCCGGTGACACCTTCGCCGCCGATCGCGCCGGCGCCGACGTCCACGTCTGCGCCGGAGGTGGTGGCTCCCAAACCTCCACCAAAACCCCCGAAGATCGGCTTGGCGCTGGGGGGAGGCGCGGCCAGAGGCTTCGCACATATCGGGGTCATTCAGGTGCTGGAAGAAAACGGCATCCACCCCGATTTGGTCGTCGGAACGTCGGCGGGCAGTCTCGTCGCGGCACTGTACGCATCCGGCAAGAACGGTGCGGCTTTGAGCCTGTTGGCAGATTCCATGGACGAGACGACCATTACCGACTGGTCCTTTCCCGGGCGGGCACTGATCCGGGGCGATGCCCTCGCACGTTACGTGCGCGATGCCACTGGCAACCGGCCCATCGAAAAGATGCCCTTGTCGCTCGGAATCGTGGCGACCGACCTCGACAGCGGCGCGCCCATTCTGTTTCAGATGGGTGACACGGGCCTTGCGGTACGGGCATCAAGCGCCGTGCCGGCGGTCTTTCAGCCGGTGAAGATCGGCACTCGTGAATACGTTGACGGAGGGCTGGTCTCCCCGGTACCCGTGCGCTTCGCCAAGCAAATGGGTGCCGAAGTGGTGATCGCCGTCGACATTTCGGCTGCCCCGGAGGGCAACCCGACCGGTGACCCGATGCGCATGCTGCTGCAGACTTTCGCGATCATGGGCCGCAGCATCAACAGTTTCGAGCTGCGCGAGGCCGATGTGGTGTTGAGGCCGAGGCTGCCGGGCGTGAGTGGTGCCGATTTCGCGGCACGCAAGAAGTCGATTCAAGCCGGTCGGGACGCCGCGCTTGCACTGCTCCTGCAGTTGAAGGCGAGCATTGCGGCCAAGACCAAGTAACTATGGCTGCACAAATGAAAGAGGCCCGGTCAGAGGACCGGGCCTGAAGGTACACCGATTCGAGGGATTCGAGAGTACCGAGGAGACAACCTTTCAGGAACACCGCAAGCACGCTTGGCGGTACTGCTCAGAGTTGAGCGTCTGTGGGGAAGTTCAACGCTCGTACAAAAATTTACCTCGAACCCGATCCAATTAGGCTGCGCGCTTTGACTTGGTCGTCGCGCCTTGCGTGGCCTTCACTGCGGTAGAGGTCACGGCTTGGAAGTTGGCTTCTGCCACGTCGGCGGCTTGCTTGGCGGCCTTGTGGACGCTTTCGTAGGCGTTGTTGGCTGCAGCAACCGCCGACTTCACCAGGGCAACGGCGTTCTCGGTTCCGGCCGGGGCGTTCTTGACTGCGGTGTCAACCACGCTCATGAACTTGGTTTGGGCTTCAGCAGCGGTTTGCTCGGCAACCTTGGCCACTTCGGCGTTAGTGGCGGCGGCAATGTCATACAGATGACGGCTGTAGGCGGCGGCCTTTTCGGCGGTCGGCTGCAGCAGGCCGGCTTGCAGGGTCAGCAGTTCTTGCGCGTCCTTGACGGACAGTGCAGCACGGGTAGTTTCAGCGACTTCACCGATGGCGGCTTTGGCCACTTGCAGGTTCAGTTCGACGAGCTTTTCGACGCCTTCAAAGGCCTTGTTGGTCAGACCGAAAAGGGTCTCGACGTTGGCTTTTTGGGCGGCAGCGAATTGTTCAGCGGTCAGCATGAGATCTCCAGGGGTTGATTTGACGCTAGGTGTCGCGGCTTTTGCTGCGCTGCACCATGGCCCGAAGAATAGGGGGTCTCGAATGACAAATCAAGCGTTGAATGCTGCGATGCAACATATTAGAACGGTTCTTCTAAATATCCTGCCAAAACTTTGTCCCAGGAGGCGGACGCCACAATCCGGCCTGTGCAGGCCTTCCATTCCGATCATTTCGTGTTGCCTCTCCCGCAGGGGCATCGGTTTCCGCTGGCGAAGTACCGCTTGCTGAGGGAAGCCGTCGAGGGCTTGCTGCCTGAAATCATCTTGCACGAGGCACCCGTGGCGAGCGATGGCGAGCTGGCTTTGGCCCACACGCCGACGTACGTCACGGCCGTGACCGAGGGCCTGTTAAGCGCGGCGCAGCAACGTGAGATCGGTTTTCCCTGGACGCAGCGCATGGTCGAACGGTCGCGCCGCTCTGTCGGTGCAACGATCGCCTCGGCGCGGACGGCGTTGCTCGAAGGCGTGTCCGCCAATCTCGCGGGCGGCACGCATCACGCCTATTCCGACAAAGGGGGCGGGTACTGCGTGTTCAACGACGTGGCAGTCGCAGCAAGGTTGATGCAGGCCGAATGGCATCGGTTGCATCGAGCCCTGCTTCGTGTCGCGGTGATCGATCTCGATGTGCATCAAGGAAATGGCACGGCAGCCATCTTCCGGGACGATCCGACGGTGTTCACCTTGTCGATGCATGGTGCCAAGAATTTTCCCTTTCGCAAGGAGGCGAGCGATCTCGATGTGGAGTTGCCCGATGGCTGCGCCGATGCCGAATACCTCGATGCCCTTGACCGCGCGCTCGACGTTCTTTGGGCGCGTCATGATTCAATGCCGAAGCTCATCTTCTATCTGGCAGGTGCCGATCCCCACGAAGGCGATCGACTCGGTCGTCTCAAGATCACATCCGAAGGCTTGGCGCAACGAGATCGGCGTGTCTTCGCCGCCGCGCACGACCGTCGCATTCCGGTCGCAATATCGATGGCCGGCGGCTATGGCCGAGTCATCGAGGACACGGTCGGCGTTCAACTCAACACAATGCGTGAGGCGATGCAATGCTGGCGTCAATGGAACAATAGGCCATCGCGCCACGCGGCGGCCGGCGGCGCTGAACAGCGCCTTGAACAACTCACTGCAAGGACTGCTGTGAACGCCATAGAACCACCCACCGCCGAACAAACCGCGGCCGTCGATGCGGCCATCACTTCGCGCAAATCGATTCGCGCTTTTCTCCCGACGCCCGTGCCGAGGACGACGACCGAGGAGATTTTGGCGATCGCGTCGCGCGCGCCGTCGGGCACCAATACGCAGCCGTGGAATGTGTACGTGCTGACCAGTGGCGCAAAGGCAGAACTCTCTCGCAAGATCCTCGCAGCGTATGACGACCCCGAAGAGGCGTCGACGCACAAGGAGGAGTACGCCTACTACCCGACTGAATGGCGCTCGCCTTTCATCGATCGCAGACGCAAGATCGGCTGGGACTTGTACGGCCTGCTGCACATCGGCAAGACCGACAAGTCACGCATGCACGACCAGCATGGCCGCAACTACAGCTTCTTCGATGCGCCGGTGGGTTTCATTTTCACGATCGATCGTGTGATGCAGCAGGGCAGTTGGATGGACTTCGGCATGTTCCTGCAAAACATCATGATTGCGGCGCGTGCGCGTGGCCTTGACACCTGCCCGCAGGCGGCTTTCACTCAGTTCCATCGAATCATCATGGAGCACATCGGCGCGCCATCGCAGCAGATGCTGGTGTGCGGGATGTCGCTCGGATACGCCGATCCGGATGCGGTCGAGAACAAGCTCGTGACCGAACGCGAGCCCGTTGCGGGCTTCTCGCGGTTTCTTGAGTGACGCAGGAGGCCGAGATGAAGCCAGCGGTTCTCGTCGCCCGTGCTGTCTTTCCGGAGGTGGTCGAGCGCCTTCGCCACCACTTCGACGTCGAGGTGAATTCAGACGATCGCATCTTCAACAAGGCTGAGCTTGTCGAGCGGCTGCACGGGAAAGTTGGCGTGTTTGCAACTGGAAGCGTGGCCATTGATGCCGAGGTGCTGGATGCGAACCCGCAATTGAAGGTCGTCGCCAACATGGCGGTCGGCTACGACAACCTCGACGTTCCAGCGTGCACGGCGCGCGGCGTGCTGTGCACCAACACGCCCGACGTCCTCACCGAATCCACGGCCGACTTCGGCTTTGCGCTGATGATGGCCACGGCGCGGCGGGTGACGGAGTCGGAGCATTACCTGCGTCGCGGCGAATGGTCGAAGTGGTCTTACGACTTGTTTGTGGGCAGCGACATCCATGGCTCGACACTGGGCATTCTCGGGATGGGGCGCATCGGCCAGGCGATTGCTCGGCGCGGCGCCCACGGCTTTGGCATGCGGGTGATCTATCACAACCGATCGCGCATCAGCGATGCGATCGAGGCCGAATGCAAGGCGCGCTACGTCGACAAGCCGACGCTGTTGCGCGAAAGCGATCACCTGATGATCGTGATGCCGTATTCCAAGGAGACGCACCATTCAGTGGGCGCTGCAGAACTGGCGATGATGAAGCCGACGGCCACGCTCACCAACATAGCGCGCGGCGGCATCGTTGATGACGCCGCCCTGGCCACGGCACTTGCGGCTCGGCAGATTGCTGCTGCAGGCCTGGACGTCTTCGAAGGCGAACCGAGAGTCCATCCCGACCTGCTCAAGGTGTCCAACGTCGTGCTCACTCCGCATATCGCAAGTGCCACAGTCGCGACGCGTCTTGCAATGGCGAATCTTGCAGCTGACAACCTCATCGCCGGCCTCGGATTTGGGCCTCGCTCCGGCAAGCCGCCGACTCCCATCAATCCTGAAGTCCTGCGCCAATGAGGCGATCGATCGCCCGCGGGTTGTGTTGGCTGGCGGCCGCGCTGATCTGCGGGTCGGCTGTGTCCGCGGACAAGCTCGTGGTCGGCTCCAAGCGATTCACTGAGTCCTACATCCTCGGTGAGATCGTTCGGCAGACTTTGGAAGACGCGGGCGTCGCGGCGGAACACAAGCAGGGCCTGGGCAACACCGGCATCCTTGAGCAAGCGCTTGCGACCGGTTCGGTGGACATCTATCCCGAATACACCGGGACCATCGTCCGCGAGTTGCTGAAGAAGGAGGGCAACCCGACGCTGAGTGAACTCAATGCATGGCTCGCGCCACGAGGACTGAAGGCGGCCGTGCCGCTCGGCTTCAACAACACCTATGCATTGGCCATGCGTGAATCGCAAGCCAAGGCCTTGGGTATGACGCGCATCTCCGATTTGCTCAAGCCCCAGGCGGCGCCTCTTCGCTTGGGACTGTCACATGAGTTCCTCGCGCGCGCCGACGGATGGCCCGCGTTGAAGGCGGCCTACAAGCTGCCGATGCAAGCGGCCAGCGGCATCGATCACGGAATTGCCTACGACGCGATCGCAGCGAAGCGGGTGGACGTTATCGACATCTACGCCACCGATGCCAAGGTCGGCCGTTTCGCACTTCGGGTTTTGCAGGACGACCTGGGCTTCTTTCCGAAGTACGACGCGGTGCTGTTGATGCGCGGCAGCGTCGACCCCGCGCCGCTCAGGAGGCTCGAAGGCCGCATCGACGAGAAGGCCATGATTGGGTTGAACGCACAGGTCGAGCTCGACGGCTTGAGCTTTGCCGAGGTTGCCAGGCGATTCGTCGCAGGCCGTGCATTGAAGGAGAACAAGCCGGCACAAAGCTTCTCGCAGCGCCTGTTCGCCGAAGACTTCAGCCGCCTCGCGATGCAGCATCTGCTGCTCGTCTTCGGCTCCCTGTTGATCGCGGTTGCCATCGGCGTACCCTTGGGCATTGTCGCGTGGAGATGGCCGCGAAGCGCCGGGCCCTTGCTCGGACTCACCGGCATTCTTCAAACCGTCCCGTCGCTTGCGCTGTTGGCATTTCTCATCGCGCTCGTCGGCGGAATCGGCTTGCTGCCTGCCGTGCTCGCGCTGTTTCTTTATGCGCTGCTGCCAATCGTTCGCAACACCCATGCGGGACTGAACAACGTTTCCGAAGAGATGGGTCAAGCGGCGTTGTCGCTGGGGCTCACGCCGCGGCAATGCCTTCGCCATGTGCAGTTGCCGTTGTCAATGCCCACGCTCATGGCCGGTGTGAAGACCGCTGCCGTCATCAACGTTGGCACGGCAACCATGGCCGCTTTTATCGGCGCGGGCGGGTTCGGCGAACGCATCGTTGCAGGCCTTGCTGTGAACGACACCGGTGCAATGCTCTCAGGCGCCTTGCCGTCGGCCGTGCTGGCTTTGCTCGTGCAATTCCTGTTCGATCGCATCGAACGCTCGCTATTGCGCGGCCGCGTCAAGGCACCCCTGTCGTCTCAACGATAGACGTATCCGAAGCATCTGCGCGGCGAGACGCGCTGCTGAGACAATGGCCGGATGATGAACTGGCAAGTCTTTCTGATCCTTCTCGCGCTCGTCCTTAATTTCGGATTGCTTTTATGGCTGATCATGCGGCAGCGGCAAACGGATGCCGGCGGCGAGGTCGTGCAACGGATGCTGTCTGTCAGCAGCGAGCGTCTGGAGCGTGAGTTGCGCGACGAGGTCGGACGCAGTGCACAGGGTACGCGCCTGGAACTGGGCAATGCGCTCGGTCTTTTCCAGCAGACCCTGCTCAACCAGCAGGGCGACGTTGCTCGCACTCAGAATGAGCAGATCGACAGTTTTCGCTCGCAACTCGCCACCATGCAGACGGTGGTGAGCCAGGCTCTGCAGGCGGCGGCAAGTGCGCAGACGGCGCAGGCGCAATCGTCGCGCGACGCGCAGGACATGGCGCTCAAGCGTTTTACTGACGCGATGGCCGAGCAGTTGCGGACCATGTCTGACGCGAACGAGCGCCGCATCGGTGAAGTGCGCACGACGGTCGAGCAACGCCTCACCACCTTGCAGCAAGGCAACGAGCAAAAGCTCGAACAGATGCGTGCGATCGTGGACGAGAAGTTGCACGCGACGCTGGAAGCGCGACTCGGCGAGAGCTTCAAGCAAGTGGCTGATCGGCTGGATCAGGTTCACAAGGGCCTCGGTGAGATGCAGACGCTGGCGCGCGATGTGGGCTCGCTGTCGCGCGTGCTCAACAACGTGAAAACACGCGGCACGCTTGGTGAAGTTCAATTGGCAGGGCTTCTGGAACAGGTGCTCACGCCGGAGCAGTACGAACGCAACGTCGAAACCATTCCCGGCACCAACGCTCGCGTCGACTTCGCGGTCAAGTTGCCCGGCCGTCGTGATGACGGCATGCCGATGTGGCTGCCGATCGACTGCAAGTTCCCGCGCGACGACTACGAGCGTTTGCTCGATGCGCTAGATCGTGCCGACAAGGATGCCGTGGACGCGGCATGCAAGGCGATCGAATCGCGCCTGCGGCTGGAGGCAAAGTCGATACGCGAGAAGTACATCGCGTCGCCGCACACGACCGATTTCGGCATTCTGTTCGTGCCGACCGAA
The DNA here is from genome assembly GCA_021153565.1 of Rhizobacter sp. Classification (GTDB taxonomy): domain Bacteria; phylum Pseudomonadota; class Gammaproteobacteria; order Burkholderiales; family Burkholderiaceae_C; genus Albitalea. The sequence goes on from JAJKJU010000141.1 coordinate 12,791, forward strand.
GGCCTATATGCCGAGGCGCTTCGACGGCCGGGCTTGTTCGAATCGTTGCAGCGTGACCACCGCATCACGCTCGCTGGCCCGACCACGCTTCTCGCCACCTTGACCAGCCTGCAAATGGGCTTCCGGACTCTCGCACTCGAAAAGCGCAGTGCCGAAGTGTGGGAGGTGCTGGGCGCCGTCAAGACCGAGTTCTCCAAGTTCGGCGACGTGCTGGCCAAGACGAAGAAAAAGCTCGACGAAGCGAGCAGGACCATCGATGCGGCGGAGGTGCGCACACGGGCCATGGCGCGCAGCCTCCGCAGCGTTGAGGCCTTGCCTGACTCGCGTGCACAAGCGCTGTTGCCGGGCGTCGTGATCGCCGACCCGGTGGATGTCACCGAGGACGACGAGGAAACCGCCTGAGAGGCTGAGAGGCTGAGAGGCTGAGAGGCTGAGAGGCTGAGAGGCTGAGAGTATTTCGATCATGCCCGCTCATCACGTCAAAAGACCCCTGCTCGTCGTTGCAAATCCTCGCCATAGCCAAGCTATGG
>JAJKJU010000142.1 GCA_021153565.1 Rhizobacter sp.
CGTGGCCCGCGGACCAGATGCGGGTCGAGACCGAACGCGCGGACGGCAGCCTCCAAATGTTCTCGTTTGTGCAGCGTGACGGCTTCTTCGAGTCAGCGGAGGAAATACAAGAACCGCACGAATTCATCGCGAGATTGAGCCTGGGTCACGGACACCACGTTCACAACTACGACGTGGAGTTCGTGGAACACGCCCACCCTCACCACGCCGTCAAGGAGTACGACAGGCTGGACATTGCGGCGCCGGGCTATCAAGACCCGCACGAGTTGGCCCACGCCAACGACATTCGCCATCGCTTTGCCAACCGGGATGTGACCACCGGGCAGATCATCATGTTCGGGTTGACCGGCGGCCTGTTCCCCTGTCCGGCCTCTATTACCGTGCTGTTGATTTGCTTGCAACTGAAGCAGATCGCCCTCGGTGCGACACTCGTCGCGTCCTTCAGCGTCGGGTTGGCACTGACGATGGTGGCCTCCGGAACGCTGGCTGCCCTGAGTGTGAAGCACGTTTCCGGGCGCTGGAGCGGCTTCGGTGAGTTTTCCCGCAAGGCCCCGTACTTCTCCGGTGCGTTGATCGTGCTGGTCGGTCTCTACGTGGGCTACCAGGGACTGACCGCCTTGGTCTGACCGCAACCAGCGTCCACCATGCGGGTCGACACCTTCAGCTCGGCGCGCGAGTTCCGGCGCTGGTTGTCTCGCCGTGGGTGGGCGTGGTGTCGTAGACCACACGCCGTTGCACCACCCGTCATGCCGACGACTCAGGCCGAGCTTTCGGCGCTGGTGAAGCGGCGTTGGGAACGGCACGCGAACTGGCTCAAGCCACAGGCGATCTGTAATGGCAAGCAGCCCGCAACGATCACCGCGGCGGGCGCCTTTTCCGTGCGGGCGCAGCAGCGCAACCGTGCCCTTGCGAGTGACCCATCCGCCGTTTCGACGCTTGATCGTGATGGAGATCACACATGACTTCAGAAGCTGATTGGTCTCGCGCCGCCCGTCGTTCAGCAACAGCCAGTCGTCGTCGGCTGCATCGCCGCGCGTGCCGCACTTTATATGCTGACAGCGTCTGATCGAAGCGGCCAGGGCCGCAACGTCCAAGGCAAACCCATCGAAAGATGGGGGCGCAAAGTCACGGGCCTAACGACATGCAGATGTCCACGGCAGCCGAACCGCCAGACTGGTGTCGCCTCCGTTCTTTCATGGGCTCCAGAGAACCAACCCGGGGCATCCATGATTTCAAGACTTTCGTTTCACAACAAGTCGCTGTCGCTGGTCATCGCGGCGGCCAGCGCGGCGCTGGTGCTCGTCGCCTGCGGCGGCAGCAGCGCTACTTCGGCACTCGCCGACGCTCCGGCCACGGCCGGCGTGATGTCGGTGTCCGGCACGATCACCGGCTTCGGCAGTGTGATCATCGACGGCGTCAGATACGACGACGTGACAACCAAAGTCTCCAACGACACGAATCCTTCGGCCCCGTCGGCGGGCACGCTGTCCGACCTCAAGCTCGGCATGCGCGTCGAGGGCAAGGTGCAGGACGGCAAGCTCAACGACGTCGTGATCCACGCCTCGCTGCTCGGGCCGATCGGTGCACTGGACAGCACGTTGTCGCGCTTCTCGATCTACGGGCAGCCAGTGCAGGTCGCGACCACAGGCGCCACGCCCACCGTGTTCGAAGGTGTGCACGACTTCAACGGTCTCGCAGTCGGCGATGTCGTCGAAGTGCATGGCACGGTCGACGCGACCAAGGCCGTCGTCGCCACTCGCGTCGAGCGCCGGCCGCAGACCGAGCTCTCCAAGGGTGTGCGCATCGGAGGCATGGTCACGCTGCTCGACACCGCTGCGAAGGTTTTCAAGTTCAACGACATGACGGTCGACTACAGCACCGCGACAGTCTTGCCCGAAGGGGCGACTCCCGCCAACGGCCAATTGGTGATCGCGTTCTCGGACACTCCTCCCGGCGCGGGCGGCTTCAAGGCCAAGGCGATCAAGATCGTGACCACCACTGATGGCGACGCGTTTGGCGTCGGCGGGCGCATCATGGCCTTCAACTCGTTGGCGGACTTCACCGTCTCCGGGGTGCACATCAATGCGAGCGCCGCCACGATCGAAGGTGGTGTCGATGCCGACTTGGCGACAGGGGTCATCGTCGGCGTCGAGGGAACGGTTGCCAACGGCGTGCTGAAAGCGACGAAGCTTCGCGTGCTCAAGACGCCGGTTGACGTCAAAGCCTCGTTGAAGGGCCAGATCACCGACTGGGTGTCGGCCAGCAGCTTCAAGGTACGCGGCACCGCCGTCGATGCGAGTGCAGCGATCTTCGTCGGCGGCAGCACGTCGGACCTCGGCAGCGGCGCGTGGGTCGTGGTCACCGGCAAGGTGCAAGGCGACGTGGTCAAGGCCGACCGCATCGAGTTCATCGCGCCGCCTGTCGCCCAAGTGGTCAAGCTCAAGGGCGAGATTCGCGACTACGACGCCGCGGCCCACACCTTTCACTTCCTCGGGTTCACGCTCAAGCTCGGCGACAGCGTCGAGTACGTCAACGGCAGCGTCACGAGCTTGATCAACGGCAAACGAGTAGAGGTCAGCGGCACACCGGGCACCAACGGGCTGGTCGTGGTGGCCCGGGTCGAATTCCTGGCCGACCTCGCACCTCAGATCTCGGTGGTGGGAGGGCGTGTGTTCGACGTGAGCTCCGGCGGGTTCAAGCTCACGGGCATGGCCGTTTCGTTCGACGCCAACACTAGCTTCGACGGCGGCGTGGCGGCCGACTTGGCCAACGGCGTGCTGGTGCTTGCGAAGGGCTCGTTCAATCCGAGCACCAAGATGATCGCGGCCACCTGGATCGAGATCATCAAGGCAGACACGATGGTTCCGCGTGTGGCCGGGCCGATCGGCGACTACAAGAGTCAGGCCGACTTCCACGTCGGCGGCCAGAAGGTCGATGCGACGAACGCGGCCTTCACCGGAGGCACCGCGGCGGACCTGGCCAATGGTGCGGTGGTGGAAGCAAGCGGCGGCTTGTCGGAGGTGGACGGCACCAGGGTGCTGCACGCGAGCAAGCTGCGCTTTCTGGTGAAGTAGTGCTTGCCCAAAAGCCGGCTCAGGTGTGAGCCGGGAACGAACATGCGGCCAGTTCTCGTGACGGGCCGCGTTGTTTCATCGCAAACCAAAATGCCGCCGAGCAACGAAGATCTGATCCCCGAGAGCGCCGCCGCCGAAGGCCACGGCAATGACCCAGGCCAGCGACATGTAGTACTTGGAGTGCCGCGAATCCTGCCAGGATCAAAAGAGTTTCGCCCTCGAGCAGGCTGCCCGCGAAGGGCGAGATATCCATAGTCGGACAAGAGCTCAGGAAAAGACAATCAGGATCCTTCTGCCTTCGCGGTGGACCGTGCGAAGCACAGCTTGACGCTTGCGCCGCCGAGCACGCTGCGCTCGAGGCTCACGGTGGCGTCGTGCAGGGCAGCGATGTCGCGAACGATGGCAAGCCCCAGGCCGCTGCCTTCGCCGGTGGCCTGCCGACCCCGCACCAAGCGCTCGAACACGGCATTGCGCTCCTCGTCGGGCACACCGGGACCCGAGTCGGAAAGCCGTACCGCCGGCGGTGCAGCGTCGAACTCGATCACGACACGACCTCCGCGCGGCGTGTAGCGCAGCGCATTGTCCAGAAGGTTCCCGAGGGCCTCGCTCAGAAGCTCTGGTTGCGCGGTGACCACGACCGGCACGACGGGCTCGCGCAGTTCCAGGTCGATCTGCTTGTCCAGCGCCAATTCAAGATACGTCGCGCCTACGTCGTGTGCAAGGGCGGCGAGGTCGGTCGCCACGAAATCGAGGTCACCGCGCGCCTCCGGGTCGAGCCGGCCAAGCGCGAGCAATTGCTGGACAAGGCGGGCGGCGCGCTGCGTGGAATGGTCGAGTTCGCCCAGCACCTGGCGCGTGCTGGGCAGGTCGGGCGCCTCGGCGGCTCGTGCCAGGCCGAGGCGAATGCCCGCCAGAGGCGTGCGCAGCTGGTGCGCTACCGTGGCGACGAACTCGCGCTCGCGTGCCAGCATCGCGCGGATGCGGCCAAGCAGGTCGTTGAGCGCCGCCGCGAAGGGCGTCAGCTCACGCGGCATGTCGTCCACGGCGATGGGTTCCAGCGAAACATGGGAGCGAGCGTTCCAGCGCGCCGCGATGGCTTCCAGCGGACGCAGAGTCCGACGCACCACCAAGCCGATGGCGATGGCGGCGGCGAGCAACAGCAGGCCGAGCGGCATCAGAATAGCCAACACTTCTTGCTCGGCGCGCTCGCGCTTGATGGTGGTCTCGGCCATCAGCACGATGGCCTGAGCCCCACTGCCGTCGCCGACTTCGACCGCCGCCACGCGCACGGGATGGCCCGCGTAGCTTGCATCGAAGGCCCGGCCACTGCGGTATCTGGACTCGCGTGTTCCGTGCTCGGGGATGCCGCGCTGCCCCGACAGATGCCGACCGTCTTGCTCGACGCTGAAGTAGACCTTGTCGGTCTCGTCATAGACCAGCATCGCTTCGGCAACCGAAGGCAGGTCCAGATTTGCCCTCCGATCGACGAAGCGAACCTCGTGCGCCAACGATCGCGCGGCGTCCAGCAACCAGCGGTCGAACACGCGATCGGTCAGGCGCTGGGCGGTGTAGGCGCCGATCACCCCGGAAGCGGCAACGATCGCCAGAAGCGGCAGCATCAGGCGCAGCAGGAGCTCGCGGCGCAACCAGCGGGAGCGAGGGGCCTTCACCGTGCTCAGCCCCTGTCCTTCTTTGCGACTTCGCCGTCTTCGAGCTCCAGCACGTAGCCGAATCCACGCAGGGTGCGGATCACCGTGCCCGAGCCGGCGAGCTTGCGGCGCAGGCGTGACACGTACACCTCGGCCGCGCTGTCGCCAACCTCGAGGTTGCGCTCGGCCAGCGCGTCGATGAGCACGCGCTTGGGCACCAGGCGCGGCGCACGGCGGATCAACATGCCCAGGACTTCGAATTCGCGCGGCGACAACTCCAGCCTCTTGCCCGCGGCGTAGGCGCAGCCTTCCTGGCCGAGCCAGCTCAACGCGCCAAAGGCGGCCAGATCGCCGCGCGCCAGTTGGGCGCGCCGGGCTAGCACTTCGATGCGCGCGTCCAGCTCATCGACCGCGAAGGGCTTGACCAGGTAGTCGTCTGCGCCCGTGCGCAGCCCGTGAACCCGATCGCTCACGCGATCGCGCGCGGTGAGCACGAGCACGGGCGTTTGCCGGTCGCGTTCACGCAGTTGCCCCAGCCAGGCAAGACCATCGCCGTCCGGCAGGCCGAGGTCGAGCACGATCAGATCGAAGCTGCCCTGCGCCAGCGCGGCGCTGCCCGCGCTGAGGGTTCCGGCGATCTCCGCGACCCAGTTCGATCGCTGCCAGCGCAGCCAGAGTTCGCGGGCAATCACGTCATCGTCTTCGACCAGGAGCATACGCATGGCGCGAGCCTACTACGTCGCCGCAGCGGTGCGGCCTCGTCGCATCCACATGCAGCAATTCTCATTTTGAAAATCACCCTGTGCGTGGTTTCTTGGGAGCTGGAGTGAGGCCATCGAGCATGAAGGCGATGAGTTGGTCCCAGTGTTCAAAG
>JAJKJU010000143.1 GCA_021153565.1 Rhizobacter sp.
AAAGCGCAGCCATAGCTTGGCTATGGCGAGCATTTGCAACGACGAGCAGGGGGCTTTTGGCGTGATGAGCGGGCATGATCGAAAAACTCTCAGCCTCTGAGCCAAGACACCAGTTCTCAATGTCCTCGCCGCACCCGGATTTGGCGCACCCTACGAAAAGCGGACAGTGACGCTCAACCCACTGAGCGGCGAATCGTCGAGGGTCACGCTAGCATGGTGGCGCGCCGCGACGCTCTTCACGATGGCCAAGCCCAATCCCGTGCCCGATTCATCATTGACGGATCGCCGATAGAAGCGATCGAACACCCGCTCCCGTTCCGATGGCGGAATGCCCGGGCCGGCATCGTCGACCTGGATCGTGGGCGCCCCCCCCTTCTCACTCACCCGCACCTCGACGCGGGCACCCTGCGGCGAGTATCGAACGGCGTTGTCGACCAGGTTTCGGGCCAGCACAGCGAGCGCGACGCGATCGCCCACAACTTGCACCGGAGCATCCGCGAAGAGCTCGAGCTTTACGTTGCGCGCAAGTGCAAGCGGAACTGTGTCGGCCACCGCCTGCCGCACGACCTCCCTCAGATCGAGCGGCTCCATCGCCGTCGACGGTGCGCCCGGTTCGCTGCGAGCAAGGGCCAGCAACTGCTCCACCAACCGGGAGGCACGGTCGATGCCGGCGGCGAGCACGTCCACCGCTTGCTCACGCGACGCTTCATCGCCGGCACGCCGCAGCAACTGCAATTGCAACTTCAGCGCGGTGAGCGGCGAACGCAGCTCATGCGCTGCGTCGGACACGAAAGCGCGCTGCGTGTCGAGCGACTGCGAAAGGCGGGCGAGCAAGGCATTCAAGGCACTCACAAGCGGCGACACTTCTTCGGGCAAGCCTTGCGTGGGCAGCGGTGTGAGCGATTGTTCGTCGCGTCGTTGCACGTCTGCCGCCACGTCCCGCAGGGGCCGCAGCGTGAGCGCAGCGACCCACCAGACGACCAGGGCCAGCAGCGGCGCGATGATCAAAAGCGGCGCGACGCTGTGCAGTGCGGCATTGGCGGCCAGCCGCTCCCGGATGTTGAGCGGTTGCGCCACCTGAATCACGCGCAGCGACGTGGCAACGCTGAAGGTGCGCCAGGTCTGCCCGCCCGCCAAGATGTCGGCAAAGCCCAGCAGCGCCCGCGCCGGCAAGTCCGGATGCTGCCGCGACTGGTAGATGGTGCGGCCATCGACCGTCCAGATCTGCACGACGAAGTCGAGCTGCTCATCCGCGAAGGCGCGCGCCTGGTCCGGTGCAATCTCGCCTTGGTCGCGCAAAGACAAGGCCATCTGCTTCAGCTGATAGTCGAAGATCGACTCGGTCTCAGCGATGACACTTCGGTAGGTCAGCACGCCCATGATCGCTGCCGCCACGGCCAGCATCACCAGCAAGGCAATCAGCAAGCGAACGCGCAGAGACTTCACTGCGCATCGCCCTCTTTGGGCGAGGATGGCGTTCCCACGAAATATCCGACGCCGCGCACGTTCTGGATCAAGTCCGCACCTAGCTTGCGGCGAAGCTGGTGGATGTAGACCGACACCGCGTTGCTTTCGATCTCCTCGCCCCAGCCGTAGAGCCGGTCTTCGAGCTGGGCGCGCGACAGCAAGGCGCCGGGGCGTTGCATCAGCGCTTCGAGCACGGCGAATTCACGGGAAGACAACAGCACGGGCGCCCCGTCCTTCGTCACTTGCCGGGTGGCCGGGTCCAGCGTGACGCCTGCGTGGCTCAGCACCGGCTGAGCCCGCCCGCTGTGCCGGCGCATCACGGCGCGGATGCGAGCATTGAGTTCGTCGAGCTCGAATGGCTTGGCGAGGTAGTCATCGGCCCCGGCGTCCAGCCCGGCGACCAGGTCTCCCAGGCCGTCTCGCGCGGTCAGCACGATCACCGGCGTGCTGTCCTGCCTCGCTCGCAGGGCACGCAGCACTTCAAGGCCGTCGCCTTTGGGCAGGCCGAGGTCGAGCAAAACCAAGTCGAAACGCTCGCTCGACAGGGTCGATTGCGCAGCCAACGCGTCGCGCACCCAGTCCACTGCATACCCGTCCAGGCGAAGCGCGGCACGCAGACTGTCGCCGATCATGCGGTCGTCTTCGACGAGGAGCAGACGCATCGTGGATGGGAAGGTGAGTGGAAAACGTGAGGGGGATCGAAAAGCATAACCTCGTCCAGGCCTGACCCCCGATCACGCGTCAAGGCGGCAACGCGGTATCGTGCGGGTCGATGTCGAGATACTCTCAGCCTCTCAGCCCACATGCCCCAAGTCTTGCGCCACACACTGCTGTCCGCTCGCGACCTCCTGGCCACTGCCGGTCCGTTCCTGCTGATCGCGCTCTTTCTGCTGACGCTCGCATACTTCGCGCTCGACCCGAACCCGCCGCGCACGGTGGTGCTTGCCACGGGCGCCGAGCAAGGCGCCTATGCCGAGTTCGGCAAGCGCTATGCCGCAGCACTGAAGCAATACGGCATCAAGGTCGAGCTGCGCACAACGCAGGGTGCGGCCGAGAACCTGGCGCTGCTGCGCGATCGTGGGTCGAATGTCGACATCGCCTTCGTGCAGGGTGGCGCCGACGAACAGCAACAAGGCGAGGAGCATGACGAAGATGCGAACCTTGCGCCGCTTGTGTCGTTGGGCAGCTTGTTCTACGAGCCGGTGTGGCTCTTCTACCGCGATGAGTCCGCGCAGCGCCTGCTGAAGGCCGGCACGCTCGGCAACCTCACCCAGCTGGCCGGCTGGAAGCTCAACATCGGCGCACCCGGCAGCGGCGCGCCCAACCTCATGAAGAAGCTGCTCGAAGCCAACCGCATTGAGGCGAGCACCATCACACTCGTGCAACAGCCGCAAACGCCAGCCGTCATGAGCCTGCTGGGCGGCGACATCGACGCGCTTGTACTCGCCTCCGCACCTGAATCGCTCATGGTGCAGATGCTCTTGCAAACACCCGGCGTCAAGCTCTTCGATTTCGCCCAGGCCGAAGCCTATTCGCGCCGATTCCCTTTCATGAGCCCGGTGACGCTGCCGCGCGGCGTGGTGGACTTGGCGAAGGACGTGCCGCCGGCGGACGTGCGCCTGGTCGCACCGACCGCCACGCTGGTGGCCAAGCGGGGCACGCATCCGGCACTGCTGCAGCTCTTCGTGCAGGCTGCGCAAACGATCCACGGCGAGGCCGGCTGGTTTCAGCGCAAGGGCGAGTTCCCGAGCGCCAAGAACAGCGAGTGGCCGCTGTCGAAAGAGGCCGAACGCTTCTACCGCGCCGGTCCGCCACTCTTGCAGCACTATCTGCCCTTCTGGCTCGCCAACCTCGTCGACCGCATGTGGGTGGCGCTCGTGTCCATCATCGCCATACTGATCCCGATGTCGCGCATCGTGCCGCCCCTGTACGAGTTCCGCATCCGTTCGCGAATCTTCCGATGGTATGGCCAGTTGCGCGCGGTAGAGAACGCACACGGCGAACGTCCGACGGATGAACTGATGCAGGACCTCGACGTCATCGAGGCGCGCGTCGAGAACGTGACCGTGCCGCTAAGCTACACCGACGAGTTGTACGCGCTGCGCAGTCACATCAATCTCGTCAGAAGAAAACTGCAGGCGCCTGCTCCGAATCTACAAAGCTGAGCCTCTGAAGGGAATGCAATGACGCAGAAGAAGCGGGTCGTGGTGGTCGGGTGTGGTTTCGGTGGGTTGGAGGCCGTCCGTGCGCTGTCAAAGGCGGACGTGGAAATCACGCTCGTCGACCGCACCAACCACCATTTGTTCCAGCCGCTGCTGTACCAGGTGGCGACAGCGGGCTTGAGCGCGCCGGCGGTGAGTTCGCCGATCCGGCACACATTGCGAAGCGAGATGAAGCTTGGCAACCTCACCGTCTTGCAAGCGGAGGTAACGGGCATCGACGCCGTGGCACGCCGCCTCACACTCGACGGCAACGAACTGCTGGACTACGACCACCTCATCGTGGCCGCGGGTGCCACCCACAGCTATTTCGGGCATGACGACTGGGCGGCCCATGCGCCAGGCCTCAAGACGCTGGCCGACGCCTTCACCATCCGCGCTCGCGTCATCGGCGCATTCGAGCGAGCCGAACGTTGCAAGACCGAAGTGCAGCGCCAACCATGGATGACCTTTGTCGTCATCGGCGCCGGCCCTACGGGGGTGGAGATGGCCGGCACCATGAGCGAAATCGCGCAGCACACGCTGCCGATGGAATTCCGCCGCATCGATTCGACGCGGACCAAGGTGGTGCTGATCGAAGGATCAGACCGTGTACTCGGCGCCTTCGTGGCCAAGCTGTCCGAAAAGGCGCGCGGGCAGTTGACCAAGCTGGGCGTCGATGTGCGAACCGGCTGCAAGGTCACAGCCATCGATGCCGAGGGCATCACGTATGAGACAAAGAGCGGCGACGCGGTGACAACCCAACGGCTGGCGAGCAAGACCATCATCTGGGCAGCAGGCGTGGCGGGGTCGCCGCTGGGCCGCGCCTTGGCGGCAAGCGCCGGTGCAATCCTGGACCGCGCCGGTCGCGTGGTCGTCGAACCCGATTTGAGCCTGCCCGGGCATCCGGAGATCTCGGTCATTGGCGACCTCGCAGCAGCCAAGAGCTACGGCCCGGGCGAACCCAAGCCCGTGCCCGGCGTGAGCCCTGGCGCCAAGCAGATGGGGCGCGCTGCGGCGGCCAACTTGCTGCGCCGCCTCAAGGGCGAAGCCACCCGCCCATTCCGATACATGGACTACGGCAACCTTGCCACGGTCGGCCGCAAAGCCGCTGTTGTCGACCTCACCGTACCGGTCTTCGGCGCCCTGCGCTTCTGGGGCTTTTTCGCCTGGCTCTTCTGGCTCTTCGCCCACATCTACTTCCTCATCGGATTCCGCAACCGGCTGATGGTGATGATCGACTGGGCATGGGCCTATTGGACATACGAGCGAAATGCGCGAGTCGTGGCGGAACCGCAGACGCCGGCGGTGACAGCGAAAACGTAGATTTTTGCGTTCGTGGCCTTGGAAGGCCGCGATTTCGTTTCCGGATGGAATCCGGGCGAGAATGGCCGCTCACCGCACCGCGCTGACCGAGCGCACCGCCGATTGACACGGACCCGCGCATGGATACCCGCACCTCGCCATTTCGTCTTCGGATAGAACAAGTCCAGGCGGTCTTGAAGCGCCGTGGTCTCGCCGCGCTGCTCGTGCCTTCGTCCGATCCTCACTTGTCCGAGTACTTGCCCGAGCGTTGGCAAGGAAGGCAATGGCTGTCGGGTTTCTCCGGGTCGGTCGGCACGCTGGTGGTGACGCAAGACGCGGCCGCGCTGTTCGCGGACAGCCGCTACTGGACGCAGGCCGAAACCGAAATCGCGCGCAGCGGTATCGATCTCGTGAAGATCCCCACCGGCCCCGGCACCTACCACGTGGACTGGCTGGTAGAACATCTGAAGACCGGCGACATCGTCGGCGTGGACGGTGACGTGCTGGGCTTGTCCTCGGCCCACCAACTTCGCTTCGCGCTCGAGAACGCAGGCATGACGCTCGACACGGGCGTCGACGCGCTCACTGAGGTCTGGCCCGATCGGCCGGGCCTGCCATCTGCGCCGGTGTATGAGCATCGCGTGCCGCATGCGCCGCTGTCGCGCGTCGACAAGCTCGCCAAGGTCCGTGAGGTGTTCCTGCGGCATGGCGCGACGCATCACTTCATCTCAACCATCGACGACATCGCGTGGGTTTTCAATCTCCGCGGCTCCGACGTCTCGTTCAACCCGGTGTTCCTCGCGCATGCACTTATCGATGCACATGGGGTCACGTTGTTCGTCGGCGCGGGCAAGATCGACGCTGCACTGCAGAAGACGCTGGCGAAAGACGGTGTTCGCCTCGCGCCCTATGCCGATGCAGGCCATGCGCTGGCCGCCCTGCCCGCCGGTTCGAACCTGCTGATCGATCCGCGTCGCGTCACGCTGGGTCTAAGGCAAAGCGTGCCTGGCCATGTGAAGGTGCTGGAGACCATCAACCCGAGTACGCTGTTCAAGAGCTGCAAGAGCCCCGCCGAAGCGCATCACATTCGAGAAGCAATGGCGCAGGACGGTGCAGCGATGTGCGAGTTCTACGCATGGTTCGAGTCGGCGCTCGGCAAGGAACGCATTACCGAGCTGACCATCGCTGACAAGCTGCGCGTGGCGCGTGCGAAGCGTCCGGGCTTCGTTGGATTGAGCTTCGGCACCATCGCGGGTTTCAATGCCAATGGCGCGATGCCGCACTACCGGGCGACGAAGGAGTCGCACGCAATCATCGAAGGCAACGGACTGCTGCTCATCGACTCGGGCGGGCAGTACCTGGGCGGCACCACCGACATCACGCGCGTATGGCCCATCGGGACCATCGGGGATGCGCATCGTCGCGATTACACCCTCGTGCTCAAGGGCATGATCGCGCTCAGCCGCACGCGTTTTCCGCGCGGCACGCTGTCGCCGATGCTCGACGCCATCGCCCGCGTGCCGCTGTGGGAGCACGGCCTCGACTACGGCCACGGCACCGGCCACGGCGTGGGCTACTTCCTGAACGTTCATGAAGGTCCGCAAAGCATCAGCAAGGCCATTCCTGAAGCCGCGATGGCGATGGAGCCGGGGATGATCACAAGCATCGAGCCAGGCTTGTATCGCCTTGGGCAATGGGGCATTCGCATCGAGAACCTGGTGATGAATGCGCCAGCGTCGACGGCGGAAGGCAGCACATTTGGGGAGTTTCTGGAGTTCGAGACGCTGACGATCTGCCCTATCGATACGCGCTGCATCGATCGCAGCCTCATGCGCACGGACGAGATCGATTGGTTGAATCGGTATCACGAAGTGGTACGGGATCGGTTGACGCCGCTGGTGAATGGTGATGCGCTGGATTGGCTGGAAGAGCGGACGAAGGCGATCTGAGAGGCTGAGAGTATTTCGAGCGTGTCCGAGCAGCACGTCAAAAGGCGCCTGATCTAGGCGCGAAGCGCAGCCATAGCTTGGCTATGGCGAGCATTTGCAACGACGAGCAGGGGGCTTTTGGCGTGATGAGCGGGCATGATCGAAAAACTCTCAGCCGCTGAGTCCCACCCTTCAAGGTCTTCGTTTCCCTCTCCCCCGGCGTCGCCGGGGGAGAGGGAACCGCAACGCATTACTCCGAAGCGGGCCACAGCGAACTGGCCTGGATTGCTCCCTCGCCCCTTCGGGGAGAGGGCTGGGGTGAGGGGCCTGGGCCTCTGATCAAACATGAGTCTGTCATGCGTCGACCCCGCCTTCTTCATCGCCAAACGGGTGGCGGGGAGGGGTCGAGCAGGTGCGGGCGATGGTGGAGGCCGTCGGGTTGCCTTGATGGAGATGGATGTGATTTTGGGGAGACCCCTCACCCCAACCCTCTCCCCCCGCCGGGGGAGAGGGAGCCGAAATGCGTTACGCCGAAGCGGGCCACAGCGAACTGGCCTGTATTGCTCCCTCGCCCCTTCGGGGAGAGGGCTGGGGTGAGGGGCCTGGGCCTGGGCCTCTGATCAAACATGAATCTGTCATGCGTCAACCCTGCCTTCGTCATCGCCAAACGGGTGGCGGGGAGAGGTCGAGCAGTTGCGCGCGATGGTGGAGGCCGTCGGGTTGCCTTGATGGAGATGGGTGTGATTTTTGGGAGACCCTCACCCCAACCCTCTCGCCCCGCCGGGGGAGAGGGAGCCGCAATGCGTTACTCCGAAGCGGGCCACAGCGAGCTGGCCTGTATTGCTCCCTCGCCCCTTCGGGGAGAGGGCTGGGGTGAGGGGCCTGGGCCTTTGATCAAACATGAATCTGTCATGCGTCAACCCTGCCTTCGTCATCGCCAAACGGGTGGCGGGGAGAGGTCGAGCAGGTGCAGGCGATGGTGGAGGCCGTCGGGTTGCCTTGATGGAGATGGATGTGATTCTTGAGAGACCCCTCACCCCAACCCTCTCCCCCCGCCGGGGGAGAGGGAGCCGAAATGCATTACTTCGCAGCGGGCCATAGCGAGCCGGCCTGTATTGCTTCGCTCGCCTGCAGCTGCGGTACGGCATCTTCGTGACGACTCGGGGTCTTTCGCCCTGTAGATCCAAAGTTGAGGCTGGACCTAAACCACCACCGGCTCCGTCTCCAGGCGAATGCCGAAGCGCCCGTAGACGCTTTCCTGGATCGCCCTGGCCAGCGTCATCACCTCCGACCCGATCGCGCCGCCACGATTCACCAACACCAGCGCTTGCTTTTCATAGACACCAGCCTGTCCAACCGTCTTCCCTTTCCATCCGCAGGCGTCGATCATCCAGCCGGCGGCGAGTTTCACGCTGCCGTCGGGCATGGGGTAATGAACGATCTCAGGATCGCGGCCGATGATGTCGCGGCACTGCTCGGGCGTCACCACCGGGTTCTTGAAGAAGCTGCCGGCGTTGCCGATTTGCGCTGGATCGGGCAGCTTGGCGCGACGGATGGCGATGATCCAGTCGGCGATTTGCTGCGCACTCGGGCTGGCATTGCCGGATTCGGCCACCTTGCGTTCGAGTTCGAGGTACCCCAGCACCGGCTTCCAGGGCTTGGGCAGGAGGAAGCGCACTCGCGTGATGAGGCTGCGCCCTGCGAGCGAATGCTTGAACTCGCTGTCCCGGTATTCAAATGCGCAGATGCCCGCATGGAGCACCACGCTACGGCCAGTAACGAGGTCCACCGCATCGAGCGAATCGAAGCGGTCTTGCAGTTCAAGCCCATAGGCGCCAATGTTCTGCACGGGTGCCGCCCCCACGGTACCCGGAATGAGCGCAAGGTTTTCCAGACCAGTGAAGCCGTTCGCCAGCGTCCACATGACGAACTCATGCCAGTTTTCCCCCGCACCCGCTTCGACGACCCAGCCGTTGGTGCGCTCTTCGACCAGCCGGCGCCCCATGACCTCCACCTTGACGACGACTTGCGGCATGTCGTGCGTCAGCACGATGTTGCTGCCCCCGCCGAGGACGAACTTCGGCGCGCGTCCGAGCTGCGGGTGGTCGACCACCTGCCTCACGTCGGCGTCACTGCGCACGCGCACGAGAGTCTGCGCAACCGCCGGCAGGCCGAAGGTGTTGTAAGGTTTCAGGCTCACACCTGACTCGATATGCATGCGAGAATTTTCGCCGATTCGTCAGCGCCCTTTATTCTTATCCCGGCTCGCAAAAGACCTCACAATGCCAAGCTTTGACACCGTCCTCGAACCCAACCTCGTCGAGGTAAAAAATGCGGTCGACCAGACCGCCAAGGAAATCGGCACCCGATTCGATTTCAAGGGCTCTTCCGCCCGCATCGAGCAAAAGGAAAAAGAAGTCACCGTCTTCGCCGACAGCGACTTCCAGATCGGCCAGGTCATGGACATCTTGCTGGCCAAGCTGACCAAACGCACGGTGGATGTCCGCTACATCGATCGCAGCGCGAAGATCGAAAAGATCGGCGGCGACAAGGTCAAGCAGGTGCTGACCGTGAAAAACGGCATCGACAGCGACACCGCAAAGAAGATTCAATCGCTCGTCAAGCAGAGCAAGCTCAAGGTGCAAGCCGCCATCCAGGGCGACGTCGTCCGCGTCACTGGCGCCAAGCGCGACGATCTGCAGGCGGCGATGGCGCTGATCCGCAAGGACGTGCCGGACGCGCCCCTGACATTCACCAACTTTCGGGATTGATCACATGCGTCTTGTTGTCGCGCCGCTGCTGGCGCTGATGGGTGTTGCCGCCTCCGCGCAGACGGTAACCCTCTCCGGCAGCATGGGCGACAAGGCGCTCTTGATCATCAACGGCGCGCCGCGCACGGTGGCAGCGGGGACCAGCTTCCAGAACGTCAAAGTCGTGAGCGTCGCCCCCGGCGAGGCCGTGGTCGAGATGGAGGGCAAGCGCTCCACGCTGCAAATCGGGGGCGCACCAGTCAACCTGGGTCGCGCATCGGGCGAAGGCACCGGCTCGAAGATCGTGCTCACGGCCGGGCCAGGGGGGCATTTCGTGACGGGCGGCAGCATCAACGGCAAGGCCGTTCAGTTCCTCGTGGACACCGGTGCCTCGGTAGTTGCCATGAGTGAAGCGGATGCTGATCGCATCGGCTTGAAATACAAGGGTGGACAGCGCGGCTACGCCCACACGGCCAACGGGCAGATCACCGTGTATCACGTGCTGCTCGACGTGGTGAAGGTGGGTGACGTGCAGGTCTACAACGTGGACGCCATGGTGGGGCCGATGCAAATGCCGGCCGTGCTGCTGGGCAACAGCTTCTTGACGCGCTTTCAGATGAAACGTGAGAACGATCAGCTCACGCTCGACCGCCGTTGAAATCGCGTCCACCGACGACAAACGATCCTGCGTCTGAAGCGCACTCCTTTCAAGGTCTTGTATTGGCTCCTCTCCCCTCTGGGGAGAGGTTGGGTGAGGGGCTGCGGTGATGGCAGCCCATGGCTTTATTCACCGCCCACGGCCCTCACCCCAGCCCTCTCCCAGAGCTGACCTTTACGTACGCTGGACACGCGGAAGATGGCCGTTGGAGCAAATT
>JAJKJU010000144.1 GCA_021153565.1 Rhizobacter sp.
CCCATGTGGTACTGGTTGTAGACGTCCCACAGGCCGTCGGTGATCATCGTGTCGACCAGCTTCCAGTCGCCCATGCGCTGGCCGTCGCGCGAATTCGGCAGGACGTGCGGCGACATGCTCATGCTTTCCTGGCCACCAGCGATGATGATTTCGGAGTCGCCGTCGCGAATGGCCTGCGCGGCCAACATCACTGCCTTCAGGCCCGAGCCGCAGACCTTGTTGATGGTCATCGCCGGCACGCCGCTGGGCAACCCGGCCTTGATCACTGCCTGGCGGGCGGGGTTCTGACCCACGCCGGCCGTCAACACCTGGCCAAGGATCACCTCATTGATCTGCTCGCCGCTCAACTTGGCTCGCTTGAGCAGGTCGGTAATTACTGCAGCACCCAGTTCCGACGCTGCCGTCTTGGCCAGGGTACCTCCAAACTTGCCCACTGCGGTCCGTGCGGCGGCAACGATCACGATATCGGTCATGTCAGTCTCCAAGATTCAAGAACGAGAGATGAAAACGAAGGGCTATCAGGCCTTTTGCTTGACGTAGCGCCCGGGTGCGGGTTCGATGGTTTTGTATTGCCGGTTGCCCGGTGTCTTGGGCGCTGCAATTTGTTTGCCGGCATGGCTCTTGAGCCACTCGGCCCAGTCGGGCCACCAGCTGCCCTGGTGCTCACCTGCCTTGTCGAACCAGGCGTCGGCCTTGGATGGCAGGGCGGTGCTGATCCAGTGGCTGCGTTTCTTCTTGGCAGGCGGGTTGATCACGCCGGCGATGTGCCCGGATGCCCCCAGCACAAAGCGCTTCTTGCCCGTGAGCACCTGCGTATTGCGGTAGGCGGCATCCCAGGGAACGATGTGGTCTTCCTTCGAGGCATAGATGTAGGCCGGCGTATCAACCAGACGCAGGTCGAGCGCCTCGCCGCACACCGTGAGCTTGCCCGGTTCGATGAGGTTGTTCTCGAGGTAGGTATTGCGCAGATACCAGCAGAACATGGGGCCCGGCAGGTTGGTGCTGTCGCTGTTCCAGTACAGCAGGTCAAAGGGCGGCGGCGTTTCGCCCTTGAGGTAGTTTCCGACCACGTAGTTCCACACCAGGTCATTCGGGCGCAGGAAGCTGAAAGTCGATGCGAGTTCGCTCCCCTTGAGCAAGCCGCCCTCGTTCGGGCTCGCAGCCCCGATGGTCATCTCGCGCATTTGCACGGCGGCCTCGTCGATGAAGAGATCGAGCACGCCGGTCTCTTCGAAATCGAGGAAGGTAGTCAACAGCGTCATGCTGGCCGCGGGCTTTTCTCCACGGGCCGCCAGCACCGCAAGCGCGGTCGCAAGGATGGTGCCGCCGATGCAAAAGCCCAGCGTGTTCATCGTGTCCGAGCCGGCGATGTCCTGCACCACGCGCATCGCACGAATGGGGCCTTCCTCGATGTAGTCGTCCCAGCTGAGCTGTTGCATGCTGTCGTCGGCATTGCGCCAGCTCATGACGAAGAGGCGATGTCCCTGCTCCACCGTGTAGCGGATGAGCGAGTTCTCCGGCTGCAGGTCGAGGATGTAGAACTTGTTGATGCAAGGCGGCACGAAGAGCATCGGCTTTTCGTGCACCTTGGCGGTCAATGGCTTGTATTCGATGAGTTGGAACAGCTCGTTCTCGAACACCACCGTCCCTTCGGTCGTCGCAACATTGCGACCCACTTCAAAGACGCTTTCGTCCGTCTGCGAGACATGGCCTTGCTGGATGTCCTTGAGAAGGTGCTGCAGACCCTGGGCGATGCTTTCGCCCTTGGTTTCGAGCGCCTTGCGCTGGGCCTCGGGGTTGAGTGCGAGGTAGTTGCTGGGGGAAGCCGCTTCGATCCACTGTTGCACGGCGAAGCGAATGCGCTGCCTGGTCTTCTCATCGCCCTCGACCTGTTCGGCCAATTGCAGCAGGGTGCGCGCGTTCAGCAGGTACATCTGCGCCATGTAGGCGGCGCCGGGGTTATCGATCCAGTCTTGCGCGGCAAAGCGGCGGTCGCCGATGTTCGCCGTTGACTTGGACTCATTCTTCGCAGGGGCCTGCAGGCGCTGGAGCGACTGGTTCCAGAGGTCGGTGGCCTGCCGCAGGTATTCGGACTGGACCTGGCTCACGGCGGGGAGCGGAAGGCTCAGGCCGGACATGGATTTCAAGATGTCGCCAACGTTCGAGCCGAATGCGCGCGCGGATTCGTCAAATTCGGGGAATGAGCCCATGGCGGCGTCGGCCTGGGCTGCTGTCTCATTGCTGCTCACTCGTCTGCTCGCTTCTTCAGAGTCGGAATGTGATGTGATTCACGTTGTACGCCGGTTCATGGAACTGTTGACGACCCGGTTGAAGATGTCGAGTCGGCGGCGGTGTCGTGATCCAGAATTTTTCATATTGTAATTTTGCTTTTCACAATTTGGCATGTATCTCGTAGCGATCGCATGGGTATACGTGGTGTTGATGATGGCCGTCGCCGAGGCGACGAGCTCCAACGGCACCGTTTTGGGCGCGTTGTTCACCTTCTTGCTGTACGGGGTATTGCCGCTGTCGATCGTCATGTACCTCATGCGAACACCGCACCGAAGACGTGTGCAGCGGGCCTGGGAGGCAAAGGAAGAGGCGCAACAGCCTGAAGAGGCGGCTGCCAAGAAAGAAGATTCGCCCGGGTGAAACCCGGGTTCGGGTGTTCGCGAAGGCAGATCCCGAATTTCATCCGGGCCACGGCCGGACTACTGCAGCCAGACGACGGCGACCATCCGCCCCGTCGTTCTATCGCGGCGATATGAGAAGAACCTGGCCGGGTCGTCGGCCGTGCACCAATGCCCGCCACTGATCGATGCCACGCCAAGTCGGGCGAGGCGGTCGCGGGCCAGTCCGGGCAGATCGGCCATCCATTTGCCATCAGCGTGCACTCGGAACCAAGGTGAGCCCTTCACCGGATCCACCTGGAAAGCCTCGAGGACATCAGTGCCCACTTCGAAGTGCCTCGGGCCGATGCACGCGCCCAGCCATGTCTGTACCTGGCCTGCTTGACACCCAGCCGCTTCACACACCGCCTTCACCGTGGCTTCAAGCACGCCGCCAGCCAAGCCCCGCCAGCCCGCGTGCGCTGCACCCACCGCGCCCGGCGCTGCAAACAGCACCGGCAGACAATCGGCCACCTGCGCAGCGCAGGCGATGCCATGTTTGGTCGTGACGCTTGCATCCGCCGCGTGGATTGGCGCCCCAGACTTCAGATCTGCAGCCGTGAGGCGCACGACAGTCGTGCCATGCACCTGATTCAAATACACCGGCGTCACGCCCATGGCCTCGGCCAGCAGGCGCTGGTTGTCGTGCACCGCCTGCGGATCGTCGCCGATCCCGACACGGATGTTCATGCTGTCGAAAGGCGGCTGGCTGAAGCCGCCGCGGCGCGTGGTCATCACCGCGCCGACACCTCGCGCGTGCCAGTCGGGAATGAGCCAATCAGGATGCATCAGGGCAGGCGGAAGGCTGTGCGCTGATGAAGGCCTCATGCTTCATGCACTCGTCGTGGATACGCATGACCGTCGGCACATGATCGAGGCGGCAGTCCATGCGCTGCGCGTTGAAGATCTGCGGCACAAGAACGCACTCGGCAAGCGTGGGTGCGTCGCCATGGCAGAAACGGCCGGTGTCCTTGCTGCTGGCCAACTGCCGCTCCACCGTGTCGAGTCCCGTCTCGACCCAATGCCGGTACCAGCGGCTCTTGTCGTCGTCGCTGATCTTCATCTCATGAACAAGATAGCGCAGCACACGCAAATTGTTGATCGGGTGAATCTCGCAAGCGATGTCGAGCGCAAGGCCGCGAATGCGCGCCCGGGCGAAGGCGTCGCCTGGCAAGAGACGCGGCTCAGGATGCGTTTCTTCGAGGTATTCGATGATCGCGAGCGACTGGGCCAAAACGTGATCGTCATCCTTGAGAAGCGGCACGAGCTTTGCCGCCGCGATGTCGGAAAAAGGCGGGTTGAGCTGCTCGTTCTTGAGCAGGTGCACGGGAACGTAGTCGTAGCTCAGACCCTTCAGGGCCAGCGCGATACGGACCCGGTAAGAAGCGGACGAGCGGAAATAGTTGTAGAGCTGCAAAGCCACGGCATCAGCCTCCGATGATGTTGAGTTCCAGACTGCCGACGCCATCGATGCGGGCGCTCAGCGTGTCTCCTGCGACCACGGCGGCAACACCTTCCGGCGTCCCCGTGAATATCAAATCCCCTGGCGCCAGCTCCCACGCCTGCGACATCTGCTCGATGATCTCGGGAATGCTCCAGATCAGCTTGCCGATGGTGCTTGTCTGCCGCACCTCGCCATTGACCCTGAGTTCAATGCGGGTGTCGGGACTGACGCTGCAATTCGCCACCGACACCACGGCCCCGATGGGTGCGGCCTCGTCGAAGCCCTTGCCGATGCACCACGGCCTGCCCTGCTTCTTCATGTCGTTCTGCAAGTCGCGACGCGTCATGTCGAGCCCGACCGCATAGCCCCACACATGCTCCATGGCCGAGGCCGCCGGGATGTCGCGGCCGCCCTTGCCGATCGCCACCACCAGCTCGACCTCGTGATGCAGGCTCTTCGTGAGGCTCGGGTAGTGCATTGCGCCCACCTGGCCTTCGACGACGGGCAGCACCGCATCGGCTGGCTTCATGAAGAAGAACGGCGTCTCGCGGCCGGTGTGGCCCATCTCGATGGCGTGGTCGACATAGTTGCGGCCGACACAGTAGATGCGGTGAACGGGGAACTCATCGCCGGCCGAGCCGCCCTTGACGGGGACCGATGCGACGCGGGGAATGGGAATGACATATGCCATGAACGAACAAAGCCTCCAGAATGCTCGCGAGATGATGCCATGCCAGTGTTGGCAACTTGCTTGCGCGGCTAAACTGGGGCGATGTTCGAAGCACGCAGCATCAAGTACTGCAAGGTCTGTGGCGGCGAGGCGCCCTACGGCATACCTCTCGACGACAACCGCGAACGCGCGATCTGCAAGGTCTGCGGCACCATCCACTACGAGAACCCTATCAATGTGGTGGGCACGGTTCCGATCTGGAACGACAAGGTGCTCCTTTGCCGCCGCAACATCGAGCCGCGATACGGCTTGTGGACGCTGCCGGCTGGCTTCATGGAACTTGGCGAGACCAGCGCCGAAGGGGCCGTTCGCGAAACGGTGGAGGAAGCCGGCGCGCGCGTCGACCTGCTCGGGCTCTTCACGGTCATCAACGTCGTTCACGTAGCACAGGTTCATTTCTTCTACCGTGCCGAATTGCGCGACACAGACTTCGCACCGGGCCCCGAGACCATCGAGGCCCGCCTGTTTCTCGAAGACGAGATTCCCTGGGACCAACTCGCGTTCCGTACTGTGAGAGAAACACTCACACGTTACTTCGACGATCGACGCCGCGGTCAGTACGAAGTCCACTGCGCCGACATCTACTGACCATGACCAATCCAAGCGCAAGCGCAAGCACACCCACCACCACCTCGGGAACCGTGCAGCGTTTGCGAGAGGATCTGATCCATCCCGATCCGTTGCTCGACTGCCTGATCGAGGTCTGCCGGCTGCATGGGAAGACGGCCTCTCGCGCGTCGCTGTCGGCCGGGCTGCCGCTGGATACCGAGAATGGCGGGCGGCTGACGCTCGACCTTGCAGAGCGCGCCGCGGCCAGGGTGGGCATGTCGGTCAAGCTTCAGCGCACGGCACTCGAGCGCATCGACAACGCGGTGCTGCCCACGATCCTCGTCCTCAAGGACAACAAGGCCTGCGTATTGCTCGGGTGGGACAAAGACGGAAGCGTTGCCCTTCAGGCGCGAGTGCTGCTGCCTGAAACCGGCCAGGGGTCGGTCACGCTCGCCCATGACGACCTGGCGCAACGCTATGCCGGTGTCGCGATCTTCGTCCGCCCGCATTTCCGTTTCGACGCGCGTACGCCGGAAGTTCGCAAGCCTGCGGCTCGTCACTGGTTCTGGAGTGCCATCCTCACGCAGCGCTTCGTGTACCGGGACGTGCTGTGGGCGGCACTGCTGATCAACGTCTTCGCCCTCGCCTTCCCGATGTTCTCGATGAACGTCTATGACCGCGTGGTGCCCAACAACGCGGTGGAGACGCTCTGGGCCTTGTCGATCGGCGTGCTGCTGATCCTCGGCGCCGATCTCTTCATGCGGCTGTTGCGCAGCCATTTCGTCGACGAGGCGAGTGCGCGCATCGACGTGCAGCTTTCGTCCACGCTGATGGAGAAGGTGTTGGGCATGCGGCTCGAACATCGACCCGAGTCGGTGGGCTCGTTCGCGTCGAACCTCCGCGGCTTCGAGCAGGTGCGCGACTTCATTGCATCGAGCACAGTCACGGCGCTGATCGACCTGCCCTTTGCGCTGCTCTTCGTGGTGGTGATGGCCTGGATCTCACCCTGGCTCACGGTGCCGGTCATCGTGGCGTTCGTCGTCATCCTGGTGATGGGCTATGTGCTGCAGCACCGGCTGCACGAGCTGTCCGAGACGACTTACAAGGCAAGTGCGCTGCGCAATGCGACGCTGATCGAAAGCCTGACCGCCATCGAGACCATCAAGTCCCAGGGGGCCGAGGGCGTCATCCAGGCCAGATGGGAGCGGACCAACGAGTTCTTGTCCACGACCAACGTCAAGACGCGCGCGCTGACCTCGGCGGCCAACTACACGACGAGCTCGATCGCGCAACTGGTCACGGTCACGATGATCCTGATCGGCGTGTACCTGATCGGCCAGAAGGAGCTGACCATGGGCGCGTTGATCGCGGCGAACATGCTGTCGTCTCGCGCCCTGTCGCCCGCGGGGCAGATCGTCGGACTGCTGCTGCAGTACCAGAGCGCGCGCACTGCGCTGGACTCGCTCAACAAGATCATGGACAAGCCGGTCGAACGCCCGCCCGGCGAGACCTTCATCCAACGGCCGCAATTGCGCGGCGACATCGAGTTTCGCAACGTCAAATTCAGCTACCCGAACCGGCGGGATTCGGCCCTGGAGGGCATGAGCTTCAAGATAGCGGCGGGTGAACGCGTCGCGCTGATCGGCCGCGTGGGTTCGGGCAAGTCGACCATCCAGCGGCTCATCATGGGTCTTTATCAACCCACCGACGGCGCCGTTCTGCTCGACGGCATCGACCTGCGGCAACTCGACCCTGCCGACGTGCGCCGCAACACCGCCCACGTGTCGCAGGACGTCACGCTCTTCTACGGCACGCTGCGCGAGAACATCGCCTTCGGCTTGCCGTATGCGGACGACTCCGCCATTGTGGCCGCGGCCGAAGTCGCGGGCATGACCGACTTCGTGAACCACCATCCGCGCGGCTTCGACATGACTGTGGGAGAACGCGGCGAGTCGCTCTCGGGCGGGCAGCGGCAAAGCGTCGGCCTGGCGCGCGCTGTTCTGCACAACGCGCCGCTGCTGCTGCTCGACGAACCCACGAGCGCGATGGACTTTTCGACCGAAGCGCAGATCACCGCGCGCATGAACAGCTTCGTGCAGAACAAGACCGTGGTCCTCGTGACGCACCGCACCTCGATGCTCGCGATGGTGACCCGCGTGATCGTGATCGACGGCGGCAAGATCGTGGCCGACGGGCCGCGCGACCGCATCATGGAAGCCCTGGCGAGCGGGCGCATTGCGCGCGCCGCATGAGAGGCACAGAGGCTCAGAGGCTGAGGACAACCGCATGAACGAGAACAAGGCGAACCTGCTGGCGGGGTCGGGAGCCTCGCCCGAAGGCGCCACGAACAAGCGCTTGATCCGCGCAGGCCAAGTCGTTCTGCTCGTGCTCGAGCCCATCCGGATCGCGATCGAGCCACTCACCAAGCGCATCTTCGGCCCCGATGCACAACAGATGCCGGCCGGCAGAACCGGCTTTCGCAACTTCGAACAAGAGGCCGATGTCGTCATGTCGCGCGACAAGACGCATCGCGCGCAGAAGATCGTCCGCGCCGCCGTGGTCGTGCTGCTGATGATGATCGTGTGGGCGTCTCTGGCGCACGTCGAAGAGGTCACACGCGGCGACGGAAAGGTCATTCCGTCCAAGCAGCTCCAGGTGGTGCAGTCGCTCGACGGCGGCATCGTCACTGAAATTCTCGTGCGCGAGGGCGAAGTCGTCGAAGCCGGCCAGCGGCTCTTGAAGATCGACGAGACGCGTGCCAGTTCTGGCGTGCGCGAAAGCGCCGCGCAGGGCTTTGCACTGCAGGCGCGACAGGCCCGGCTGCGCGCGATCGCCGAAGGGGCGGCGTTCAAGCCTCCCGCGGTGCGCGACAACAACCAGGAAGAAATGCGCACAGTGGAAGAAGAGCGGCGCCTGTATGAAATGCGCATGTCAGAGTTGCGCACCATGCTCGCCATCAACGAACAGCAACTGCAGCAGCGGCAGCAGGAATTGAGCGAGATGCGTTCTCGCAAGGCATCGGCCGAGAAGCAGGCCGAATTCGGCCAGCAGGAACTCGCCAAGACCAAGCCGCTGCTCGCCACCGGCGCCGTGTCGGAAGTCGACATCCTCCGCCTCGAACGCGACGTATCACGCGCCCGTGGCGAAGCAGAACAAGCCGGTGCGCAAATCGCGAGAGTGCAGGCCGCCATCGGCGAGGCGCAAAGAAAGATTCAGGAAACGGAACTCACCTTCCGCAACGATGCGCGCAAGGAACTGTCCGAAGTCATGGGCAAACTTAACGCACTCAACGAAGGCGCTGTAGCGCTGGCCGACCGTGTGGAAAAGGCCCAGGTAAAGAGTCCCGTGCGCGGCCGCGTGCAGCGGCTGCTGGCCAACACCGTGGGCGGCGTCGTGCAGCCGGGCAAAGACATCGTGGAGATTGTTCCGCTGGACGACAACCTCGTCCTCGAGGCCAAGGTGCAGCCCAAGGACATTGCCTTCATCCACCCCGGGCAGGACGCGACCGTGAAGTTCACGGCGTATGACTTCTCGATCTACGGGGGGTTAGCAGCGAAGGTGGAGAACATCAGCCACGACACCATCGTCGACGAGCGCGGCAACGCGTTCTACCTGGTGCGAGTGCGGACCACTCAATCGCAGTTCAACGACAACGCGAAGATGCCAATCATTCCGGGCATGACCGCGGAGGTGGACGTGCTGACGGGGAAGAAGACCGTCATGTCCTACTTGCTCAAGCCCATTCTCAAGGGCAAGGCGTATGCGCTGAGAGAGCGGTAGCAAGGCTTACGAGGCAAGAAGTCCGTTCGGGAGATCGTGCGGCTGACAAGCTTGTCGCGCAACAGGCCTACTGCTTGGTGACCCAAGGTCAGGAACAGACGTGGAGTCCGTCCTTCGTTTGCTGCGAGTGAGGCGGGCAGAACACGGACCCAAGGCGGGTCGCTCGCCGGTTCGGATTCATCGCGTCAGGTACGCGGTTCAATTGAGTGTTGGCGTCACGTCTTTCCGCGCTTGAGCAGTTCGTCAAGTCGTAGCGTCCGATATGGTTCAGTCCAGCGCTCCGGCCAGCACGCCGTTGAGCTACCCATGTTGAGGCCAGCGCGCATGATGAAGCCGCCGGGCGTGTGAAACGCCTTGACTCTGAGAAACGGTTCTCCGGTGACTGAGTCGACATACTCTGACACTTGCTCTTGGATCGGGAAGACGAATCCAACGAGATCCTGGGACCTTGAAGCATCTCGTGCAGCGATGACCTTTGCCGCGTTTGGATGTACCCAGACAACTGCTTCTGAAGCACACAGCCGTTGAAACTGCCACCTTCCGATGACTTCATCCGCGAAGTGCAATGCGGCTGCGCAAACGAATGCGATGCTGCCAACTACGCCGGACGCTGTGCGCAGCGGGAACCAGTTCGACGCCCGACGCGCAATCCACGCTGCGACGAACAACCAAACAGCAGCGATGCCTAGGACAAGGAGGCCGACCATGGAAGTCTTGTAACGTTTGAGCTGAGGGGCGCGCTGCGGCATGGCGCTTGGCCCGCGAGGCCGATGATAAGAACCGCGGCTTCGCGGGCCAAGCGCCATGCCGCAGCGCGTCCACTCGAGCGAAGGGTGTGCGCCAAGCATGGGCGCGAACTTATGGGGTGGAAGTCCCCTGTGGAGGTACCGGCCAGTCCTTGTGAACGTCCAAATCCACGTACAGGGTCGTGATAGATTGGTTCATGGCTCGTCTCCTCGCAAAGTCGCAACGACCCGACCGACCATCGGTCCGGTGAATTGGTGTGGCTCGGCACGCCCTCGGCGTGCAACCTACGGTGTTGCAGGGGACGGGCCGCCCGAGTTCACGAAGCCATCTTGTCTAGGCGTTTTAGCCGAAGCAATACGTACGGTCATTCGCCGCGGACCTCGAGTTGACCATCAGCATGGCGGACAACCTCGCGCCGCCACTGCGGTTCATCCATTCCGTCGTTGCTTTCGATTCCAAAGATCTCGACTTCACCCTCGACGGATGCCGGGCTTGAGCACCACCATGCGCCCTCGTACGGCGTATCACCGCGCTCGTGGTCATAGTAGATGGACACTTCCTCGCCCGTGGCGACAGAAACGGCCTTCAGCCACCGGAGAAACTCAAGGTTCCAGGTGCCGATGTACCCGGTGAACTCCGCCGAACCGAGGTCGCCTTCGAAGAGGATTGGCATTGCATTTGCGGAAGACCAGAGGGCGAAGTCTTCCTTCGAGATCGGATACTTCTCGCCGTATAGATCTTCGGCCAGCAGCAGCGACAGGACATCAATGCGAAGGTTCCCCTCATGGGAAACCGCCTCCGCAATAGCGGAGACCAGTGACGGGCATTCCTGCAAGGCTTTCACGGCCTGTCCCCTACGGGACACTGGAGTTCAGCAGATAGAGGCATCTTGTGCGGGTCGGTTTGATGCGAACGTTTGAGCTGAGCGGCGGACGCGGCATGGCGCCCTGGCCGCGAGGCGCAACATGTACCACAGCGCCTCGCGGCCAGGGCGCCATGCCGCCGTCCGCCGCTCGAGCGAAGGGTTCGACGTCACTCGCACCGTGGCTCAAGCCGGTTGAGCGTGTAGACGCACTCCGAGCGCCCGAGCGACCTTGAGCACCGTGGAGAAGCTCGGGTTGCCGCCTTCGCTAAGGGCTCGATACAAGCTCTCCCGGCTGAGCCCGGCTTCTTTAGCGACCTGGCTCATACCTTTGGCTCTTGCAATATCACCCAGCGCTCGGGCAATGCCGGACACATCGTCTGGTGCCTGCTCGAGCCAGGCATCGAGATAGGCTGCCATCTCTTCTGGCGTGCGTAGATGTTCCGCCACATCGTAGGCGGAGGCCTTCAGCTTTGTGGGCTTCCTGCGAGCAGTTGTGGCCATGGTCAATCTCCGTATGCCTTTGCGAGGCGAATGGCTTTGGCAATGTCTTTGGCCTGCGTAGACTTGTCGCCGCCGATGAGCAGAAGGAGCAAGTGGTCGCCGCGCTGCGCTTAGTACACGCGGTAGCCGGGACCTGCATCGACCTTCAGCTCTGACACGCCATGCGTCAAGTTGCGGTGCGAGCCTGGATTGCCGTGGATGAGCCGATCAACGCGCATCAAGATGCGAGCACGACCTGCCGGATCCTTGAGGTTGTCGATCCAGTCGCGATACTCGTGGGTCTTCTCAACGCGCATGCGTGTAGTGTAGCCCAAAGGCTACGACGCGCGGTGGGTGTTTGGTGACGTCGAATCGGGATAGGAAGGAACCTCACGGCCCCTCCCTCCCACACCACCGTGCATACGGGTCACGTACACGGCGGTTCGCTGCGTTAAATGCATGCGCGTCAGGCCTTGGCTGGCGCCAGTTCTGGCAGGCCCATTGCGCTGAGGAAACTCGTTGGCATCGCCACCGATAGTGCCGGGGTTTGCGAGATTCGCCATGGGCCATGAGCGCTCTTGCTGACGTTCCATGCTTCGCGCACGGACACGC
>JAJKJU010000145.1 GCA_021153565.1 Rhizobacter sp.
GAGCCCTTCGATACCTCAGGGCGAACGGGGCTGTGGAAGGCGCGAGAAAGAGCGCTGCGGCACTGTGCTGTCAGCTTTCGGGTCTCTTGCAGTGATATCCAATTCCCGTTCAGGGCTGAGGTATCGAAGCCCAAGCGAAAGGCGGGGCAAGCCCTTCGATACCTCAGGGCGAACGGGGCTGTAGAAGGGCGAACGGGGCTGTGGAAGGGCGAACGGGGCTGTGGAAGGCCCGTGAAAGAACGCTGCGGCACTGTGCTGTCAGCTTTCGGGTCTCTTGCCGTGATATCCAATTCAGGACAGCAGGTCGAACAGGCTCCGCGCCACCACCTTGGTCGCGCGACGCAAGTCTTCCAGCACCAAGTGCTCGTCGGCGCGCTTGGCATTGCTTTCGTAGACGGTGCGCGGACCTGCGCCGTAAATCACCCCGGGAATGCCGCGCTCGCAGTACAGCCGAACATCGGTGTAGAGCGGCGTGCCTGAGGTCGGAATCGACTCGCCGAATACCGCTTCGCCATGACGTTGCAGAGCCTCGACCAGCGGTCGATTGCTGGGCAGCGCCTGCATCGAACGCGCCAGAAGCAGGCGCTTGATGTCCACTGTGATGCCGGGGCAGGTGGCTGCGGCTTCGGCGATCACGAGGCG
This sequence comes from Rhizobacter sp., assembly GCA_021153565.1. GTDB lineage: Bacteria > Pseudomonadota > Gammaproteobacteria > Burkholderiales > Burkholderiaceae_C > Albitalea. The sequence goes on from JAJKJU010000145.1 coordinate 643, forward strand.
GATCGCTGCTTCGACCTGCTCGGGGTTCTCTTCGGGGATCATGCGCCGGTCGATCTTGAACACGACCTTGCCTGGCACGACGTTGGTGTTGGTGCCGCCCTCGATGCGGCCCACGTTCAGATACGGGTGCGTGATCCCCGGGACCTTCGACGTGATGTCCCGGTACAGCGTGTTCTGCGCATACAGCGCGTTGAGGATCGCCACCGCACCCTGCAAGGCATCGACCCCGGTGTGAGGAATCGCGGCATGGGCCATCTTTCCGTGGACGGTGACTTCCATCTGCAGGCAGCCGTTGTGTGCGGTGACCACCTCATAGCTGAAGCCGGCAGCGATCAGCAAGTCGGGTTTGGTCAACTGCTTGTCGAGCAGCCAGCCGGGGCCCAGTTCGCCGCCGAACTCCTCGTCGTAGGTAAAGTGAAGCTCGACGCTGCCTTTGAGTTGCGCGTTCAGTGACTCGATCGCGCGGGTCGCAAAGGTGTAGGTCGCGAAGTCGCTCTTGCTCACAGCCGACGCGCGACCATAAAGCTTCCCGTCGACCACCTCGCCGCCGTAGGGGGCGTGGGTCCAGCCTTCACCGGGCGGGACCACGTCGCCGTGGGCGTTGAGTGCAATCGTCCTGCCGCTGCCATAGCGCCGCCGGACGATCAAGTTGGTGATGGAGGCGAGACCATGCTCCCGCACAGTCGATTCGGGCACCGGGTGCCGTTCGGCTTCGAAGCCGAAGCTGTCGAGCAGCGCGGCGGTGCGCTCGGCATGCGGTGTGTTGTTGCCCGGCGGCGTGTCGGTGGGCACCTGCACCAGAGCCTGCAGGAAGCGCACTTCCTCGTCGAAGTGGGCGTCGATCCAGGCGTCGAGTTGGTCGTAGGGTGTGGTCATGGTTGGTTCGGCTTGTTCAGTTCGCTCGCCAGTTGTTCGAGCAAATGTTGGAAGGCCTGCACGCACAGTTCGGCGTCGTCGTTGGTGATGATCTCGAGTGGGTTGTGGCTGATGCCCGAGTTGCCGCCACGCACGAACAGCATGGCCTGGGGCATCACCTCATGCAGCTTCATCGCGTCGTGGCCAGCGCCGCTGGGCATGCGAAACACCGGCAGGCCGACGGACTCGACCGCGCGTTCCCAGCGCGCCTGCCATTCAGATGCACTGGGCGCAGCCGATGCACGCATCGCTTCTTCGAGCTTGCAGCGCAGACCGCGCCGTTGGACGATGCGATCGAGTTCGGCGAGCACATCTTTTGCCAGCGCGTCGCGCTTGGCATTGGTGGTGGCACGCAGGTCGAGGCTGAACTGGCAGCGACCGGGCACGACATTGATCGAACCGTTGGGCACGTTCAGCATGCCGACGGTGCCCACCACGTCGGGCTCGGAACCGGCGCGCTTCTCGACGTACAACGTCAGTTCCGCGACAGCTGTGGCCGCATCGCGCCGCCGCTCCATCGGCGTGGTGCCGGCATGGCTGGCCATGCCCACCATTTCGCCGACGTAGCGCACGCCGCCGTTGATGGACGTCACCACGCCGAGCGGCATGTCAAGCTCGTTCAACACCGGTCCTTGCTCGATGTGCGTTTCGACAAAGCCGAGGTACTTCGACGGAGCGCGGGCAAGCCGGTCGATGTCGGCGATGCACAGGCCGGCATGCTGCATCGCAGAGCGCATCGTGATGCCATCGGCGTCCTTCTGGTCGAGCCATGCGTGATTGAACTGCCCGATGATGGCGCCTGAGCCGAGAAAGGTGGCCTTGTAGCGCTGGCCCTCTTCTTCGGCAAAACCGATCACCTCGACTCCATAGGGCAGGCGCCGGCCTTGCGCGTGCAACTCGCGCACGCAAGCCATGGGCACGAGGATGCCAAGCCGGCCGTCGTACTTGCCGCCGTTGCGCACGGTGTCGTAGTGTGAGCCGGTCAAGAGGCGCTTCGCGTTGCGGTCGTCCGCGTGATAGATACCGACCACATTGCCGACAGCATCGATGCTCACCTCGTCGAACCCGCACTCGCGCATCCAGTGCGACAGGCGTTGCGCGCAGGCGCGGTGAGCGTCGGTGAGGTACGTGACGGTGAGTTGCCCGAGCTCGGCATAACCCGGGTCAGTGTGCTGCGCCAGCGATTCGGACCAGTCCCATACGCGGTTTCCGAGCGCCGGCGTGACACCGAACTTGTCGTTGAGACGGATCTCGGCGATGCGATGAATGTTGCGCAGGCACTCGGCCAACTCGAAATCCGGGTGGCCTTCAAGGCGTCGCTCGAAAGCGGTGATGATCTCTGCGCGTGCCAGCCCCAGGCCGCGCGGACCGCGCACGGCAAGGATGAACGGCCAGCCGAATTTCGCGTTGTAGTCGGCATTGAGCTGCTGAATCGTCGCGAACTCTTGCGGCGTGCAATGGGTCAATCCGGAGGTCGACTGCTCGTTCGTCGATTCCGCCGTGAGCGCACCGGCCACCATCGCCTTGCCGGCCAGTTCGGGGTGGGCTCGCACGAGTGCGAGCTGCCGGTCAAGGCCAGCGTTGCGAACCACCTTGACCAAGGCCAGCTTGAGGTGCGCGAGACTCTTGAACGGCCGCTCGGCCAGCGCCAACTCGGTAATCCACGGTGAATGCTCGTAGACGCCGTCCAGCCATTCGAGGGCGTGCGCCGCCGATGCGCTGTTGATCTGGGCCAGCGTGAGTGCCATCAGGTGATTCCTTGATCGAATGTGGGGGCAGGGAAGTGCGCTCGCCAATGGCGGGCGATGTCGATGCGCTTGCAGACCCAGACTCGGTTGTGCGACTCGACATGGTCGAGAAAGCGCTGTAGTGCCTTGAAGCGCCCCGGGCGGCCGAGCAGGCGGCAGTGCATGCCGATGCTCATCATCTTCGGCCACTCGGCACCCTCGGCATACAGCACGTCGAAGCTGTCGCGCAGGTAGCTAAAAAAGTCGTCGCCAGTTGCGAAGCCTTGCGGCAGCGCGAAGCGCATGTCGTTGGTGTCCAACGTGTACGGCACGACCAGATGCGGCACGCTGCTGCCGTCAGTGCGAGTGACGCGTGTCCAGAAAGGCAAGTCGTCGCCGTAGTAGTCGCTGTCGTAATCGAAGCCGCCGTAGTCGGCCACCAGGCGCCGGGTGTTGGGGCTGTCGCGGCCGGTGTACCAGCCGAGCGGCCGTTCACCGGTGAGCCGTTCGATGATCTCCATGCCGACGCGCATGTGTTCGCGCTCGGTGTCCTCGTCGACGCTTTGGTAGTGAATCCAGCGCCAGCCGTGACAGGCGATCTCGTGATTGAGCTCGACGAATGCACGTGTCAATTCCGGGTGTCTCTCAAGCGCCATCGCGACACCGAACACCGTGAGCGGCAGGCCGCGCTTCTCGAACTCACGCAGCAGCCGCCACACGCCGACACGCGAGCCGTATTCGTAGATCGACTCCATGCTGAGGTGGCGGGCCGGGAAGCTGGGCGGGTTCGCCATTTCGGACAGGAATTGCTCGCTGCCGGCATCGCCATGCAGCACCGAGTTTTCGCCGCCCTCTTCGTAGTTGAGAACGAACTGTACGGCGATGCGAGCATTGCCCGGCCATTGGGCATGCGGTGCTTGTTCGCCATAGCCGATCATGTCGCGCGGATAAGAGGAAGGTTTCATGCGGCTCCGAGGCTGAGAGTATTTCGAGCGTGTCCGAGCAGCACGTCAAAAGGCGCCTGATCTAAGCGCAAAAGCGCAGCCGTAGCTTGTGCGATGGCGAGCACTTGCGACGACGAGGAGGGGCCTTTTGGCGTGATGAGTGGGCATGATCGAGATACTGTCAGCCTCTCAGTCCTTGGGCAACAGTGCAGACAAGACATTTTTGTTGGACCTGAAGGATCATCGGAAGGCTCACATCATGGGAAGACTCACCACGCATGTTCTTGACACGATGAACGGCTGCCCGGCGGCTGGCATGGTGGTCGCTTTGTACCGCCTCGACGGCGAGGCGGCCGAGCTGCTGAAGTCGCTGGTGCTCAACCATGACGGCCGCGCCGACAAGCCGCTGCTCGAGGGCGAAACCCTGCAGGCGGGCCGTTATCGACTGGTCTTCGAAGTGGCCGCGTATTTCCGGTCGCGCGGCGTGAACTTGCCCGATCCACCGTTCTTCGACAGCGTGCCGCTCGATTTCGGCTTGGCCGATACGGAGTCGCACTATCACGTGCCGCTGTTGGCCAGCCCGTGGGCCTATTCGACCTATCGTGGAAGTTGAAGCCGGTGCCGGATTCAAGAAATCCAGTTAATACGCAAAGGTACCAGCCGTCCGTGACCGACGTCCTTTGCTCCCTCTCCCCACGCTGACCTTTACGTACGCTGGACACGCGGAAGATGGCCGTTGGAGCAATTTTTTCCCCTACGAGGTTTGAAGAAGGCGGGGTTGACGCATGACTAGTTCATGTTTGCTCAGAGGCCCAGGCCCCTCACCCCAGCCCTCTCCCCGAAGGGGCGAGGGAGCAATGCAGGCCAGTTCGCTGTGGCCGGCTTCGAAGTAACGCATTTCGGCTCCCTCTCCCCCGGCGGGGGGAGAGGGCTGGGTGAGGGGTCTCTCAAAAATCACCCCATCTCCCCTGAGGCATCTGAAATTCACATCCGTCTGCCCGCAGTGCCCATGGTGGTGAGCAACGCCTACCCGCGCTCGCAGACCTGAAGAAGCTGCGCCACTACAGCGGCTGCGATGATTTCCGGTTGCTTCGCAGTGATGCCCTCCACGCCGATCGGGCATGTCATCCGGTCGATGGCCTCGGACGCGATGCCGCGATGCTCGAAGCGATGAATGAAACGCTGCCGCTTGGTTTTCGAGCCGATCAGCCCGAGGTAGCCGAAGTCGCCGCGCCGCAAGACGGTCTCGGTGATGCGCAGGTCGAGGTCGTGGTTGTGCGTGAGCACCAGGTAGAACGCGCCGGGTGGTGCGGTACGGACCTCGCCTTCCACTGCATCGACGCAGACTTGGCGGATATGAGGCGGCCACGGCGTTCCCAGTGTCGTGAGGCTCGCGAATTCCTGTTCACGCTCGTCGATCCAGTCAACAACCACGTCCAGTGTCGCAAGCAAGGTTGTGATGGCACGTCCGACATGCCCAGCGCCATACAGTTGCAGGTGGAACAAAGGCGCCGAAGCCGGCCAGTGCGCGAGTGCATTGCTGTCGAGCGCCGCATAACCGAGTGTCACCGCGCCGCCGCAACACTGGCCGAGGGCAGGGCCGAGCGGGAAATGCTGCGACTGGGGCGCTAACTCCTTCGTGCGCAGCATCTCGCGCGCGTGATCGATGGCCATCAATTCGAGGTGACCGCCGCCGATGGTGCCCACGCACTCCCGGGCTGAGACGAGCATGCGGGTGCCCGCGGCACGCGGGGCAGAACCCCGCGCCACGGTCACTTCGACGACCACAGCCGGCTCGCGCCGGGCGAGCCATTGTGTTGCCGTGAGGAGGGTGTCGCGGTCCATCAATTCACCTGCATGCAGCGGCTTGCACCGCGTTGATCGCGTTCAGTATCGCTTCGCTGGTTGCCGGTGCCTGCAGCGGCTGATTGACCGCGGCAGGATGGTGGAAAAATTCAGCCAAAAGGATCAATGCCCTTTGGCGTGTGTCGCCGCAGATCGGTGAAGGAACTTTTCCTTACCCAGCCGTCGTTTAATCCCCCACTATTCGTTGTATTTGCAAAGCGACGGATATTCGATCATCCGACCGACCCCGACTTCGGGCCGCCGCAAGGTCTCACCACCCTCATCGGAGAACCTCGACATGTCCAAGTTAAGAGTCTGTGCCTTCAGCGTATCCATCGACGGGTACGGCGCAGGCCCCAACCAGAGCCTTGAAAATCCCCTCGGCGTCGGCGGCATGGCGCTGCACGAATGGGCCTTCTCCACCCGCACCTTTCAGAAGATGTTCGGCAACGAAGGCGGTGCCACCGGTGTCGATGACGATTTCGCCATCCGCAGCTTCGCCAACGTCGGCGCATGGATTCTCGGCCGCAATATGTTCGGCCCCATCCGTGGACCATGGCCCGACGACAACTGGAAGGGCTGGTGGGGCGACACCCCGCCCTACCATGTGCCCGTGTTCGTGCTGACCCACCACCCCCGCGAATCGATCACCATGAAAGGTGGCACGACCTTTCACTTCGTTACCGACGGCATCCACGCCGCGCTCGAACGCGCCAGGGAGGCGGCCCAAGGCAAAGACGTGCGCGTCGGCGGCGGTGTCGCGACCATTCAGCAATACCTGCGCGCCGGCCTGATCGACGAGATGCACCTCGCGATTGGGGCGACCGTGCTCGGGGCCGGAGAACACCTCTTCACGGGTATCGACCTGTCAGGCTTCCAAGTGACGGAGCATGTTGGCACGCCACACGCGATGCACGTCGTCATGTCGAAGGGGGCGCCGCAAAAGCCGTGACCAGGCCGCAACCCGGGCGCACGCATTGCGAACTGACCGCGTCATCGAGAATGGGGGCTTTTGCATCCATCCAAACCAGAGGTCATCCATGACTGAAGCCAAAGCCGCTCCCCCTTTGCCCGACCGCCTGTCGGTTGACCCGACCAGCCCGCATCACATTGCAGCCGTGTTCGAACATGACATCGGCATCCGCCTCAACGACAAGGAGCGCTTCGACGTCGAGGAATACTGCATCAGCGAAGGCTGGGTGAAAGTGCCTGCCGCTCGCACGCTGGACCGAAAGGGAAAACCAATGATGGTCAAGTTGACGGGGAAGGTGGAAGCGTTCTATCGATAGGCGTGTAATGGCCTGGGGTGCGTGCCCTGGCGAGCGATTGGGACGCGAAGTGAAATTGCGCAGGCGCAAAGAGTCTTCTCCACGGCCCGAAGACCTGTGCCTGATCTCGCCGTTCGACGGAATGGCCCGCTGCTCACACACGGGAACCAAGCAACTCACAGTAGCGCTGTAGATCGATGTTGCCGCCGCTGATCAACACGCCCACCCGTTTGCCATCGATAGGCAAGCCCCCATGGCGAGCGCCGGCAAGTCCCAGGCAACCCGTCGGTTCGACAACCAGCTTCATCCGCTCGGCGAAGAAGGCCATGGCTTCCACAAGTTGCCCGTCGCTTGCGGTGACGATGTCGTCGACATCGCGGCGAATGATCTCGAAGGTCAATTGACCGAGATGCTGAGTCTGCGCGCCGTCTGCAATGGTGTGCGGCGTATCGATGTGGACGATCTTGCCTGCCCGAAGCGACTGCCGCCCATCATCACCGGCCTCCGGTTCGACGCCGTAGAGCTTGCAGTCTGGCGAGAGCGCTCGCACGGCGAGCGCTGCGCCGCTGAGAAGACCGCCGCCGCCCATGCAGACGAACAAATAGTCGAGCGGCCCCACCTCTTCGAGCAACTCCTTCGTTGCGGTGCCTTGCCCCGCGATGACATCCGGGTGGTCATAGGGTGGAATCAAGGTCATTCCACGCTCTTGCGAAAGGCGGGTGCCGATGGCTTCTCGATCCTCCGTGAAGCGGTCGTACGCAATGATCTCGGCACCATAGCCTCGGGTCGCGGCCACCTTGGCCCGCGGAGCGTCATGCGGCATCACGATCGTGGCAGGGATGTTCAGCAGCTTTGCAGAAAGCGCTATTGCCTGAGCATGATTGCCTGAAGAGAAGGCGACCACACCAGCACGGCGTTGTGCTACGCCAAAACGCGACAGCGCGTTGAACGCCCCTCGAAACTTGAATGCACCGACGCGCTGCAGGTTCTCGCACTTGAAGAAGCATTGCGCCTTCAACAACTCGTTTGCCGTGCGCGACTGCATCACGGGTGTTCGGTGCGCCTGACCCTCGATCCGCTTGGCGGCAGCGAGCACGTCGTCGTAGGTGGGTAATGTGATCATGTTGGTCCGATCCGTTTCTTTCAATTGAGCCTGAGCCCTGGCTTCAGGCGCGAATTTTTCATCCTGGTTCGCAATATAGGGTTGTGGGTCCATGGCAGTTGTCCAACAGGCTGTTGGACGATTACCGTATCGGGCCATGGGTCGGCAAAGGCGGGCATGTACACGAGGTTGACGCGCGCGAAAATCTCTTATGTTCGAAGAGGCGGTGCGCGGGTCGTGCTCTAGGGCTACCCCTCGATTCTTCGGTGAATTCGGCCGGGTACTTCCGCCGCCGAACTTCGCCACATGCTGCACATCGATGATGCCAACTCAAAGCGCTGTACCCCGGTCTACCAGTCGGGGTGCGGCGGTAGTTCTGGACCATCGGGTCCGGTGTTGTCGAAGTCGCAAGAGATTCACGCGGCGAAGTCTGAGAATGCTGTGGTAAGCCAGTCAAGCGTGATGACTGCTCCCCGCTGATCGAGGGAGCCGGAACCGGGGCTGTCATGGAGGAAAATTTAGAAAGGGACGCGCACGGCGCCATACACGGTCAAAGCACTTTGGACACGATCGACCCGGACCGACGGTCCGCTCTCATGAGCAGGATCCGAAGCAAGGATACCCAGCCAGAAATTGCTGTGCGTTCGCTGCTTCATCGCATGGGCTACCGCTTTCGTCTCCATCGCAAGGATCTTCCTGGCCGCCCGGACATTGTGCTCCCGCGTCATCGCAAGGCGATTCTGGTTCACGGATGCTTCTGGCATGGCCATGAATGCCCCCTCGGATCGAAACCAAAGTCCAACCAAGAATACTGGGGGGCGAAGATAACGGTCAATCGTGCGCGCGATGAGCGCAACCTCCTCAGGTTAAGGGATCTGGGCTGGTCCGTTTTGGTTCTGTGGGAGTGCGATATACGGCGCTCGATAGGACTTCAAGAAGTGCTCGCTGCATTTCTTTCGGAGCAAAGTGCATCCGCACTAGCGGTTGAAGCGCGCGATGCAATGCGTCGATTGAACAAAATTTGATCAGCCATGCCGGATCGGGCGCAGCTACACTGAATGATTGTGCTACGCAGACGCATAGTCGAGAAGATGGATAAAAATCAGAAAAGAGGCCTGCTAAGCGTGTTTTGCGGTGCTGGTGGCCTCGACCTCGGCTTCGAAGACGCGGGCTTCGGGGTCGACCTTGCCTTCGACATCAGACCCGATGCGATCATGTCTTACAACTCGAATCGCACCGGGAAGCCTGCGGCAGGCCACTGCCAAGACGTTCGGGATCTGACGCTAAAAGTGCTCGACAAACTGACGGGCGATACGTTTGAGCCGTTCGGAGTGATTGGCGGACCTCCGTGCCAGAGTTTCAGCCGGGCCAATAGGTCTCCCATCGACAATGACCCGCGACACGAGCTGCCGTTTGTCTACGCAAAGCTGATCAATAGGCTGAATAAACGTAAGCCGCTGCATTTCTTTGTGCTTGAAAATGTTGTGGCGCTGAGGCAGGAGCCGCATTCCGACCATTTTGAGCTGCTGAAAAAAACGCTAGCAAAATTCGGTTTTAACGTATTCGAGTCAGTTCTAGACGCGCGGAACTATGGGGTTCCTCAGAAGCGCGAGCGGCTTATCCTCGTCGGATTGAATTCAAAGTTGTATCCTAAGGTTGAATGGGCGGTGCCGCCCAAGATCGATTTTCCGGGCGAGCATTTGACGGTGCGCCATGCGTTCAAGGACCTGCCGGAGCCTGCGCACTTCCGGCGTTACATGTGTGCAGACGACATCGCATTCCATCCGAATCACTGGTGCATGGCGCCGAAGTCGAAGAAGTTTTCGACACCAGGAGCCCTCGTTGAAGGACAGCGGGGCAGCCGAAGTTTCAAGACGCTTTCCTGGGACAAGCCGAGCGTGACAGTTGCATACGGAAACCGCGAGGTGCACATCCATCCGAATTGCCAGCGTCGGCTAAGCGTGTTTGAGGCAATGCGGCTGCAAGGCTTTCCTGATACATACGAGCTGAAGGGATCGCTTTCTTCGCAGATCACTCAGGTGAGCGAAGCAGTCCCTCCTCCGATGGCGAGAGCCGTCGCAGCGAGCTTGAACGAGATCGTCACTTCCGAAGCGCCCAAGAGAAAGCAGAATGCAGCACTGCTACGCGCTGGAAAGCAAAAATCCGGGCTCGCCGCGATTTCTTGATGCGCGGCGTCTAGCCACCTCCCTCTGCTTTCACTGCCTCAATTTCGGCCCAGGCTTCGTAGTCGCCGAGAACGTCGTCGCTATAGTTGGCCTGCTTCAGGAGCGCTTTTGTCTCATCAGCCAGTTCTTGCCGGATAGCGTCATCGCCGCGAAGCTCGGCATCAAGGTCAACCAGTTTGCGGGTCTTATCAAGCGCCCGCAGGCCTAGCAGTACTTCCCTCGTTGCCTCCGCAGTGGCAGCTTCTTCAGCCGACGTGGCTGCTGGGGCTGGGGTACCCTTGTACCTGCACCGGTAGACGAGCGACAGCATGTCGTGCTTCGAACCATCGACTGCATAGACGTACGTGCGCATCATCTCCAGCTCAAAGGGCGGATTTGCCTTGAGTAATAGGGACGCAAGCCATTTTGTCAGACCAACGCTGATCGTGTCGCGCAAGTGATCCTGGCTGAGCTGCGCGGGGTTGGACAGTATTTCGTCGTGCGTGCCGACGCCGATCTTGAGAAGCGCCTCGAGGCCGGTCTTGAACTCATTGCTGACCGCGCAGTTTGATGTAATGGCCTCTCGTATCCGCTCAAACTTCTCAGGGCAGGTGCTGTCGGCGTCAAAGCGGGTGGCAATGAATAGGAGCCAGTCGTCGCTATGGCGCGTCGTCTGCATCTCAAGGATGCGGCTGAGAGCATCTAACAGCTTCGCGTGTGGCCCAGGAGCAAGTAGATAGTCGCAGAGGTCCAGATTGATGACATGGAATGGTCCATAGTCCTTCAGCCTCGTCCGAGCTACCGGCCTATCGCCTTCGACAAGCTCTTCTAGCCTGTAGTGCAGGATAGAGGACGCACTGTGCACCCAGTCGGCCTGCGCGCGAAGCATCGTCTGGCCGAGCTGCAGTTGGCGATCGTCGTCCGAACCGCTTCTCGCGTTCGTAAAGCCGACGAACTGCACCTTGAACTCTTTCTCGCGCGCCGCTTGCTCAAGCGTCCGGACGTCTAACATTTCAGGCGCAGGAAGCGTGAAATACCGGAATACGCGCTCGGCTCCTACGGGGAGCTTGAGCTCCCCCATTAGTCGGCGCACGTTGTCACGCCATCCGCGGCGAACAAGCTGCTTGCGCGGCTTGTGCCAAGCCTCAAGCTTGCGCACGATTTTGCCGGTGTCTTCCATTTCGGGTGGGACAACACCATCTGCAAAATCATCATAGGGTACGGCCGCGTTCGGGATTCCGCCGCTCATTGCTTCGTCTCGACCATGAGAATTTTCAGAATGTCCTCGAACATGGATTCCTGGTCGGAGTAGTCCATCTTGTCCAGAACGCCATACGCGGCCATTACGCCGAATACGGCCTTCGCGATTTCCAGCGGGCCAAGTTCCGCGATGCTGATTCCTGCGGACTTCGCGGCATTGACGGACTTTAGAACGGCCGGGCTTACGTCATAGGCGACGGCGCCTTCCAACCGAAGTTGCTTTGCCGGCTGCGCCGCCGACTTCTCTCCGACGACGATTTCGGGCCGCTCTTCGAGCGGGTCTGCCCGCTTGGCCCAGATCGAGTCCAGACCTTCGTCTATGGCGGAAATTGTGCTCGTCAGTCGGCTTGTCTTCGCCTCACTTCGTCCCTTCTTGCTGGCTTCCTTCAGCAGGTTTGTGATCTGCCGCAGGCTGCTGTGCACCCAATTACTCAGGTACTGATAGTGCGGATGGCTGACATTGAATGACTCGCGATCGATATTCAGCGCCGCATCCATTCCTGCCTTGACGAAGATCTCAGCCGTGATCTGGTTGAGCCGGTTGAGTTCTGACACCTGATAGTCGAGGAACCTGTCGTCGTATAGCACGCCGCTTGCATTGTTGATTCGAATGAGCACCCCACGGTTCTGCTTCGGGACGATCACCGTATTCCAGTAGAAGTACGCCTCGAATTCGAGCGGGCCACCACTGCGGCTGGCGTCGTACCTCCCGAGAGAAGACTCGACTTTCCCTACAAAGAGCAGTGGTGCCGACTGCCGCGAGGGGCGCTGGCTCTTTGCGATCTCTTGCGGCAACTCCACAGGGCGGAAGAGCTTTACTCCGTCGATGAGCACACCGAACCCGCCAGCCGGGTCCTCTTCCAAGGACAGGCCGACCTTGTCTGCTGCGGTCGTGTCTGTAGATCCCTCGAGTGGCGTTGCGCGCCCCTTGGACTTGTTCTCGATCTCGTAGACCTCGATGCCGCCATTGAGCGGTGTCTTCAACGGATGTCGGTCGAGGTATGGCAGTGGCGCTGCTAGGCTAAGGCGCCAAATCATCGCAAAGTACTCGTCGAGAAATTCGTCGATGTCGGGATTCTTAGTATTCGCCTTGCTGCCTGTCGCGACGCTCGCATAGAACCTACGAAAACGGGTCTCAGGAGAATCTTCCGACGCCCAAGGCAAGTTCGGCATCACGCGATAGATAACCCCGTCGTTATCTGTGAATCCGATATGCACGTCTGGAGCCTGGCGTTTTTTTTCTGACGTGTCTTCGTCAATCGCTTGGCGATCGAGGATTGATTCCCACAGCTCTCGCCGTCGAAGAACATCCCGTGTTGCCGAACGAATTTCAAACAGCGTCACGGTCGTGCCGTGGTCTTCTTGAGAGTTTGCGGTCTCGCGCGACAGAACAACGTCGCCTGTAATGAATTTGGGCTTGGAACCGTCAGTCGGCGCTTCTCGCAGAAGATCTTCGGTAAACGTCTTGAGCCATATATCCGCGACGAGCCAGTCCTTCTCGCCGCGGGCTTTTGTGATGATCTGAAAGTGGGTCGTCAAGTGCGCAACCGCGAATAGGCCGATACCTATCTTGCCGATCAGTCGCCGCCGCCCAGGACTCAAGTCCGCATCGTCGCCGGAAGCAGTGCCGATCTCTCTGCCACGGTTGGTTCGTTTCGAGCTGCCGCCGATATGTTTCAGCAGGTTCGATAGCGAACGCTCATTCATGCCATTGCCATTGTCCACAACTTCCATACGTGTGAAGCGCGGGGCATCCGTGTTGATGATCACCTCGGTCGCATCTGCGTCGTACGCGTTGAAAATCAGCTCGCGTAGCGCGGACGAGGGGCGGCGGTAGATGCCGTCGGTGATGCGGGCGAAAACGCGGTTATCAACAACGAGCTGCTCACGGATATCTTCCTGAGCGCCTAGGCCGCGCATCCGGTCCGCAAGGATGTCAGCCTCGTCAAGTTCGACCTCCTGTACCGCAGGCGCCTCGCTTTGCGATGCAGATTGACTGTGAGGTTGCGTCCTTTTCACCATTCCCTATCTAGCCTTTATCCTGAAGTGCATTGCCCCGCAGTGGCAAGCGCCATGTGCTGATCGGGCGGTGTGCCACGAGCGAGGATACCAAGCCTCCGCACGTACACCCAGTTCACTTCAACTTCAGGGAGTGGCTCAGCATTTTTCGGCAGTTTGAACTTTACGTCGGATGTCTCGATTGTTTGGATGCCGAGCTAGGCGCACGAAATTTGTGGCATTCAACGACGCGATCGCGGCGCGGGGACTTTGTCTTAACTTGAACCACTGGCTCTCGCGTCAACCAATATCGCCCCCACCCTGAAGCGCCCGCCACACCCGCTCCGACGTCAGCGGCATCTGAATCCGATCCGCCTCCCGCCCCAACCCAGCACGTGCCAACGCATCCGCAACCGCGTTGACCACCGCAGGCGTCGCGCCGATGGTGCCCAGCTCTCCCACCCCCTTTGCCCCCAGCGGATTCGTCTGACAAGGAATCGACGTGTCGAAGGTCGTCTTGAAAGCGTGGAACATATCTGCCCGAGGCATGGCGTAGTCCAGAAAGCTCGCAGTCAGCAACTGCGCGCTGTCGCGGTCATACACCATCTGCTCGCACAGAGCCTGCCCGATGCCCTGCATCGCGCCACCTTCTATCTGCCCGACCACGATGGTCGGGCTGACGACGCGGCCGATGTCGTTGACCGATGCGTAGCCCACGATGTCGACGTGCCCGGTGTCCGGGTCGATCTCCACCTCGCACACATGGCAGCCGTTGGGCCAACTTGGTCCGCCCACGCTGTGTTGCGCATCGACAGTGATGCGAGATGTGGGTTGACGCACAGCGAGATCGAAGAGGTCAATGCCCAGGTCGGTGCCCACGACGCTCAGGCGGCCTTCAACGTATTCGATGTCCGCAGCAGCCGCTTCGAGAACGTCTGCCGCCAACTCGCGTGCGTGGTCGACCGTCTTCGTCGACGCCGCCTGAACGGCAGACCCTCCGACGAAGAGCGAGCGCGACCCGGCACTGCCGAATCCGTTGGCGCGGTCGGTGTCGCCTTGCAGAACGCGGATGCGGTCGATGGACACACCGAACACATCGATCGCCAGTTGCGCATAACTGGTCTGGATGCCCTGACCCATGGCCTGCGTGGCCGATGTGATTTCGATGAAACCGTCGGCTGTCACGTCCACACGAACCGTCTCGTCGAACGCCATGCCGCTCGTCCATTCAAGAAAGGTCGTGACGCTTCGGCCTCGTAGCTTGCCGTTGGCAAGCGATGCCGCATGGCGTGTTTCAAAACCCTGCCAGTCTGCCAGATGCAAGGCCTGGTCGAGGATCTTCTCGAAGTGCCCGCTGTCGTAGGTCTGGGCGAGCGGATTGCGGTAGGGCATCTGCTGCGGGCCGATCATGTTGCGGCGGCGCAGTTCCACCGGGTCCATGTTCAGCCTGCGCGCGGCGGCGTCTATCAGTCGCTCGATGATGTAGATCGCTTCCGGTCGACCGGCGCCTCGATAAGGGCCAGTCGGTGCGCAGTTGGTGAGCACGGCGGTGAACGTGAGGTCGACGCATTGGATGTCGTAGATGCTGGTCGATACCCAAGGCCCGACCAGAAGCTGGATCAGTGCACCCGCGACCGTGCAGTACGCGCCGACGTTGGCAATTGAGCGCACGCGCAATGCCAGCACACGCCCCTTCGCGTCGAGCGCCAGTTCGGCATGGCTGCTCACGTCGCGCCCGTGATAGGCGGACAGGAAATCCTCCATGCGTTCGGCCTGCCAGCGCACAGGGCGCCCAAGCTTACGCGTCGCGTGAACGACAACGACGTCTTCCGGGTAGACGCCGCTTTTCATGCCGAAGCCGCCGCCGACATCGCCGACGATGACTCGGACCTGGCTGCTTTGAAGATCGGGCAGCATCGCGCAAAGGCCCTCGCGCACGGCGGTCGGCATTTGGCTGGATATCCGAATGATGAGCCTGCCACTGGAGGCATCGAGTTCCGCGAGCACGCTGCGAGGCTCCATCGGGCTGGGAGCCAGCCGCTGATTCACGAGGTCGAGCGACACGATGTGTGCAGCCTTCGCAAACGCAAGATTCGCCGTGGCCGTGTCGCCGTGGTGCGATTGGGCGCACACGTTGTCGGGCGCTTGCGCATACAGCACCGGTGCACCGCAGCTCATCGCGGCCGCCGCGTCGGTGACGGATGGGAGTTCGTCATACGTCACCCAGACTGCATCGATTGCGGCCAAAGCGGTCTCGCGCGACTCGGCCACCACGGCGACGACCGGCTCGCCGACGAAGCGGACCATGTCGTGTGCGAGCGGATACCGCGGCGGCGCTGCCATGGGCGTGCCGTCAGGGCGTTGAAGGCCTGTTGTGATGGCCGGCTTGACGCCTGCCTTCACGAGGTCCGCACCGGTGTATGCGGCGATCACTCCGGGAATCGCGAGTGCTGCTGCCGTGTCGATCGAGACGATGCGGGCATGCGCATGCGGCGAGCGCAAGAAGGCCATGCGCGCCTGACCTGCGACCGACACGTCGTCGGTGAAGCTGCCTTGCCCGATCAGCAGTGGGCGATCTTCGATGCGCCTGACGTTGCGGCCACTGCCGAACCGGTTGCCCGCGCTCTCGGAATTCATGCGGGTGTCCCCCGCGCCTGTGTCCCCGGCGGCCACCCGATCCGTGCCGCACTACGAAGACTGGACTGAACGACTAAGCGGTGAATCGGGGCAATGAAAAATATATAGAGACGACCTAATCGATTGTGGCAATGGACAACGGTCGACATAGTCAAGTGACGTTTCGTTCCCGGCGACGACTGACCGGAACACAGAACAGAGAGCCTGAAGTCCAGGTGCTTGTCGTCTTCTCCAAGAACAACTTCAGTTGGACTTGTGCTGTAGATCTTAAAGATGCCGAGTCGGCCCTCTCCGATCTGCGAATTCAGTGATGAGAGATGCCTCGCTGTCTTGAGGCCGAAACCGGCAACGAGCGCGTCTCGCAGCGTCATGAGTCTGCTGATCCAGGGCGCTTGGTGAGCGAAGATGAACCTCGCCAACAATTCGGGATTGGTCGACGCTCCGGTGGGAAGCTCGATCGAGTAAGCATCTGCGAGGTTCATCGATGCGTAAGCCTTGGCAATCGCCGACTCCGGAGGAAGCGACACAGGTGCTGCATGATGGTGTGCGGTAGACATTGATGTGGCCAATGGTTCGTTGCTACGTTCCAACCGATATGGGAATCTTCATCAACTTTGGAGGAGAAGTCCATGGCTATTCTGACCGTAGTGACTTCATCGGCAATGGGTATCTGCTGGGTCTGCCTTCGCGCTCTTCCGCTGGGTTGTTCAGTCAGGCGGTGGGAATCAACCATCGGCGGCCTTTGTTGCGGGTCTGCCGGCCAGACGAGTCTTGCGACGACCTTGGCGCGTCTTCCATCGGATCCCGCAGCTGGCGGCGGTCAAATGCACAACTTGTTCCCCAACGGGCCCTCATCGTCAGGTGTAGTCGCCGACGTTCTGTGCTGACATGCGCCAATTCAGGTCGCTCAAGATGGCAGACTTGGAGCGCCAAAAGAACAGGCGTTTCGTTCCGTGCGGATGCACCGCCTCGCGCATTTGCGGTATCCATCCGCCCAGACGATTGCGCGCCCAAGCCTCGTCCCCGTCATGCAACTGCATCACGAAGGCCCAATATTCGGCGTCGCTAAGCACGTCGGGCCACGGACTGACCATCGGCTTGGTCACGTTGGTCAGAGGGGTGGGGAAGAAGGGTAGGTGGGGGTCGAATAGGGAGGGCAGATTGGAAAGGTCACCGACGTGCATGGTGAAGAAGGTCTCGGTTTGTTCCCTGATCAGACGAGCTACTCTTGGGCGCCACCAATAGGCAGACAGCGACCAGGGCCAGGTTCCTCGGGGCCAGACGGAGGAGCAAACGGCCGCACACCACGGCGCCAGCGCAGCCCTGCGTTTTGACTCATCGTTATCAAAGTGCTTGTCCAGTGTGGCTTGCAACTTTCGCGGAAGTTTTTTGAGATCCAGGTAGGACATGAGTTGACACAAAAAGAACAAGGCCCAACCCCATGGCTGCGCCTTGTTTATGGATGATGGTTCGGCAACGCTACCAGAACTTCACTGCATTCCAGGCCTTGCTGGCCGCATCGCCTGCTGCATCGAGCCCGCGTCCCACGCTGTCGAGCGCGCGACCCAATGGCTGCTCTGCGCCGATAAATGCACCGGCGAGCTTGTCCTTGGCGGCTTGCATCACACCAGTCGCTTGCGCCGCCGCGTGTACGGCGAGATACGTGCCCGTACCCGCGACAAAACCGACAATCGCGCCGACGGCCGTTCCACCAAGCGTGCCGACGAGTGGCAGCACGACCGTGCCTGCTGCCGCACCGGCGGCGGCACCGGCGGCTGCACCGGCGCCGCCAGCAGCGAGTGCTGTACTGGCGTCTACCGCGATGTTTGCCGTGGCCCGTGCGGCGCTGATATCGCCGCGGCGATATGCCTGGGCATTGGTGCCTGTGGAGACGACGCTCTCGATGGCACCAGCGACGACTCCCCCGGCCAGCCGTGGCCCAAGGGCGGGCAAGAGCTTGTCCGCCGCTCGCGCTGCGGTGTAGCCTGTGGCCATGTTCGCGCCCGCATGCATTGCACCATCGCTCACGGTCACAGGCTTGCCTTGCAGGGCTGCTACACCGTCGGCAGCCAGAGAAACCACCGCGCCGCCTACTGCGCCGTAGCGACCGGAGTTGGCTCGCGGGTAGCCGTCGGTTGCACCGGTCAAATTTTGTCGAATGCGGTTGAGAGGTCGTGCTTTGTCCAGTTGCTCTGCCCCCTGATTCCCGACACTCGCGCCTGCGCGATCCCCCGCCGGCTTGCTCAACGGTCCGTCGATCACCGGCTTGTCATTCGGCGGCATTGGCCGAACATGGCCCGCAGCCTGTGCCAAGCCAGGAACGCCCTTCGCGTCATAGCGCAGCACGGTTTCAGGTACGACCTGATCGCTGTGTGTGTTGCGCGGAAATATGTTGATTTGGTGGCTGGTTTCTGCCGACGGTGCGCGAATGCCGCTGGCCCCCGCGTCGGCTGCACCCTTGGCTGCTTGTTGGCCCAGACTGTAGGGATGCTCGCCGGTCAGTTGGTAGAGGGCGCCGGGGGGCTTGTTGCCTTTTGGGTCCACCAGCGCTTCCACGGGCAGTCCGACCCGTCGGGCGCCTTCGGCCAAATCGGCGACGCCGCCATGCCCTTGGGCATCGGGCGTTGCCGTGTAACGCAGGCCGACCAGCGAGCTGTCGGCCATTGGCGCCTTCCCGGCTTGCGCATACGGACGCGCCTCTGCCGCTGCAGCATACGGGTCTGGCGAGGTGTACACCACCCGTTCAGTAGCACTCCTGTAGCGGTTGGGGCTGTTGGCCTTGGTGTGGTCCAGGGCGCCCTGCTCACGGTCGAGCTTGACCGGCACCGCTCGATATACCTTGCTATCAAAGGCTTCCTGCGGTGCAACGTGACCAGCCTCGTAGGCTTTCCCCATCAGCACTTGAACAGCCGCTTCGCGGCCCATGCCGCCGACCACGCCGGCTTGCGAGCCATGAGCGGCCGCCGCTGCATGGGAGTCTTCCGCTGATGGAAGCCGCAAGGCCTCGCCTGTCAGCAAGATGTCGCCCACGTCGGGATTGGCGGCATGCAGCGCGGCTTCACTCACGCCATAGCGCTGCGCTACGTCGGCCAGCGTGTCGCCGGCTTGTGCGAACACCTGGGTAAGGTCGAGAGTGCCGGCGGTGCCGCCACTTGTTGTGTTGTCGATTTTCATCATCGGATCCCTGTTTGAGTGGGCCATCAGGCAGGCATGGCGACTGCCTTGATGGCGTGAGAGTGCAGGGATTTGAGAGGAAAGACGGGAAGAATGTAAGAGCGTGCGAACCCCGTACGAGCCACCACGTATAGAAGCCACGCGCACTTGGCACGTGATCGAAGTAGCCGCCGCCATCGATCGCATAGTGATGCCGAGAGGTCGTCCGTGCAGTCGTCCGTATCGCTTGGACCTTTGCACCAACACGTCTCGGCTCCGAAACTACGAAGCCTTAAGAAAGCCTTAAGAAGAGGCTGCGAATTCGTTCGCCCTCCGGGCCGTCATTTGTTCGGATGTTGTCGCGCAGGCCTGCCAACGCGAGAGCGTCAGATCAAAGTGCAGCGCGACCTGCGCCTGAGCATCGAACGTCGGCGCCGCGTGTCTTTCGCTACTGTTTCGATTGGCATTCGCCAGCGTGCCAAGAAACACACCCGCGAACCTGATGCTCAACAACCCACCCAGCACGCGAAATGCATCCTTGAACTGGTTCTGCAGCTTGTCCGCCCCACCCTTGAAAGGGGCGGTCTCGTTGATGTACGTCTGGTCGACGTTTCGCACCAGTCCGCTGTCGTCGACCGCCACGAAGCTCTTGCACGTGGCGTTCCGTTGCAGCACTGTGCCGTCGTCGACGGCACAGTCCAGAACCTTGCCCCAGCCCTTGGCTTCGTTGATCTTCAGGGTGCCGGTCTTGTCTGTATCGATGCCGCTGATCTGCACGCCGTAGTCGCCATTGGTGATCGTCACCTTCGACGACAGCGTCACATTCGGGTTGTTGGCCGATGGCGTTGTTTCGATGGTCAGTTTGGTGCCGTCTTCGAGCTTCAACGTCGTGGTCCCCCAGAAGTCAAAGGCGTGCTGACCATCGACGTTCATGTGCGGATCGCCCCAGGCCTGGTAGTTCTCTCTGGTGTGTCTGTTCTTGATGGAGATGGTGTTGTCGTCGCCCATCGTGATGCGGTAGGTCATGTTCTCGAACACCGCTTTGCCCCAATGCATGGCAGTGCGGGCGTGGGAGGGGTTGAGCGGGTCGACGGGGAACGGGCGGTAGCACCCGTCGACGGCATTGCTGGACTGGACTTGGGTCATGGATGAACTCCCTGCGATGGGTTGACGGGGACGGTCTGCAGCGGGAGGGCTTGTGGCGCGCACCGCAGCGACTGCATTGATGGCGTGAGCCGTGCAGGGATTTGAGAGCCAGGACGGGAAGAAAGTAAGAACGTGCGAACCCCGTACGGGTCAACACGTATAGGAGGTCACGCTGGCCTGGCAAGGAACTGCGTAGCGGTCGCCTTCGATCGCACAGTGATACCGAGAACACGAATGGTCACAGGCAAGAGGCGCGTGTCATGGGAGTAACCAGGGCACACTCGCCGCCGTTCAGCCAACGACATGTGGTCGACCCTAGCTAGTGCGCGCACCGTCTATCGGCGAGACGGTTCATCACCTTTAATTCACTCCGTCGACCAACGCAAAGCAAGCCCGCCACGAAGCGCGGCGAGCCTGCAAGGTGGCAAAGGAAGGTGGTGGCGGTGTGAGGCGCAGGGAGCGTCCCCATGCAGCCGCGGCGACAGGGAGGTCCTGCAGCCAGCCATCAGTCAAGTGAAACATGGGCGCGTACGACGCGCCTAAACAGGAGAAGCAAAATGTCTGGAGCTTTGAATAGCGTGATGGGTGGTGGCGGCGGTGGCTTGCTGGGCGCTGTTGGTGGCATCGTTGGTGGGATGTTTGGTGGTCCCATCGGCTCGATGATTGGCCAAGCGGTCGGCAACATGCTGCAAGACGCGGTGGGTAACGCGACCAAGGGCGCAGCACAGGAGCTGCAGCAAGAACATGGCATGCCGAAATTCCTGGGAGACCTCATCTCCAAGGCGGTGGATGAGAAGCTGGGGCAGCTGGGCCAGAATGATGTTCAACCAGAAGCACAGCAGCAAGCCCAGGATCAGTTTGGGGGAGCAGTCGATGACTTCCGCGGCGAGTTGCAAAGTAGCTTGGTGAAGAACACGCTCGATGAACTGAAGGACTCCGGTTCTGAGGGCTCGAACGGCAAATACAGCGGCGGCAGCTGGCTCGTCGCACTGGCCAAGGCGATGGGTAAATCGCTCGGTCAGAAGACGGGGCACTTGGTCGATCTGAGCAACCAACTCAATGCACTGCCCAAGGGCTCCAAGGATCCGAAAGTCGCCGATAAAACCACGGCGTTGATGACGGAAATGCAAGGCGTTAGCCAGGAAGTCAAGATGTTCCAGGAAACGGTTTCAACCGTGTTGAAGAGCATCGGCGACGCCCTGTCCGGCATGGCACGTAAGCAGTAACGAACTCGATACGCACTCGGCGGGCCTGCATCAGCGCAGGCCCGTTGTTTTTATTTCCGGAGCTGGTCATGACACCCATTCATCCAGTCCGCCGAGCGGCGGCCTTGCAACGCTATTCGACCGTATTCCTGCTTTCTGGCAGCCTACTGGGCTGCGGCGGCGGTGGAGGTGGCGATAACACCTCCCAAACAGTTCCCTCGCCGCCGGTGGAAAGTACGCCTGTTGCGCCGTCGCCGACGGTCCCGATCGATCATCCGCAAGGTCAGTACTGGAGCTGGACTACCGAGAGAACCTTGTTCATCTCGCCGGACGGATGGCCGTACTACGTTAGCCTTTCCAAGTACGTTTTCCCGAAGTTCTTCGACAACGGGTTGGTCTATGTCGGCCCACCGGTGACCCGCCTTGCCGACCTGCAGTGCTACGCGCCAAGCAGGGATGCCGATGGCAACGATCTGTGTGTTCGCTACACCGTTGAGAACGGAAAAATCAAAATAGGTGACGCCGATGCCCAGCCGATCGGTGCAATGGCCGAAGGCTGGTCCATTGGTGACAAAAACTATCTGTCATTGGCGCCGCAGCAGGAAGTGCGACTCGACGGTTTGTACATCTCGCGGTCATGCTACCTGGCTACGTGCTCCCAGGCAGAATTCGTATTTAAGCCTGACGGCACGTTCACTGCTTCCAGCCACAATATCTACGCCAACACGATTGCCAATGTCTTTATGGGCGTTGCGGGCGGTGCAGATTCGCATGGTACTTATCGCATCAAAGACTATTCGATCACCATCATGGTCGACGGCGCCCCTGAAGGCCAAATGTTCTTCTTCAGGGAGGGCGACTCGCTGCAAATCGCCGAAGACCGCTATGTTAAGCAGTGAGACATTCAGGCATGGTTACACCTTGTCCCAAACGCGAGGGGCACCCGAGTGCAATCTGGTGGGATGCTTTCGAGATATGAAATCTAAATTACCTTCCACGTTGAAAATTTTGGCCGTCGCGGGCTGCTTGCTGACTTCCTCTGCATTTGCCTACGACGCAGAGTACTTCGCCTATATCGCCGACTCGAACATGCACTACGCGATGTTGAGGGAGATGGGCAAGCGTGCCGAAATTTCGCGGCAGCTGACCTATGGATACGGCCGGGGCGCACCGTCGAACTCACGCACGGCGCCAGCTTCCACGGTGGCAGTGCTGGCTGCGTCACCAGCTTTCCCTGCACGCATGGCTGCGACGTTCCCGGAAAAGTCTCGCCCCGAGGCCGAACGCGTCTTCCGCGAATTGTTGGTGGCCTACGGAACGATCGAGCAGAAGTTCGGCATCCAGAAAGGTGATGTGGCTGGCTCGATTGCAGCTTTCGTGGCGGGCAACTACATGGCTTATCACAACACGGGCTTTCCGGACAAGAATTTCAAGTCGCTGGTCAGACAGATGCAGCAGGTGCTCGGCTCGAACGGGAATTTTCAGAAATCCAGCGTGGCCGAAAAGCAGGAGCTGTACGAGCAGATGGCGACTGTCGGAATGTTGATGGCCACCAGTCAGATGGCGCTGGCAAAGCAGCCCAATCCGCAGGCGGCGGACAACATGAAGCGGACCGCCAAGGGCTACCTCGAACAGTTTCTGAAGATGAATGCAGACAAGGTAGAGATCACGGCGCAAGGGATCATTGTTCGATGAGCTTACGCAGATGATCGGGATGAACGGCGTGTGGCGTGGCTCAAAAGCAAGTGACGCTCAGGCGCTTGGGCGGTCCGATCCTTCGACATAGAAGACACCGTACGTTACGCCATCCCTAACGTGAAGGCATCACGATCCCGCTGCACGTTCGAGAATCCGCCTCTCGAAATTTAACCGCTTCAGAGCAGAAGTAGCACCGACGCGAAAGCTCTTGTGGGTACTGCTTAGCGTTCAGCGATCTGGTGCGCTCAGAACCTCACGAGTCAGATGCCGTCGAGCCGTCAGAAGGCATCGGGCTCTCGACAAGGCTGCTCATCCCGAGGTAAATCGCGCGGACTGCGCTGCGTCTGTGGCGAACTATTCTGCGACGCCGAGATCGAGCACTAGGTCGACCTGCCCTCCCACGACTTGACGGGTTCGATCGCTGCGTTCTCTGTCTTGCAGCTCATGGCCCATCGTGACGTCGATGTTCCTTACGAACATTTCGCGCCATGGCCCGGGGTTGATCTTTTCGGGTAGACGCGCTCGCGCTTTGGCGCTGGTAGTACTCAATAACAAAAGGGTGGTAGATATGCGGTTCATTCGTCTTGCTTGCATTCTTGCAACGTTGCTAGCGCTCATGGTCGGTGGATGCGGTGGAGGTGGCGACAGTGGCGCGGTGGGCTCCGCATCTACCCCGCCGCCAGCGTCGAGTGCAACCATCAATACCTACGGCAACACCAACTTGCCAGGTAGGCTCATCACCAACTCGCCGCAAGGAGCCTATGCCTTCGAATTGCGAACGGGTCAGCAAGTGTCGCTTCCGAAGTCCACTGCTACCAACGATCCCGGCAGGGATCGTTGGGAAGGCACATCGATGACCGGAACTACCGCGCTGCGCTGGTACATCAACGTATCTTTGACAGGTGCCGCACCCGTTGCTCTCGTTGACTCGACCAGTTGGCAGCAGAAGGGTACGTTGGATCTCAAAACCGAATTTCGCAAGCCCATGTTGTCGCCGGACGGGCGCTATATCCTTTCTTTCTGGCAAGACCAATCTGCGGGTGAAACGGCCGAGAGCGAACGATTGACCATCTTCGACGTTGCAACCGGCCAGCCCATCAAACGGGGCTCGCGGCTGGACGGGGTATTGATGAAAGGCAGCCCGGCCGCATGGTTGCCCGATGGCCGCTACGTCTACACGGTGAGGAACAAGCTTTATCGCTCTTCACCAACCAGCAGCGCATCCGAGTTGATCGCTACCTTGGCTTTGCCGGGCAGCTCGCCCGACGAAGGAGTTCCCCTTGCCTGGGGAAATACGTTGGCGGTCAGCCCTGATGGAAAGAAGCTCGCATTGACGTGGTCAGAAGCTGCGCGAAATAGCAGTACGGACACTCATATTTGGGTTGTGAACATGGATGGCACCGGGTTGCACCGGCTCACGAGTGCGCCCGACCCGCAGTCGGCTCTGAACTATGCGTTTACAAGTCCCACATGGTCGCCTGACGGCCAATGGGTGGCTGGTGTACTTGACATGGGTGGGGTAGCGGTGGCTCCTGTTTTCCCCCCGGATCAGGCGTTCCCCGGCGTCCCCGGAGGAATCATTGGCGCCACGGGTTGTGGTTCCAGCCCAGTGTTTGTGCTGCCCGTCAACGCTGAAAACGTACCTATTTCCTGGCCGGCGTATGACGTCAACCATGGCGTGAAAGTCAGGAACCCGTCCGGCGATGGCGGTCGATGGGTGTCCGCATGTGACTCGATTGCCTGGATACCCTGACCGCTTCGATGTAGCCACAGTAGCGTGATCTGGTCTCCGGGTGGAAAGACCATCGCTTTTGCCGTCGGCACATGCCAACCGCTCAGAGGCTGAGAGTTTTTCGAGCGTGTCCGAGCAGCGCGTCCAAAGGCGCCTGATCTAGGCGCAAAGCGACGCAGCCATAGCCCGGGCTATGGCGAGCATTTGCAACGACGAGCAGGGGTCTTTTGACGT
Source organism: Rhizobacter sp. (assembly GCA_021153565.1). Lineage (GTDB taxonomy): Bacteria > Pseudomonadota > Gammaproteobacteria > Burkholderiales > Burkholderiaceae_C > Albitalea. Next base: position 25,672 of record JAJKJU010000145.1, read on the forward strand.
GATGAGCGGGCATGATCGAAATACTCTCAGCCTCTCAGGGAATGAAGGAATCATCGATGCGAAAGTTCTTGCGGGTACTGCTTGTCGTCAGCGATCTGGCCTGCGCTCAAATCGTCACGAGCCGGATGCCGTCGAGCCGGAAGATTCTTCGCGAAGGAGGAACTTTGCACCGACTCCGAAAGTTCTTGTTGGCCGCCTGTGCCATTGCGGTCGGCTGCCCCGCGGTGGCGCAATGGCTGGGCGCGGACTATGCCGCGACCGGGGCGCAGTACTCGAGCTTCGCTGCATCAAGTTTCGTCAATCAAAGCATCATCAACGGTTCGATGCTGAAGGACGTGCAGGCGACCCGTCGTTCCTCGAACGATCGCCCACCGGTCGCGGCCAGCATCACGGTAGCCGATGGTGTGCGGTCTGGCGCAACTTCGCGTGAGTTGGCTGCCCGGTATCCAGCGGCTCAACGCACTCAGATTGAACGTGCTTTCAACGAAGCCTTCATTGGCTACCAGAAACTCGAAGCGCAGTTCGGCATTCCTAGAAATGATGTCGCAGGTGCTGTGGCCGCTTTCATTGCAGGCAACTACATGGCCTACCGCAACGCCGACTTCCCAGACAAGCACTTCCCCTTGCTGGTTGATCAAGTGCGCACTGTGCTGGCTTCCAACCCCGTGTTCACCCGCGCGTCAGCGGCCGACAAGCGCCAGTTGTATGAACAGATGGCCATCATTGGTACGTTCATGGCGGTCACGAACGAGGCGTTCAAGCGAAACCCCAACCCGGAGTCCGAGCGCAACTTTCGTCAAACCGCCCAGGCAAACCTGGAACAGTTTCTGAAGAGTGACGCCGATCGTCTTCAGATCTCTGACTTGGGAATGGTGATCCAATGATCAGATTCGTAGCTCTTTGGTTTGTTGCTGTGCTTCTGGCGCTGCTCTCAGTCTTCGTTGAGCAGACCGGGCCGGAGCTTGAGCAGTACGGAAATCTTTGCGGCACCTCGCACGATGATCCCTGCATGAGGCCAGTGCTAAAGGGCGGCTTCCCTCTCCCGTTCCTGTTTGATGTTTCTGGCGTCTCCGTCGAGAATCAGCTCGCCTTCGGCGAGGATCGCATTGTTCCCAGCGCGTTCATGGTCGATTGCGGCGTGTATGCAATAGCAATATGGCTGTCGTTCCATGCCGCCAAACGGCTGCGTCGCCTCATCGCACAGCGAGCCAACTGACCCAAGCCAGTGCATCCGACGCCTAATCGGGTAGCCGGGGGTATCTGGCCAAGAAGGCTGGACGAGTGAGCCGTAACCCTCGCTCGAGGGCTCTTTCGCTACAAAGCTTCCAACATGTCAAGCAACACCGAGCCGAGGTGAATCGCAGTAGCGATTCACGAGGTGTCGATTCGACCTTCTATACGGCCAGAGGCCGGCGTCCTCGATTCAGCCCACGAGCTCGCTGATCGGGATGATGCGATCGGGCTGTTCTTCATGCCCCGTGAGAGTCAGGTTTGCAAAAACCAAAATCGCGTCCCCATGCTTTTCGATGCAGGGGTTGCCCCAGTTCTCTTCGCGCGTCGGATGAACGAGACGGTATGCGCAACGCTCCGCGTCATAGATGAACAAGCTCAGGATGCGAGGAAATTCCGCGTAAGAAAGTTGAAGCGGATGGTCTTTGGGGCCAGACACGAGCGAGACGAAAAAGCGATCGTCGATCCAATGTCCTCCGACAGGGGGTTCATGAAAGGGACAACTCCCTCCTTCAACATAGTGAACGCGCAAACCATCTACCCAAAGCTCAGATCCATCCCACGTGGGTTCGCTCCAAAACACCGCCCTGTGCTTGTCATGTGGAGAGATTTCAATCTCGATCGTCCTGCCGTAGTGGCCGCTGTGTTTGTTGGTAGGGTCGAATTCGAATCCTGCTGCGGCGCAGTCCTCGTAACTGGCTTCACGCAGCAAGTTCAAGATGAAGTCTCGAAAGGTGTCGCGGCCAAGAATGGCGTGATATCGAAGCGGGTTCCAGAGCCACTCTGCGAGCACCAAACCCTTGGGTGAGGTGCGCAACCAGTCTTTCCATTTCAAGATATCCGTGCCCCAAGTCAGCAATGCCTGCTCCTCTTGGGTGCCTTGCGGCGCAGGCGCAATTGATGGTGGCGCCACGACGCGACCCAGCCAATCGGTGAGGCGCTTTGCTCGGGACGAACTGTCAGGATCGAGCGGTGACTGCGGAGGCGATTTCTTGGTCACGGGATAAGTGCCGGGCGAGTTGACGAAGACATGCATCGTAGTCAATGCAAGGCTGTTCGCAATGAACCTATTTGCAGCGCGAGGGCACATCAGCACCCCCGCGCCAAGCCGCATCAGAACCAGCCCTTGACTTTGTCGGTCCATCCCGAGACGGTGTGCGCAACAGCGTCACGTGCCCCGCAAATCTGGGCCCCGTACGCAATGCCTACGCCCACCCCCAGGCCGACGACTGCGCCCACGATGGTGCCTGCGACTGGCACGCTCGATCCGATCAGTGCGCCGGTGGCAGCTGCTGCGCCGATGGAGGCCGCCGTTCCAGCGGCCACGGAGACGGCGCCGACGGTGGCGTCTGCCGTCACGTTGCCGATCGCCTTGGACTCGCCGTGCGCCAGGCCTTGGCGGTTTTCGTATGCCGAGACGCCGGCCGCGACCACCACGCCAACGGCTGTCGAGCCCAGCGCGCGCGTGGCGAGCGTTCGCGTCGCGAAGCCTGCGGCGGCAGCGCTGGCCGTCTTCTGGCTCGCTGTCTTGATGGCGTCGCCGGCAACCACCTTTGCAGCGATTTGCGTGGCCGATCGCTCCACGGCGGGGCCGATGGCTCGATCAAGCAATGGCGTCACTAGACGCTCACCCCTTGCCATGACGGCGCCTGCCGCTGCGCCGGTCGCGGAGTGCCGAGTCACCTCGCCAACCTTGTCGAACGACAGCTTGCCGTCCAGACCGAGCTTGAGCAGAGTCATGCCCCCTGCAGCAAGCGCACCAAATGCTGCGCCTTGCCTTGCCGATGGCAAGTCCGGCTGCGCGATAGCTTTCAGCGGCCCCACCGGTTCGCCGAAGTTCTTGCCCAGTGCTTTCATTCGCGCTTCCGGCGAGCTTCCGAGAACCTCCCGATAGAACGTGCGGGGCTTGAATACTTCGCCGGGGTTGGCCTTCTCCCACGCTTTCTTGAAAGGCTCGTATTCGGTCGAGGCCCGCGCCTCTGCCTCGGCGCCCATCTGTTTCAGTTCTTTGACAGAGTAGGCGCGATCGCCGATGACGACATTGCGAGTGCCTGGGTCGCAAACGGCGCCTTCGAGCGCTGCAAGATTTTTCTTTTCCAGCAAGGCGGTGAAGTCCCCGTGCTTGTCCAGCACGTAATACCCCACAGCGCGCGGGCTCGAGCTTGTGGACTCTGTTTGCCAAGCAGTTTGCCGACCCAGTTGAGATTCCGGCTTCACGACGATACCGCCCGGCTCTGAAGCGACGCCTTTCTTGCTCAGGCTCTTGTCGATGGTCGAGGCCAAAGTATTAGCCCCGTACTTGGTGCTCTCGATGTGGAGCACACCATCCTTGGTCATGAAGTACAAATCCGCATCGATATCGGGAACGCGGAGTATTGGCAATCCGGCGCGATCGGCGGGCTGGTGGGCACCTGCGTCGTAGACCAATTGCGTGCCGCGGGCCAATTCAACCTTGTCCAGCACTTCAACTGCCCGCGTGAGCTGCGCAAGCGCGCCTCTGAAGTTGCCATCGGTCTTGGCACTGTTTGCCGCAATGTCGGGTTCGACAGCCAAGTAGCGCAGGTGCTCGCGAAACTGATTATTGATGTGCGGCTCGATCTTGCCGTCGATCACGGCATTGCCCAGCCGTTCCACCACGTTCTTGACCTGCGCCGCTCGCTCGGGCGAGAGATCGGTTCGGGACAGTGCCGTGCGTGCATTGGCGGCGGCATCGGCCAACGCAATCGCGGTCGTACCGGAAACCGGTTCGCTGGTGCTGTTGGCGATGCGAAAGCCCTTAATGGCTCGGGCCTGTGGATCCAGGGGTTGCGCTGCGATGCGCGCCGCCTCGGCACCGGCGGCGGCAATGGCGTCGTCCGATCTCGTGTTGGGCGGCCCAGTGTTAGCACCGGCGATTCCCGAGATTCCATTGGTCATGCAGTTCTCCATCTGGTTCGATTAGTCATGGACATGGCCCGAAACAACTTACCGTTTTTGGGGGTGCCGGGCGGGCGCGCTGCGGCGTTGCTCCTCACTTGTGTGGCTCGCCACACGGCGCTCGGAGCGCCTTGCATCGCATCCCTCCCAGCGCCCCCAAAACGGGAACATATTCCGGGCCATGTCCATGCACGATTCCTACAGCGGGAAGCGACACCGCCGGAGGATTCGTTGAACGGATCAGTTGCCCGAGGTGCCTTTGCGAGGCACCCGGCAGGAACACATCAGACGTGTCCGTTCCAACGCGAAAGGGTGAGATCGATGCTCATCGAAGCGCGCAGATTGACGTCAATGTGGGGCGCGCGGTAATGGCCGGTGGCCTCGTTGAAGTTCGGTGAGCCGCCCGGATACATGCGTCCACCGCCCGGGTGAGCCGGCTCGCGGGGCGAGTCGCCGCGGTCGTGCAAGACCTTGTTCAGCGCGCCGAGGAACATCCCCGTGAAGCTGATGCTCAGCAAGCTGCCGAGCATGCGGAACGCGTCCTTGTATTGGTTCTGCAGCTTGTCGGCGCCACCTTTCAGAAGGTCGGTGTCGTTGATGTAGCTTTGATCGACCTTGCGCACCATGCCGTTGTCGTCCACCGCCACGAAGCCCTTGCCGGCGGGGTTTTCCTGGACCACATTGCCGTCGGCGACAGCCCAGTCGAGCACCTTGCCCCAGCCCTTGGCTTCGTCGATCTTCAGGTCGCCGGTCTTGTTGGTGTCAATGCCAGAGACCTGCGCGCCGTAGTCGCCGTTGGTGATGGTCACTTTCGACGACAGCGTCATGTTCGGATTGTTCGCCCAAGGGGTGGTCTCGATGGTGACCTTGGTGCCGTCTTCGAGCTTGAGCGAGGTGGTGCCCCAGAAGTCGAAGGCGTGCTGGCCGTCGACGTTCATGTGCGGGTCACCCCAGGCCTGATAGCACTCGCCGGTGTGCTTGTTGTTGATGGTGACCGTGTTGTTGTCGCCCATCGTGATGCGGTAGTTGTCGTTCTCGAACACCGCCTGGCCCCCTTGCATGGTGGTGCTGGCGTGGGTGGGGTTGGAGGCGTCGACTGGGGCGGGCTGGTAGCAGCCGCCGACGGCGATGTTGGACTGGATTTGGGTCATGTATGAACTCCCTGAGATGGATTGAAGGTGGACGGTCCGCAGCGCGGAAGCTTTGTGAGTTCGAGCTGCGGCGGCTGCGTTGATGTCGCGTGCCGTGCCATGATTTAAGCGGCGAGACGAGAAAAATGTAAGAACGTGCGAACCCCTTTCGGGAGACCACGTACATGCAGCCATAGGTGCCGATCGCTCGCCTGCGACCCCCCTGTGGTGCACCCTAGCTAGTGCGCGCACGGCTATCGGGTGGGGAGACAACGCGCCTCTAATTCAGTTGGTGATCCACCAGGCAAACCTGAAGAAGGGAGTGACGCATGAGCGCAGAGCAGATGCTTGCGAAGTACGAGCAGATCGAGGCACGCTTCGGCTTGCCCAAACAAGACGCCGCGGGTGCAGTGGCCGCGTTCATCGCCGGCAACTACATGGCATACCGCGACGTGGACTTCCCTGATAGCAGCTTCCCGTCGCTTGTGGCCCAGATGCGCGAAGTGATTGGAGCGAACTCAGCATTCGCCGAGGGCTCGCAAGCCGATAAGCGCACCTTGTACGAAGAGATGGCCGTCGTCGGCATGCAAATGGCCCTGCAGCGCGATGAGCTCATGCGCAAGCCGGATGCAAAGGCGCGTGCCCAGATGATGAAAATGGGCAAGCGCCATCTGGAACAGTTCCTGAAGTTCGATGTCACGGGACTGCTGATTACCCAGCGGGGCCTGACGGTTCAGTAGATCGCGATAGTGGGCGGTGCCGCCTTGGCGCCGTTCGATGTCAGGACTGAGAGGCTGAGAGTATTTCGATCATGCCCGCTCATCACGCCAAAAGCCCCCTGCTCGTCGTTGCAAATGCTCGCCATAGCCCGGGCTATGGCTGCGCTTTGCGCCTAGATCAGGTGCCTTTTGACGCGCTGCTCGGACACGCTCGAAA
>JAJKJU010000146.1 GCA_021153565.1 Rhizobacter sp.
GGGTTGGGGTGAGGGGTCTCTCAAAAATCACCCCCATCTCCCAGCATCTGAAATTCACATCGATTTCGGTCGAAAACTCACATCACTGCAAAAGAATGTCGCCAAAGCCAGTAAAGACGCGCAACTTTCCGCGTGTCCAGCGTGCGTAAAGGTCAGTTCAACAACGAATCGGCCGCAAGCTGTTGACGAAAAAGGTGCTCGCAGATGCGCCATGTTTGAACTCGGTTTCGAAGGCATCAACCGAAGCACGCGACACAAGAGCGGCATCGCGGTGAGGTTCCCGCGCATGCTGCGCATTCGCAGCGACAAGCCGCTGCATGAGGCGGATACCTTGCAAACACTGGAGGGATTGTTGGAGGGCAGGGCTGCCTCGTGATTCTCTGCAATGATCTCGGGCAATTGACGCTGACGGTCAACTACGACGGGATTGATTCGCTCGGGCTGCGGACACGGAACTGGTTCACGAGCAACTACCGATTTCCCGCTGCTTCATGTCGATGAACTTCAGCACAATGGCGGCCGCCGTGATTGCGGCTTCAATGAAAAGGTCACCATGAACCGATTTTCCCCGCCCACGGCGATTGTCGAAGACGTCAACACTGCACAGTCGCAAGACGCTGCTCCGCCCTTGTGGAATCCGAACGCCGCAGCCAATTGGAGCCTGTTGTTCTCGCCGGCTTTTGGCGCGTGGTTGCACATGAAAAACTGGCAGGCACTGGGAGACACGAAGAGGGCAGCGTCAGCGCGGGTCTGGATGTGGGTATCCATTGCCTGCATCGTCTTGTTCACGATTGCCGACATCAGCAACTCCGGGGCGGGATCAGGCGGTGGCCCCATTTTCTTGATTCTCCTGTTGGCCTGGTATTTCGCAAGCGGCCGAGGACAAGCCAAATTCGTGAAAGAACGCTTCGGCAAAGACTACCCGCGCAAGGGTTGGGGCAGGCCGTTCGCAGGCGTGTTCATCGCATTCTGCGTGCTGTTTGCGGTGGCGGTTGTGCTACTTCTCTTGATGGAGAGGTAGCGGTCCGTCCAACTTCGAAAGAGCAGTGCAGAAAGCCGAGTGCTTGCTTCAAGGCCATCGGTAGCGCAAGCCCTGCCGGGTACGATGATCTGATGAAATCAAAGTCGAGTTCCGGCGGGCTCGTCTATTCGACAGAGAGCGGGCGCATGTGCCCGACGTGCCGCCAACCCATCGGTCAATGCGTGTGCAACACGGCGCGGCCAGTGCACGCCGGCGACGGCATCGTCCGGGTATCGCGAGAGACCAAGGGCCGCAAAGGCAAGGGCGTTACGCTGGTCAAGGGACTGGCCGTGGACGATGCCGAACTTGTGCAGATCGCCAAGCAGCTCAAGGTGGTGTGCGGGTCTGGTGGCACGGTCAAGGACGGCGTGATCGAGATCCAGGGAGATCACTGCGATCTGGTGATCGGTCACCTGCAGAAAGCAGGCTGCACCGTCAAGCGAGCTGGCGGCTGACCGGCGAAATCGGCGTGAGCGAGGAATATCCGCTGTTCGAACACCCGTTCGCCCTGCGGTATCGAAGGGTCAGCCTGAACGGAAATCGGTGTCCGCAACCTGACATCAGTTTGAATCGCACCCGGGCAGATGGATCATCGCTTTACTTCATATTGTGCGAAAAGCTTCGGACCAAATCGAGTGGCACCGGCGATTCGATGACGGCCGCCATCACCACCTCGGCAGCGCGCGCGTTGTTGCCGTCGGCGATCTTGATGGCGACTCCCAGTCCGCGTTGGGGCATCGCAGCGCAGTAGACGCCTTCCGCGCCCACTTTGGGCCGTCATGACAGGGACTGTAGCGAAGGCACGAGCAGGCAAAATGCCGGCCTTCGATGACCCCACTCGCGCTCTTGCTGGTCCTTGCGGCCGCTCTCTCTCATGCCACCTGGAACCTCATCGCCAAGAAGTCGGGCGGCGGCGGCAACTTCCTCGTGCTCATGAGTTCCCTGTTCGTCGGTGTGCTGTGGCTGCCTATCGTCATCTGGGCCGGCGTCCAGGAGATGGCGCAATGGGGCGTTGGACCGTGGCTGATCCTTGCTGCAAGCGCGGTGGTGCACGTGCTGTATTTCCGCACGCTGCTGCATGGCTACGCGGTGTCCGATCTGACCGTGGTCTATCCGGTCGCGCGCGGCAGCGGTCCGCTCTTGAGTTCGATCGGCGCCGTCATTCTGTTGGGGGAATCGATGTCGTTCACGAGTGCGATGGGGGCGCTGGCCGTGGTGGCGGGCGTGTTTCTCATCGCCGGCGGACCAGCACTGTGGCGACAAGCGCACGATCCAACAAAGCAGGACCGGGTCGTGCGCGGCCTGGCGTGGGGGGCGCTGACAGGAGCGTTCATCGCAGCCTATACGGTGATCGACGGTTATGCGGTGAAGGTGATGTTGATCTCGCCAATCCTGGTCGACTACGTCGGCAACGTGCTGCGTATCCCGGTGATGCTGCCCTTCGCGCTACGCAATCCATCGGGCTTTGCAATGGCGTTTCGTGCGCAATGGAAAGCGGCGCTCGTGATTGCCGTGCTCGGGCCCCTGAGTTATGTGATGGTGTTGTATGCCGTGCGTCTCGCGCCGCTCAGCCACGTCGCGCCGGCGCGGGAGGTATCGATGCTGTTCGCGGCATTGCTCGGCGGGCAGTTACTGGGGGAGAGCGACCGGGCGGTGAGATTGCTTGGGGCGACGTGCATGGCCGGCGGTGTCGTCGGCTTGGCCTTCGGTTGACGTATTCGAGACCAGAGAGAGCAAGTATCCCCGCTACGAATTCAATGGTTCTGCTCAATTCCCGCGATCGCCCAATCGCGGCTGCCATCCTTCGGCCGCACCAAGTGCCACACCTCGTCGAACGCAGCGGTCGGGCCGTTGGTCTCTTCGCGTAGCTGGCCATTGAATCTCACGCTGACGATTTGCTGGCCGTTCTGATCAGCAACGTCCAGGATGTGCGCGTCGAGTGCCGAGACATCGGTGCGCTGCGGGGCGTCCTTGCGGTCTTGCAGGTCGAGTCGGAAGGCCGCGAACATTTCGGGTGTGGAGAACTGCCGAAGGTCGTTCAGGTCGCCGCTGTCGTTTGCAGCCTGCATGCGGATGAAGATCATCTTGGCCGCACGCTCCAAGGCCGAGGTGTCGACACCAGCGGGCAGGCCGCCAGCGCCGCTGCCTTGCGCCAGGATCGGGGCCGAGCGCATTGTGGGCTCGGCGCGTTGCACATCATTCAAATTGGCGCCTGCACCAGCCAGTTGCAAGCCGGGTGACGGTTTCATGAAGCGCCGCATCAGGAAGCGCACGAGCATCACGCCGACGAAGAGCAGCAACACCATCATCACGATATTGGCGAACCCGGCGCCGAAGCCGAGGTGGCTCATCAGTGCGGCAATGCCGAGTCCGGCAGCCAGCCCGGCAATTGGGCCGAGCCACGAGCGCTTGGGCGCCGGTGCGGGCGCTGCGGCCGGCGGGGTCGCGGGAGGGGTGGCTTGCTTGGCGGCCTGCTGTTGCGAGGGCGATGCGTCAGGCGTCGGCTTGGACGGCAGCTGGCGCTTCATGCCTTGCGACGTTCCTCCGCCCAGGCGCTTGGCCTCCACGTGGGTGGCGGTAAAGCCGAGACTCAAGGTCGCGATAAAGGCGCTCAGCAGAATTCGTTTCATGATTGCGGGGCTCCGCGGGTCGGTGACGCACGGAATATGGGGTGCTGGCTCAGGAGTGCAAGCACTGTTACTCGTCGGCCGGAATGGGGGACGATCTCGAGCTGCCGATGCAGTTGTCGTCGAACTGTCTGTGTGGTTCGTCGGCCATTCTTCTTCTCGCTAGAGTCCGCAGCTAAGGACATGGCCCAAAACAATTTCCCGTTTTGGGGGCGCAGGGCGGGCGTGCTGCGGCGTTGCTCCTCGCTTGTGTGGCTCGCCACACGGCGCTAGTAGCGCCTGGCATCGCATCCGGCCCTGCGCCCCCAAAACGGGAAACTATTTCGGGCCATGTCCTAAGACTTCTATCGTTGACTCGTGACTCACACTTCCCCCGACCTACACGCTGTCGCAGGCGTCGACTTCACCAGCCGCCCGACGCGGCGCAAGCCAATCACGGTGGCGGTGGGGCGCATATCGCGCAATGTGGCGAAGCTTGAGCGGCTCGAATCGCACAGTAGCTTCGAGAGCTTCGCACAATGGCTTCGTACGCCGGGGCCGTGGGTGGCCGCCATCGACATGCCGTTCGGCTTGCCGCGCGAACTCGTCGTCGCCTTGGGGTGGCCGACCGAATGGCTGCCCTTGATGAAGCATTACGCATCGCTCAGCAGGGAAGAGATTCGCGATCACTTCAGAGGCTTTTGCGATGCACGGCCGGCAGGAGGCAAGTTCGCGCATCGAGCCTGCGATGTCCCGGCGGGATCGTCGCCGTCGATGAAGTGGGTCAATCCTCCCGTCGCCTACATGTTGCATGCGGGAGCACCCTTGCTGATCGAGTCGGGTGTGCATCTGCCGGCAGTTCACGATGGCGATGCAATGCGCGTCGCACTGGAGGGCTATCCGGGCTTGCTCGCACGAGAGTTGATCGGCAAGCGTTCGTACAAGAGCGACGAGCTTGCCAGGCAGACGCCGGAGCGATTGATCGCGCGCAAGGACCTGCTCGACGCTTTGGAGCAGGGCCGCAGCCGGTTGGGGCTGCGGCTTCGCGCGACCCATGCGCAACGAGATGACCTTGCGGCCGATGCTTCGGGCGACCGGCTCGATGCTGTCTTGTGCATGGTTCAGGCGGCTTGGGCGGCGCAGCAACCTGGTCACGGGATTCCGGATGCGGTGGACCCGCTCGAAGGCTGGATCACGTCGGCGCACAAGGCCTGAGAGGCTGAGAGTATGTCGATCATGCCCGCTCATCACGCCAAAAGACCCCTGCTCGTCGTTGCAAATGCTCGCCACAGCCCGGGCTTTCGCACCGCGGTGCGTGAGCGACAGCGCATCAGGCTTAAATAACAGTGATGGGTTGGGATGTTGACGCGGTATTGGCGCGAGTATGGCGAATCAAGCCGCTGGGGTCTCGGTAAAGCGTCGGGGTCCTCGCTATCCCGGTAATGGGTTCGCTTTTCCGAACACTAAGAACGCGCATCTGCTAGAAAATACCGCTTGGCTGAAGTCGGATCGCGCGTCCGATCGACGCCAGGGCGGGCTTTTCGCTGTCTACTCCATTGAGTTCCAACGAACAGGGATTGGAAACTCAATCGCGTGTGAATCCGGTTCGCTCCAGTTTTGAACACACGCAACATGCCCCAAGCCATAAAACGTCAATCTAAATGTACAGCCGCAATAGAAGAATCACGGGCAGTAGCCGTCCCTCAGAAGCCTGGCAAGAGTCAGTGATCCGCGACCGGGGGGGCGAGGGTAGTAGTTCGGCACGATCACGTGCGTTCCCTCCTCAGCCGCTCCATTCACGCCCATTCCCTTCACGTCCGCCAGCTGCGCGTCCGTTCTCTTCACATCTGTTCGCTTCACCTCTGCCCGCTTCAAATCCGTTCGCATTACGCCTGCCCGCTTCACGTCTGCCCGCTTCACGTCCGCTCTCTGCGCCACGAGATGGATCCTCCGATGAATCCGCCGGCAGGAGCCAGTCGAGCAGCTCGACATCAGACGAGTCGAGCGAATCAGCACTCTTTTCGGACAGTACAAGCGAATCCGCTCCTGTTTATACCAATATTGAGGAGCTAAGGGCCGCTATAAAAGCCGACACCAATGTGATTGACAAGCTAAAGTTCGGGCGAGATATTTTGCCCCTTCTGCCACGCGCCGATGATTGAAATCGCTTCACGAAAGCGGTGAAGTCTCCGATGACCAACCTGGCCTCGCGCTTCCTTCAGCAGGTCCGTGCAGTTGCGCGGATTGGCACATGATCACACGGGATGGGACACCTACATTGAGTTCCAACGAATACATTGAAAAACTCAATCGCGTGTGAATCCAGTTCGCTCCAGTTTTGAACACACGCAACATCCACCAAACCATCAAACGTAAATCTAAATGTACAACCGCAATAGCAGAATCACAGGCAGTAGCCGTTCCTCAGAAGCCTGGCAAGAGGCAGTGGTCCGCGACCGGGGGGGCGAGGGTAGTAGTTCGGCACGACCACGTGCGTTCCCTCCTCAGTCGCTCCAATCACGCCCATTCCCTTCACGTCCGCCAGCTGCACGTCCGGCAGCTGCACGTACGCCAACTGCACGTACGCCAGCTGCGCGTCCATTCGCTTCACATCTGTTCGCTTCATCTCTGCCCGCTTCAAATCCGTTCGCTTCAACTCTGCCAGCTTCACGTCTGCCAGCTTCACGTCCGCTCTCTGCGCCACGAGATGGATCCTCCGATGAAGCCGCCTACTACGAAACGAGCCAGTCGAGCAACTCGACATCAAGCGATGGCGAATCATCAGTCTTTACCGGTGAAAGCGATTATCAAGTCGATTATCAAGGTGTTCTTTATACCAATAGGGGCGATCTAAGGGCCGACCTAGAATTAGGGCGCGAACTAGGTAGTGTCTCTCTTGAGGGAGGTCCTAGCAACCTTCACACCGATACTCGTCCACTCGGACGCCGATGAGGAATACGGACCTTACGACACGTATTGGGAATGACAACAGCTGTTCCTTAAACTGGTGGGTAGCGGGTCGAAGCAGGGTCGAACCTCGGCTGAGTCGTCTCACTAGTTTGACTAATTGGTTTTGAAAATTCTGCGACGCGTCGGTCATTGAAATCGCTTCACGAAAGCGGTGAAGTCTCCGATGACCAACCTGGCCTCGCGCTTCCTTCAGCAGGTCCGTGCAGTTGTGCAGATTGGCACATGATCATATGGGATGAGGCACCAACTACATTGAGTTTCCAACGAACACATTGAAAACTCAATCGCGTGTGAATTCAGTTCGCTCCAGTTTTGAATACACGCAACATCCCAAAAACCATAAAACAAATCTAAATGTACAACCGCAATAAAGTCACAGGAAGTAGCCGTCCCGCAGAAGCGTGGCAAGAGTCAGTGGTCCGCGACCGAGGGGGCGAGGGTAGTAGTTCGGCACGATCACGTGCGTTCCCTCCTCAGTCGCTCCATTCAAGCCCATTCCCTTCACGTCCGCCAACTGCGCGTCCGCCAACTGCACGTACGCCAGCTGCGCGTCCATTCGCTTCACATCCGTTCGCTTCACCTCTGCCCGCTTCAAATCCGTTTGCTTCACGCCTGCCAGCTTCACGCCTGCCCGCTTCACGTCCGCTCCCTGCGCCACGAGATGGATCCAACGAAGGATTCTACGAATCGAGCCAGTCGACGACAACAGACTCGAGCGGTACATCATTCTTTACTTCGAGCAGTGATATTCATGATAATGATGATGCTACTCAAACTGTGGTTGAAGGGCTAAGGGCCGATCTAGGTAGTGTCCTGCTTGAGGATGGTCCTAGCGACCTTCGCACCAATATTCGTCCCTTCGGACGCTGATGAGGAATTCCGACCTTACGACACGTATTGGTAATGACAATAGCTGTTCCTTAAACTGGTGGGTAGCGGGTCGAAGCAGGGTCGAAGCTCGGCTGAGCCGTCTCACTAGTTTGACTAATTGGTTTTGAACATTCTGCGACGCGTCGGTCATTGAAATCGCTTCACGAAAGCGGTGAAGTCTTCGATGACCAACCTGGCCTCGCGCTTCCTTCAGCAGGTCCGTGCAGTTGCGCGGACAGGCACATGATCACACGGGATGGGACACCTACTACATTGAATTCCAACGAACACATTGAAAACTCAATCGCGTGTGAATCCAGTTCGCTCCAGTTTTGAACACACGCAAAATACCCCAAACCATAAAACGTAAATCTAAATGTACAGCCGCAATAGAATCCCAAGCAGTAGCCGTCCCACACAAGCTTGGCAAGAGTCAGTGGTCCGCGACCGGGGTGGCGAGGGTAGTAGTTCGGCACAATCACGTGCGTTCCCTTCTGCTTCGCTCTCTTCACGCCCATTCCCTTCACGTCCGCCAGCTGCACGTCCGTCCGCTTCTAATCCGTCCGCTTCACGTCCGCCCGCTTCACGTCCGCCCGCTTCACATCCGCCCGCTTCACATCCGTTTGCTTCACCTCTGCCCGCTTCAAATCCGTTCGCTCCACGTCCCTTCGCTTCACGTCGGCTCGCTGCCCCCGCAGATGGATCTTCGGACGAGTTTTTCACTGCGAGCTCGAGCTTGAACAGCGAGAGCAGACTGAGCAGTGGAGCTTCCGCTTATGGTCGCGATGACAATTCTGTGCTTGAAGGGCTAAGGAATGAACTAGCTGATGTCAGTTTGGACAATGATTATGATGGGTATGGAGGTGGTGGCCAAATTCACGACATAGGTCGCCATACGGAGCCCGATTACAATTATCGGCCGTACGACACGTATTGGTAATGCAATAGCTCTTCCTTAAACTGGTGGGTGGCGGGTTGAAGCAGGGTCGAACCTCGGCTGAGCCCGCTGGCGCACATACTCGAGCACACCCCCTATGCGGCGTCTGGCTAGTCGTATCCAGACGCGCCTGGCCCTGCGGCGCATCGTCGAACCGCTGGACGTCCGCCGTTCTGACACGCGCTTACCGGAAACGCCGCCAGCCCATCACTGGCGGCGTTGTTCTTCATGTGCAAAGCATCCGCGTCGCTCGCGCTGCGAGCCGGGGCTCTTTGCGCGTGGGGACTTGGGCTATCAAAGCTGAACGGTCAACAACAAGAGCCGTATGAGGAGAGACTCTCAGGGCTATCGCACGAAGCTCCACCCCAAATATGTGGTACGAGGAAGCACTTGAACAACACGAACGAAGAAGCTGCTACTGATGCGAGGACAAGAGAGCGAAAGAGGGGAGAGTTTTCTGGATGCCTTTGCGGATCTGCCTGATCCGCGCACGCGCAGTTGCATGCATCAGCTGGACGAGTTGCTGTTTGCGGCGCTGTGCGCGATCACCAGCGGCGCCGACAGCTGGGCCGAAGTCGTGCAATGGACTGAGAGGCTGAGAGTATTTCGATCATGCCCGCGCATCACGCCAAAAGGCCCCTGCTCGTCGTTGCAAATGCTCGCCATAGCCCGGGCTATGGCTGCGCTTTGCGCCTAGATCAGGTGCCTTTTGACGTGCTGCTCGGACACGCTCGAAA
>JAJKJU010000147.1 GCA_021153565.1 Rhizobacter sp.
ACCTCAGCCCGAACGGACTATGGGCTTCGCTGCGTGATTCATGACATCACGACTTCACCGGCGCGTCATTCAAACTACCTCCCCGGCTCCCTGTTCGGGCCCGCCCCCGTTCGGGCTGAGGTATCGACGCCCTCCACCGCGGGTTGAGGCTTCGATACCTCAGCCCGAACGGACTATGGGCTTCGCTGCGAGATTCATGACATCACGGCTTCACCGGCGCGTCATTCAGACTACCTCCCCGGCTCCCCGTTCGGGCCATCCCGACCCCGTTCGGGCTATCCCGCTCCCCGTTCGGGCTGAGGTATCGAAGCCTCAACCCGCCGTCTGGACGCCTTCGTAAAAAGCAGCTCGGCAACTCCGGTCCGAACCGCTATCGAACGAGATCGACGTCAAAGCGAGCCGCGCCGTAGACATCGCAGTCTGCCCCTTGGCACTGAGACTTTCCGGCCAGTGCTGACCGCGGCCCACTGAAATCCCGCGAAAGCACCTCGGCATCGCTGCGCAGCTTCATGAACCAGTCCTGACGACCAGCGGCCAGACTCGAGAAGTCTCGCGGGAATTCCGACACCAGCACCAGGAAGTGTTCGGGACCGGCCGGCTCCAACGTATCGAGCAACCACGACGATTGCGGAAGCACCAGCTTCTGTCCCGCCCTGATCCGGTTGCCTGGCGCCTTGTCGTTGGGGAACAGCAGCATCAACGAACCATCAGGCCCGCTCACAAGGACGTAGACATACCCGTCGCGTTGCGAACTGAGCGTGAACGACAACCTGTCATGACCGATGCGCAACTGCTGTCGTGCCGGCACTGCACTGATGTCGAAACCAGCGGAGCCTGCCTGCACGATACGGTCGAACTCGTCGAGCAAGGTGCGGGAGATAGCAGGTGGCACCCTCGGAGATGGAACCGCAGCCACAGGTGCTTCTGCAGTCGTTCGCCTAGTGGCCGCTGCCTGCTCCCTTTGTGTCAAACCGCCCGTCAACGCGAAGAAGGCCATGGTGGCCAGCGCCGCGACCAGCGCTGCGACACCCACAACGATCCGGACGGAGGGACGGTGGATAGACCCCAGCGCGCGGGTCATGCTCTTCCCGCTTTCAGGTGCCTGCGGCAATGACGCGTGCGCCGAGACCACATGCGTGCCGAGGCCCAGGTCCTTGCGCAGATCGTCGATGGATCGCGTCCTGTCCTCGGGCCGCAGGGCCAGCGCCCGATCGATGGCGCCCAACAGGCGGGCGCTGTAGCGCCCTGCCGCCGCCGTCGCGAGCGGCACGTAGTCGTCGTAGACGATCCGCGCCACGGCCGGGGGCGGCGTGCGCCCGAGGATCGCGAAGTGCATCACCGCGGCGAGTGCGTAGACATCGGTCCACGGGCCTTGCTTCATGTTCGGCACTTCCGCGTACTGCTCCAGTGGCGCATAGCCTTGCTTCAGGATCACCGTGAAGGCCTGCGTCATGTCGCCGATGACACGGCGCGCCGCGCCGAAGTCCAACAGCAACGGCCGGCCGCTGCCGGCCAGCAGAATGATGTTGTCAGGCGAAATGTCGCGGTGGTAGCACTGCTCGGCATGGATCACGGCAAGCGCTTCGGTCAGGGCAGAGAGCAACGCCAACAGCCACGCTTCGTCAGGGGGCGACGGCATGCTCCGCAGACGGTCGCGCAGCGTGGACCCTTCGTAATAGGGCATCGCCATGTAGGCGGTGCAGTTCTCCTCCCAAAAGCGGTAGACCTTGACCAGCGATGGATGATCGAACTGTGCAAGCAGACGCGCCTCGTTCACGAAGCTCCTGAGTCCGATCTCGAAAGTCTCGCGATGGTGTTCTGACTTCAGCGACACATGCGTGCGACCGACGCGTGCGGCCATCCCCGACGGCATGTATTCCTTTAGCGCGACGCGGCGCTGCAGCGAACGGTCGTGCGCCAGGTAGACGATGCCAAAGCCGCCTTCGCCGAGTACGCTGATGATCTCGAATTCGTGCAGCACCGTGCCGATCGGCAGCGCATTGCCGTTGACGCTGACCTGTGACGCGTCGAGGGCTCGTGGGGGCGTTGGCAATGTACCCAGCGGATGAATGACGGTGCGATCGTCATCATCGGGCTCGGGATGACGGCTCATGGCGGGAACTCCGGCTGCGGTGTGCGACGACAGCATGATGCTTGCATTGGATGGCATATCGTCTTCCCCTCACGTTGATCTTGGACTGCGAGCGCAACCTCCACTGAGTCAGCGATGGGAACGTACTCGCTTTTGCCATCTTGTTCCTCCCTAGAACGTGGGAGAAGACCTTCGACACGGTTGACGCATTAGGGGGTGCAATCGTCGTGAGGCAAGCGGTCGAAGTGCGATGTGGTGAAGCGGGTGACCTAAGTCACGCTGCCAAAGCGAGGTGGGCTGACTACTCTTGCGGCACAGAGAGGGATCAAACTGCCGTGAACAAGATCCGGTCACCTGCCAGCTCGGCGCCGAGCGAGAACCGCACCGGCGCGTTGCACCAGCGTCTTCGCAGGGCCTTCTGCGTGACGATGACCTTGGGCATCGTCACCTTGGGTGCCGGCTGCTCGCTCATGGCACCTAAACCGCCACCGCTACCACCACCGCCGCCCAAACCACTACCCGCGCCGCCGCCGCCGAAGCTATCAATCAGCGTTGTCGCTGCAGCCCATTTGAACCCCAACATCCACGGCCGCGCATCGCCGGTGGTGGTGCGGCTGTACGAATTGAAGTCGGCCGCACCTTTTGACACGGCCGACTTCATGTCGCTGTACGAGAAAGACCGCTCGGTGCTGGGCAGCGAGCTCGTCGCACGCGAGGAGTTCATGCTTGAACCAGGGGAGAGCAAGTCGATCAACAAGCTCTTGGGACCGGAGGTGCGGGGTCTGGGAGTAGTGGTGGCGTATCGTGAAATCGACCGGGCGCAGTGGCGAGGAATGGTGAACCTGGTGCCGGGGAAGGACAACGCGGTGGTGATCAATTTGGAGGATGTGGTGGTGAGGGCGGATGTGGGGCAGCGCTAGGAGTCTGCGCGGCAGAAGAAATCGAAATCTCTGACGAAATTTTCGAGGCTTCAGAATCGCGCTGGTTCGATTTTTCCGACTAGGGCAATGGTGAAGCGACCCCCAAAAATGATGGTTTTTGAAGCACCGGGCTTCTGCCGCGCAGACTCCTAGGTTCGCAAGTGCACGGCTGCACGACATCAGTCAATCATCATCTCAGCATGCCGGCGTAGAAGCCAGGGGTGGAGTCGGGGATTTCGATTGCGCCCGCTACGCGGCGGAAGAAGTCGGGAGCACCGACATGACCGGCGATGGCGTAGCCGTAACCGGCGGAGCGCATGTCTTGGAGGCAGGCGAGGAGTAGCGCGGATCCAATGCCTTGGTTGCGGGCGGATTCAACGACCCCGATCGGGCCGATGAATCCTCGAGCGGTGGCGTCATAGCAGGCGAAGCCGAGGATGTCGGTATCACGTAGGGCGATGAAGAGGGTGACAGGTCGGTTGGTCAGAGCGGCACGGACTTCGCTGAGCCAGATGGGCGCGATGCAGTCTTCGACCCATCGCTCGAGGAGCGTGTGCTCGGAACCACGCGGCTTGCGAAGCACTATCTCGGGGTGGGAACGATCGTCCCCCGTCGCCCAATTGCCAGCGGATTCGTAGAGCTTGATCAGCATGTCCATCGCAAGACACCGTGGCAGAGTTCAAATAGTGAGATTGTCGAATTGCTTGGGCCAGTTGGCCCGGACAGATCATCGGTCGATCCCGCTGACATGTCTAAAGCGTTCTGCGACACACAAATTTCACCTTCGATGAGACGGCTCTGCGCTACTACTACCGATTGCCAACAATCTGGACCGCTTCACGATCCCGGCCCGCTAGGAAGGCCACCAGATGAGCCCACGCGATGCACATTCGGAAATCAACGGCACCCGGAGCCTGTGCCTTGAAGCAGTCGAAGGAAAAAAACAAGACTTGACCCCGAAGCAGACAGGTCTTCGCTCGGCGCGGGGAACAAGTGCCTGACATGGCGTTTGCATTGCATCCTCCTACAGCCACTGGATGCATTCGTGGCACACCTAGGCGTGCAAACCGCCCCTGTCCGGTGACCAAAGTCGCCGCAACGACTTCAAGGGGATGGCCGGGGCCGAACCACAGCCAGGCGGCAACGGCGCTGAAGAAGATGCCGATGATGAGCCAGGTTTTGGCTTGCGGCACCAGACTGCCGGCGCGCGAATAGCTCCAGGCGGCGAGCAGAAGGAACAGCGGGCCGAGAACGGCAAAGATCAAGCGCGCATCGATGCTTGGCATCACGACTCCATTTGCGCCAGCAGGCGCTCTTGTCGACGCGTGGGTGCTGCGCAGTTGAAGAGTACAGCGCCGGGTTTAAGCAGGCTCATGTACAGGGCCGCGGCCATGCGTCTGCGCTGGGTGTGTTCTTTGAGCACTTTGAAGCGGTGGTTGGTCGTGGGCGGTGCACCTGGGAAGAGGCGTGTACCTGAGGGGAACTGCCCGCTGTGCTTGTGCCACCAGGCGGTGAGTTTTGTCGACACGGCTCGGGCCGCATCGGGCACAACGTCAAGGAGCGACATCAGGCGCTCGATCTGCGTCAAATCACGTCGCTCAATGGCGAGCACAGCGGCCACGAACAACTGGCCGAAGCCGGGAACATCGAGTGCGGCTTGGCTCAAGCCAGCGCCGTAGTCGCCTGAGATCGACAGCCCGTCGAGATGCGCAGCGAGGCGCTCGTCCGTGCGGCCAAGGTGAAGCAGCTTCACGTGGGGTGCACGAACAAGCACGGCACGCACCGAACGTAGGGCGGTCGCGTCTTCCAGATGCTGGAAGACGACGGTCGGTATCACGGCGCGCTGAAGGCCTGTCATTCAAACTTCTGATTTGCTTCAGCGCCCGCTGGGCGGTGTTCGTCGCTCATGAATTTTTAGAAACTAGGGCGATCGTTACCGAGGTATTACCCGCAATCAATGAACGAAAGTCATCGAAACCAGCTGGGTGGGCGGTCTCGGAAGCAAAGCGTAGCCAGAGGCTGCCATAAAAGCCGCAGCGGCGATTTGCGCGGTTCTCAACCGCCGGCCTGAGCGGCGACATTTCTCAACCAGACTCCGTTCGCCCTCGCAAAGCGCGCAACTGCCTTGCTTGCCCACGATACCGTGCGGCCCACTTCAGCCGCCATGGCGGTCAAGGTCAAGCCACCTTCGCGGTGGCCGCGGTAGAGCGCCTCTTCGACACTGCCCGCCGCCTCTAGCCAATCGGCCATCGTCTTTGTTCGGGTGCGCTGAACTTTCGGTATGTTGCGGTCGTTTGCATTCTGGCTGCTCGCCAAGGCTTGCATGCGCTCAACGAAGTCGGCATCGCCCAGGTAGATTTGCTGGCGCAAGCCTTCGTCCCACAACCGAACGTCGGGCGCCGCGGCCACCCATTCGGCGTAGCGCGCCGCAGCGGCGGCGTGATCGGCGGCTGTATCCACCCCGCTCCCCAACATGAATCGGTGCAGGCCCGGGGTGTCCAGCCAGGCAGGCGCATGCCGCTGGCCGATGTGTGACAAATAGCTAGACCAACGCCACAGCCCGGGTTGCCCCACCATGCCTGCGCGTACCGGGTTCAGTTCGACATAGCGGCAAAGCTCGAGCAGATAGGCCTCACGGTCAACCAGGATCGCTTTGAATCGACATTGGAATACATGACCGACCTTGCCGTGGCGCCGATTGAAGCGCTGGGTGTAAGCGCCGTTGATCTGACGCATCAGCAGTGACAAGTTGGCTTGGCGTGTGTACAGCACCAAGTGGTAGTGATTGCCCATCAAACAGTAGGCCAACGCTTGAGCATCGAAGCGGTCGAGTGCAACTGCCAGCACAGCCAGAAAATCTTCGCGGTCTACGTCATCGGCAAAGATCGACTCGCGCCTGTCGCCACGGGAGGTGACGTGGTAAACGGCGCCTGGGAGTTCGATGCGCAGGGGGCGGGCCATGGGCGGAGTCTGGGATGCATGGTGGAAAGAATCAAGACCTGACCCCAGCTTTTGGCCACAGGCCGTCGATGCCGGCCGCGAGCCGCTCGTCCAGGCGCTGCAACTGATGCAGCTTGACGTGCGGCGCACGCACCAGCACCGAGCGGGTGCCCCGCAGCGAGATCACGTCCTCCAGGTGCTGCTGGACGACGCCCTGGATCGGGGTCCGTGTGAACGTCAGCATGGGGCTGTCAGTCGAGCCGGCGCCAGGTCGCACCGTCGAACGTGAAGAGGTCGCGCTCGCCGGCCGAGGCGAGGATGTGGCCGTTGGTGGCCAGCGCGCCGCAGGTGCGGGGGAAGTCGTCGGGAATGGCGATGGGCACGAACTGGCCGGCTTCATCCAGCACGAAGATGTCGCGCGTGGAGGCGGCATACAGCTTGCCCTGGAACCAGCACAGCGACGACAGCTCGACCGGCAGCTCGGTGGCTCGCGCCGTCCACGCGTCGCCGCGCCCGACCACCAGCGTCTGGCCACGGCCGATCGCATAGACACGGCCATCGCCGGCGCAGCAGACGTCGACCAGCAGTTCGCCGTACGGGCTGTCGCACTGGTGCCAGGCACTGCCGTCGTAGCGCCAGATCTCGCCGTTCCAACCGACAGCATAGATGTCGTCGGCCGCGAAGCCGTCGATGGACTCGAACCCGTGCACACCGGGCCCGCCGATGATGTCGGCCGAGATGCAGACCCAGCGGTTGGCATTCTCGCGGCGATAGACCTGCTTCTTCATGCCGCAGGCCAGCACGGTTCCGCCGATGTTGCGAGCACAGCGGATCAGTCCATAGTCTTTGGGCGAATGCGCGCCGTCCGCGATCTGTTCGACGTGCCTGTCACCCGATCCGGCGAAATGCGCCTGGCCCTGGGGGCCGATCAGTGCGAACTGGTTCAACGGACGTTGTGTGGTGGCCACCGCTGCGGCATCCCAGGTGGTGCCTCCACCCTCGAGCCATACGTCGCCGCGACGGACTGACAAAAACCCGAAGGGCATGCCGCTCTTGATCATGTCGTCGTTGGCGAGTGCCACACCGACGCTGTTGTCAGGTCCCACGCAAACGTCAACGAATGCGTTCTGTCGGCTGAGATGGCCTTTGGGTGAATTCATTTGCTTTCCAAAATGATGAAGAGTGCGAAGCTACAGCGATCCACCGTGGAGTCCGCGGAGATCTGCTGCCTTTGCGTGGGCTTTCTGAACCCATTCGTCACCGGTGTGCCCCGTGATCACGCTCTTGCAGGGCGTCGAGTCGCTGATGTCCGACTGATTGTGATACGCATCGAGCTGCGCCTCGAGGCACTTCGGATCGCACTGCCCGGGGAAGGTCTGGCCGACGGCCGCAATCGCCTGGCTCTTGGCTTCGCCATAGGTCGTGGTCTTCTCGAAGGTCGGGGTCGCGTTGGTCCCGTCGGCGCGCACGAACGACAGGGTACCGGGCGTTGCGGTGTCGATGGCCGCGGTGCTCTGGAAGGTGTGCATGAGGCCGTGCGTGCCGTGGTACTGGTTGCAGCCTTCCACGCAGATGCAGGGTGCCTTGTCGGGGTCGTAGCTCGTCTTGTCGAGGATGCCCGGGTTCTTCGAGTTCTTGCCCGTGCGGTCGATCATGAAGGAGCTGGCTTCCACCAGGTGGTGGCCGGTCTGCCCTTCGCAGCAGCCCGGCTTGCCGTCCTTCGTCTTGTCGTAGGGCTGGAGCATGCAGCGCTGCGTCTTCGAGCATTCGCTGCCCATGATCGCCTTCGAGTAGTCGTCGGCACCGCTGGCCGAGCGCGGCTTGGCACCATTCACCAGCGATGCATCGGCCGTCTTGCAGGGGTCCGGCCCATCCGGGTTGCGCGGCGCGCAATCCTTGCACGCGTCGTGCTCCTTCCCCATGTCTTCCTGGCAGGCAATCCAGACGACGATGTCCATCTCGTCCATGTAGGGCCAGGTCGGCGTGTTGCCGGGAACGGAGCCGTGGTTGTGCGTCGTCAGGTCCAGGTGGCGCACGACGTTCTCGCCTTCCACCTTCACGTCCATGGACCACGCATTGAAGTACACCTTGCCGGTGATCTTGCTGGTGACCACGCCCTTCTTGGGGGCCGAGCCGGCTTCGTCGCCGGAACTCTTCTTGAAGTACGACTTGTTCTTCAGCATCACCTCCTTGCCGGAGATGGTGACGCTGGTGGATCCGTCGCTGCAGTCCGACGCCATGCCGGTGTTCGGATAGGGGATCGGCACGCCGGGTGGCGTGGCCGGTGTCAGCGGCGGCGTGAAGCAGACGTCCGGGAACGCACAGATCGCCTTGCCCGCCGCCGACTTGCAGGACACCTCCATGTTGTTGGCGTAGACCTGGTTGCTCATGTGCTGCCCACCGAATGAAGAATGGCCGCGGCGCGCTGGCCGCTGTCGTTGGCCAGGTGCATCAGGATGTTCGGCCCGAGCGTGTAGCCCTTGCGGCAGGCGGCGTGCGCCACCGCCAGCACGGCGAGGCCGGCCGCTGCGCCTGCCTCGCCGATGCTCTCGGCCGGATGCCAGATGTCGAAGGCGTCCTTGCGCTGTCGCATCGTGCGCGACAGCGCGAGCGCAGCCTCCTTGAAGTAGTACTGCTCGCCGGAAACATCGGTGATGCGGAAATCCATGTCGTGCATCTCCCGACCGGCATCTGCCAGGGCCTGCCGGATCGCAGCCGCCAGGCCATCGGCACGCAGCGGCTCGCCGGATTCGAGATGGGCCGCTTCGACGCCGAAGCCGACGCCGCTGCAGGCCAGTTCGCCGGCGACCGGGGCCAGGCCGACCAGCACGGCGCCACCGGCCTCGCCGGGCATGAAGCCGTCGGACTGGGTCGGCGTGAGCAGGCGTCCGGCGCGCTGGAAGGACTGGATGCTGGGGCCGCCGAGCAGGCTGTCGGCAGCGGCAATCACCACCTGGCTGCAGACGCCCTGCTGCAGCAGGTTTCGTGCTGAAGCCAGTGCGACCGCGGCACTGACGCGGCCGTGCGGCACGACGGCCGAGGCCGGCGAAAACCGCGCACCGAGTGCCGTCTGGATATCGTCGAACAAGCGGTCCTCGAGCCCGGCGGGCCGCCCCGGCCGCTCGCGCTCGGCGACGCACAGCAGCAGCGCGATCCCGGGCCAGGTGTCCCGCGCCACGCCCTGCAGGCACTCGTCGATGGCCATCGCGGCCATGCGAACGAGCTTGCCGTGTCCGCGCCAGGCCTTCTCGAGCGGCACGGCGTGGCCCTGGATCCAGGTGCCGTCGGAGGTCATGAACCGGGTTTCGCTCGGCTGCGTGATCTTGGCGCGCATGGCAGCGCACGACGAGGCGGCGTCCAGGCCGACGCTGGTGACCAGGCCGGTGCGCCTGATGGCGATCTGAGGAGAGTTCATGGGCTCAAGCAGTCGATGGCTCGCGGGGGTTCATCGGCACCATCACGACCGGAATCGGGAAGTTGACGCGATCCCGCTGCTGCCACCACTCCCGCCCCTTCTTGCCCACCAGCACCTGGGCGATCTCGTGCATGTTCTTCCTCAGCGGCCGCGCCACCCGCCACGTCAGGCTGAACCGCTGCAGCTCCGGCTCGATCACGATGGTGTCCAGCGTCGCGGTGTAGTCCTCACGCGCCCCGTTCTTCGGAAACACGTGCACCGGCGCCACCAGGTTCGGGATCGTGAAGCGCGTCAGCCCGTCGGGCGTCAGGTTCGCCAGCGCCACCTCCACCGGCCCGCCGGCGAACGACTCCAGCGGCAGTTGCTGGTCGAGCGGCGCCGCCTGGAAATACTGCGCGTCGAAATCCGGCGGCAGGAAGGGGAAATGCTTGTCGAGCCACTCGTCGTCGTAGGTGCCCGCAAAGCGCGAGCGCGACGACCAGCCGCGCCCGAGCGGCCCGTACGACATCGGCGCGTAGTCGCTGTCGGGGTCGCTGACGCTGCGCCCGATCTCCTCGGTGCGCGGCAGCGGTTTGCCGTCGACCCAGGCCTTCTTCAGGTGCTTGTGGAAGCCCACGCCCACCGGGTTGGCCATGTAGGCCGCATGCTGCGACGGGTCTTCATGCGCCAGGTCGGCGCCGCCATAGGCCACGTCGTAGCTGATCGGCTGCGTGACGAACGGCTCGGCCGGCGCCGCGCGCAGCGTGACCAGCCCGCAATCCCATTGCCGCGCGCCGACCACCGCGATGCGCTTGCTCCAGCTGCCGATGCGGATGCCGGTCTCCACGCGCGTGGCCGGCCGGCCGTGCGGCGCGTGCGCGCTGCCCAGCAGCAGCACGTCCACGCGCGGCTTGCGCGGCGCGAAGTCGACCTCGTACACCGGTGCCGACAGCCCCGGCTCGCCGGTGAAGGTGTCGGCCGTCACCAGTGGCAACTGCTCGTCGTGCAGCGCGAAATGCGTTGCCGGCTCGCCGGCCTGCGGGAATCGGAAGGTGCCCTTGATGACGACCACGAGCGACTCGCGGCCGCTCCGCTCGAGCCCCATGTTGTAGCCCGCCGTCATGCGGGTCGCGTTGATCAGCTCCATGTGGGTACTGCCGCCGAGGGCTCAGTTCAGTTGCACCGAGCCGCCCTTGATGCGGTTGACGCCGGTGGAGCGGCTCGACACGTAGCTGCCCTGGATCAGCACCTTGCCGGCCTCGGTCAGCGTGATGCTGGCCTTGCCGCAGCGCAGCGTCAGCTCTTTCTTGGCGCTGACCAGCATGCGCTGGCCGTCGCTGTCGAGCTGCACCCGGTCGGGCCGGTCGGCCAGCGGCCAGCCGGCGGCCGGGCGCAGCACGCCGGTGACGATCGGCAACGCCGCATCGCCGTTTTCGAACATCAACGTCACCTGCGCACCGATGTGCGCGCCGTGCAGGTCGAGCACCGCGCGTGCGCGCAACGCGCTCGTGCCCGGCTGGCCGGGGTAGAGCACCAGCGGCGTTGCGCCGTCGTCGGTGATCGCGATCAGTTCGCCGATCACCACCGACGGCAGCGGTTCGCTGCGCAGCACCGCCGCGCGCGACTGCAGCAGCGGATGCAGCGCATCGACCGGGTCGCCGCTGGGGGTGGCTTCCTCGCGCGCATGCGCGTCGAGAAGTTGTTGGTCCAGCGTGTCGCGGCCGCTCATCGTGTGCCTCAGTTCTGCAGAATCTTGGAGCCCTTCATCACGATGTCGCTGCTCGCCTTCACGTTGATCTTGCCCGAGCCCTCCACCGTGATGTCCTTGCCCTTGATGGTGATCGTGCCGTCCTTCTTCATCGTGATGCTGGCGCTGCCGGTCTTCAGCGTGATGGAGTCGGCCGCCTCGAGGACGTAGTTCTTGCCCACCTTCAGCGTGTTGTCCTCGCCGATCGTGGTGCTGCGGGCCTTGGCCACCTGCACGCTCTGCTTGCCGCCGACGCTCAGGCTGCGGTCGGAGCCGACGTCGATGCTCTGCTTCGCGCCGATCGAGTGGCTCTCGTTGATGCCCACCGTGACCGAGCGCGTGGCGCCCACCGAGATGCTCTGCGCAGCGCCGACCACCACTTCCTGCGCGGCGCCGATCGCCACCGTCTCGTTGATGCCGACCGCGCGCGTGCGCTGCAGCGCCACCGTCTCGGTCTTGCTCGCGCCGATGGTCACGGTGCGGTTGCTGCCGATCGTGATCGTCTCGTTCGCGCCCACCGTCTCGGTGCGGTTCGCACCGATCGCGATGGTCTCGTTGCTGCCGACCTTCTCGTTGCGGTTAACACCGATCGTGATGTCTTCGTTGTTGCCGACCTTCTCGGTGCGGTCGACGCCGATCGTGATCGTCTCGTTGTTGTCGACGTTCTCGGTGCGGTCGTGCTTGACGTGCACCTTCTCGTCGCGGTCGATGGTCTTGCTGCGGTCGCGGCCGACCCACTTGGTCTCGTCGTTCTCGACCTCGGTCAGCTGGTCTTTCTCGGCATGCAGCCAGAGCTCTTCGGCGCCCTGCTTGTCCTCGAAGCGGATCGCGTTGGCATTGCCGTAGCCGCCACCCTTGCTAGAGCGCGTGAGAATCCCTGATTGAGTCGCATTGGCCGGCAAATCCCACGGCGGCATCTGCTCCGCGTTGTAGACCCGTCCCGTGATCAGCGGCTGATCCGGATCACCCTCCAGAAAATCAACCACGACCTCCTGCCCGATGCGCGGGATGTCGACCATGCCGAAGTTCTTCCCCGCCCACGGATGCGACACGCGCACCCAGCATGAACTCTTCTCGTTCTTCTTCCCGTACCGGTCCCAGTGAAACTGCAGCTTCACGCGCCCGAACTTGTCAGTGAAGATCTCCTCACCGCCTGGCCCCACCACCACCGCCGTCTGCGGTCCCTGCACGAAAGGCTTGGGCGTGACCCGCGCCGGACGAAACTGTTGAACCGCCGGGATGGCGGAGAACTCGCAATGCAGCCGTCCCGCCAAGTTGCCCGACTCGTAGCCATCCACCTGCGCATGCATCGACAGCGTAGTGATCAGGTACTGGTCGTTTTGATCCTTGCGCGGATGGTGGCTGAGCTTGAGCAAATGCCCGACCTCAATGCCATGCGCGTTAGATGCGCCCTGCAGCGTCTGGAACGGCGTCTGCAGTTCATCCATGCGGTCCTCGGCCCACTGCGAACCGTCGGCAGATTGCACATAGTCGCCCTGGAAGTCGAAGACCTCGTAGTCCGACAAGCTGTGCGACCGTGTCTTATCGGCCTTGACCTTGAGATCGGTCGAAGGGCGTTCGAAGTCGTAGCTCGTCAGCGCCACCTTGCCGCTGCGCACTTCGCGCGAGAAGCTCCACTGAGATATGCATTCGGTGTCGGGCGATGTATCGGCCCCCTGCTCTATGTAGGGCAGCGTGTCGCATGTCGGCGCCGCATCGTGAGCACTCTGCGAATCCATAAGCACCAGCTTGTGCTTGCCGTCGCTGTGCTCGAAGTACCAATAGATGCCCTCGTGCTCCATCAACCTCGCGACGAAGTTGAAATCAGTCTCGCGGTACTGCACGCAGTACACCCAGTTGCGATAGCTGCGAAACAGCTTGAACTCGAAGTCGGCAACGCCGTGGTCTTCGAACACCTTCTTGACGATGTCGGGGACGCTCTGCTCCTGGAAGATGCGGCAGTCGGCAGTGCGCGTCAGAAACCACAGCCAACTGCTCACCGTCGCCTGATAAGTGAAGTAGCTGCCGCGATGCACACCGGCGCCGAAGCGCGTCACGAACCCATTGATGTGGCGCTTGGCATCGTCGCGCAGCTGAATGGTCACCGTGACGGGTTTGCCGAGAAGATCCTCTGGCTTGATGTCAGGCTTCTTGCTGACCAAGCCGAGCTCAATCCCGCCGAGCATGCTTAGGCCCGCCGACAATCTCATCGACTCGAAAAGCAGGTCATCAGAAGCCAGTGGTGATTTGAGTGTGATCGGAGGCGGCATGTGGTGCACTCACCGCGCTCGAGCGGCTGACCACATGATCGGGTGCGGGCAGGCTGCAGAAAAGGGACGAAAGTCATGGAACGGATTCAGAGGCTGAGAGTTCGCCGACCCAGTCTTCGGCCTTCTTCAGATTCCAGACATTCCGAGCGTGGTCGATGAGGTCCTGATCTACGTCGTCCACCGGAAACGCAGACGCCAGCCCATTATTGAGGCCAACCCGGATTTCTCGAGCAATGTTGCCGACTTCCGAATAGCTCACGTTGGTGGCTCGACGCGCATCCATGGTGCGGCCGTAGACGCGTTGTCCACCGAGCAGAATCTCGTAATAAATGGACTCGGCCAGATGATCCGTGCCGCTTGCCAGCTTCGCCGACACCTTGATCTGCAGACCCTCCATGCGGTATTCATAGAGCACAGACTCGATGATGAGTTGCTCCGTGTTCTGAAAGCATGTCGCGGCAACCAGATTGTCGGGAACGTCCGATCCGCCGAGCCCGTGGGCCACCAAGTGGCACCACTCGTAGTTGATGGTGCTGTGCCCGCGCGTCCCGGCCGCGCCATGCCCGCGCCGCGCGTAGGCCGTGGCCGACAAGGCCTCGCCGAGTTCATCGCTTGTGGCCTGGGTCATCGCCACGGTGTGAGCCCTGGCGGGAACATAGGTGTGTGCGACGGTGCCGCTCTGCTCCTTCGTGCCTCCAAGGCCGGTGTACCAGGCCCACGCGCCTTCCTGCAGGGCCGCATTCATCAGCCCATGCCGGAACGACCTGACGCCGTGAGTGAAGAAGCCGTAGTTGCCTGTAGGCCGGCCATACAGCTTCATGCCCGCTCTGCCGATGGGCCGGTGGTACGGCTGTCCGCTTCGCGAATGAAAGGCCGCGGTCCAGTGGCCGCCACTGTCGTCCCGAATATGAAGCGTGCCATTGCGCACGTACAGGGCTGCAAACTGGTCGTTGGCCATCGTGCCGCGACTCGCTGATTCAACCGAAGTCGTAGCTGAAGTCGCCGTTAACCACGCCGAGGCGGACCCGACGCAACGACTCGCCCGCACTGAGCCGGCTCAGGTATTCGATCGAAATGCGCGGCAGCACGGTATTGGTCAGGATCGCATCGACCACCCGCCCGCCCGACTCCGCCTCGGTACAGCGCGACACCACCAACTTGACCACGTCATCGCCGTACTCGAAGGGAATGCCATGGTTTTCGGCCACACGCTTGCTGATGCGGCCAAGCTGCAAGCGCACGATGTTGCCCATCATCTCGTCCGACAGTGGGTAATACGGCACGACGACAAGTCGCCCCAGCAACGCCGCGGGGAACACCTTCAGCAGCGGCTCTCGCAATGCTTTCGCAATGCCTTCAGGCTCGGGCATCAGCTCCGGGTCGCGGCACATGTTCATGATCAGATCGCTGCCGACGTTGCTGGTGAGCAGGATGATGGTGTTCTTGAAGTCAATGCCGCGGCCTTCGCCGTCTTCCATCCAACCCTTGTCGAAAACCTGGAAGAAGAGTTCGTGCACGTCAGGGTGCGCTTTCTCCACTTCGTCGAGCAGCACCACGCTGTAGGGACGCCGACGCACGGCCTCGGTCAGCACGCCGCCTTCGCCATAGCCCACGTAACCGGGCGGCGAGCCCTTCAGCGTGGACACGGTGTGTGCCTCCTGGAACTCGCTCATGTTGATGGTGATGACGTTCTGCTCGCCGCCGTACAAGGACTCGGCCAGCGCAAGCGCCGTCTCGGTCTTGCCGACGCCCGATGTTCCGCACAGCATGAACACGCCGATCGGCTTGTTCGGGTTGTCGAGCCGGGCGCGCGAGGTCTGGATGCGGCGGGCGATGATGTCCAACGCATGTTTCTGCCCGATCACGCGCTGATTCAAGGTGTCGGCCAGCTTGAGCACGGCCTCCACTTCGTTCTTCACCATGCGCCCCACCGGCACGCCGGTCCAGTCCTGAACCACGCTCGCCACGGCCTGCTCGTCGACCGTGGGCAGGATCAGCGGCGAGTCGCCTTGCAGGTCGGTGAGCTTGCTTTGCAGGCCGATGAGTTCACGCAGCAGGGATTCGCGTTCGGCGGGGGTGAGTACTTCGGCGGGCATTGCCTGATCTTGAGAGTTCTCCCGTTCGCGCTGGCCCTTCGATACCTCAGGGCGAACGGGTTCTAACTTCGATTCGCGAGGCGAACCCTGTCCTGAGCCTGTCGAAAGGACAGCCGGACCCTTCGATACCTCAGGGCGAGCGGGTTGGGGCTTCGATTCGCGAAGTGAACCCTGCCCTGAGCCAGTCGAAGGGTCAGCCCGAACGGGTGTGGGTTTGTCGGGAACGACCATGGCGGTTTCTGCATCTACCGTACGCGCCCGCAACTTGGCCCGAATGTCGAGGATCCGGTCGACCACCGCCCTCTCCTCCTCATGCCGCCGCTGCAACACCGACAACCTGGTCTCTTCGTCATCAATGGCGCGGATCGTGCGCTTGCGCCGCGCGCCCACGTCGATGCCGATGGCCTCTTCGCGTCCGATGATCTCGCGCTCGACCTTCAATGCCTCCAGGCGTCGCTGGCAGTCCTCAAGCTCCGCAGGTGTCGCATGCTGGCTCACCGCGACACGTGCGCAGGCCGTGTCGAGCAGGCTCACCGCCTTGTCGGGCAGTTGCCGCGCCGGAATGTAGCGATGCGACAGCCGCACCGCCGCGGTGATAGCCTCATCGAGCAGCGCGACGCGATGATGCTTCTCGAGTATCGACGCCACGCCGCGCAACATCAGCACCGCTTTCTCTTCGCTGGGCTCGTCGACCTGCACGACCTGGAAACGACGCGTCAGTGCAGCATCCTTCTCGATGTGCTTCTTGTATTCGGCCCATGTCGTTGCCGCGATGGTGCGAAGCTTGCCGCGCGCCAGCGCCGGCTTCAGCAGATTGGCCGCATCACCCGTGCCAGCCGCACCGCCCGCGCCGATCAACGTGTGAGCTTCGTCGATGAACAGAATGATGGGCTTAACCGAAGCCTGCACCTCATCGATCACCGAACGCAGCCGGTTCTCGAATTCGCCCTTCATGCTCGCCCCGGCCTGAAGCAAGCCAATGTCGAGCACGTGCAGAGACACATCCTTCAGCGACGGCGGCACATCACCCCGGGCCAAGCGAAGTGCGAAGCCCTCCACGACTGCCGTCTTGCCGACCCCTGCTTCACCGGTCAGGATGGGGTTATTCTGCCGGCGACGCATCAAGATGTCGACGATCTGGCGGATCTCTTCATCCCGGCCGGACACCGGATCGATCTCGCCATTGCGGGCGCGCTCGGTCAGGTCCACCGCATATCGCTTGAGCGCCTCCTGCTTGCCCATTGCCGCGGGCGCGATGGCGCCGCTGGCTTCTCCTGGCTCACCACTGCCATCGCTTGCGCGCTGGCCTTCTTCCGGCGAGCCGCTGAGGATGCGCGCGAAGTTATCAGTCAAGTCTTCAAGCTTGATGCGGTCAAACTGCTTCGAAATCGTCATCAACGCGCTGCGCAACGAAGGTGTCTTCAGCATTCCCACGATCAGATACCCAGTGCGTACCTGCGTGTCGCCAAACATCAGTGAGCCATAGACCCAGCCGCGCTCGACCGCGTTCTCGATCCAGCTCGACAGGTCGGTCACCGAACTGGCGCCTCGTGGCAAGCGATCCAGCGATGCCGTGAGGTCGCTGGCCAGCGCCGCGGTATCGATCCCGTAATGCTTGACGATACGGTGCAGGTCCGAGTCCTGCGTGTTCAGTATCTGCACCAGCCAATGCTGCAATTCCACATACGCGTTGCCGCGCAATTTGCAGAACACCGTGGCGCCTTCGATGGCCTTGTACGCCAGCGGATTGAGCTTGCCGAACAAGGCGGTGCGCGAAATTTCAAGCATGGTGAACTCCATGGCGAAGAAGGAAAGAGGTGTCGGGACGCAGCCGCAAATCGCCGCGGTCGCGGCTGCGGCCCATGCGACCGATCCATGTCGTCAGCCCCAGCCGCACCTTTTTCGAAAGGCGGGGCTCAGGCACTTCGGCGTGCGCCAGAACGAGTTGCACGTCCCATCGCAAGTCCAGGCCGGTGTACTGCTGCACCCAGTCGCGCAGCGCGAGCCACGCGCGTCCACCTGGCAGGAAGTCGTGGTACTGCGCCAGGGTCAAGGGTCCCAGGACGATGCGGAACTTGAACTGGTGGTCGCGAATTTTGTTGCCGCTGGTGGCGGTGCTTCCCAGCAGCGCCGCTGGTGCCCGCGTGCGTTCGGGCCGGCTGCGTGCGAAGCCGAGCCGGCTGCGATCGTCGCTATCCAGGAGCAACCATTGCGCTACGTGCTGCTCGATGCGCACCGGCACGCCGAAGTATTGCGACAGCAGCTTGGTAAGACCCTCCGGATGCCGGCTGCGCGAGCCCAGCAATCCGGCCTGGAATAGCCGGGCTTCGAGCGGCACGCTGCTGTTGCTTCTCACGTCCCCATCGAAGCCAAAGCTCGAACCCAACCAGGCCGCGAAGCGATCGTCGTTCGGCCTGTCGCGATGCACCACCGGCTGCGCTTGCGCCCACGCGCGATAGAACAACGCCAGCAAACGGTGATGAAAGACATCCAGAAAGCGCGCAAGGGTCGGGTCGTTGCGCAGTCGCAGGCGCTCGCGCGTGTACTCGGTCAGATGCAGCGGCATCGGGCCCTGCGGACCCAGCAGGCCGAAGAAGCGCACGCCCAGTCGCGGCACCACAGCATCGGCTTCGAAGCTCTCGATCGCGGCGGGCGCGAAATCGAGTTCGGCGTCCTGGCCCAGTCGCAGCGCTTCCTGCGATGGTCGAAGTGCTTGGCCGAAACGCGGCCACTGGGGGTGAAGCAACTCCACTCGCCGCAACACAGCGAAGAAGTCATGACCACGCGGATCAGCCTGCAAAGCATCGAACAAGGCTGCCAGCGCGGCGTCGTTTCGCACTTGATCGGCCGGCGCGGAAGCCAAACGTCCCGCGTCACGCTTCACACCGTCTCCCGAAGACCGGTGCGCGGCGGCCAGCGCATGACCTCGCCACGCTGCGACGTGCGCAGAGTGAGTTGCGTGAAGCTGTTGATGGCTGCGTGGCGGGCGAAGAAGCGTTCCAGCACGCTCGCGAACAGGAAGGCGCTCGTGCCCTGATAGGCCATCTCGTCCAGCTCCAGCACGATCTCCACACCGGTTCCAAAGGTGAGCGGCCCCTTGACCGGCAGTCGCCGCACCACCGAACGCGCTTGCAAGCCCTGCACGCCTTCGACCTGTCGCATCCAGCCTGAATCTTCCTGTGGTGCGTACAGGCCAAGCATGGTGCGCAGCGAGGCGGCGGCGCGCTGCGGTGTCTCGCCTACCAGCGAGAGGTGGTTGAGCGTGAGATGGTTCACCAGGCTCCAGCCGAGCTCGCCCACTGGACGCCTGGTGACGGGACGCGTGGGCCCGCGCAGCACATCCACGCGCGACACCGGTCCGGGCGACTCCAGGCGCCATTGCTGCGTCCTGCCTGCGACAGGGCCATGCGGCAACAAGGCCGGCAAGTCGCGGTTGCTTACCCAGGCCGAGACAGAAAGTTGCCGAACGTCCTCGCGGTAAGGCGCATGCCGCGGGTCGACCAGCGACACATAGACCTCTTCGCCGATGTACGAGGACCGCGACCCGTGCTGCTTCTGTCGTGGCGACAAGAGGCGCGGTTCGCGGCGCACGGTGTAGTGGCCGTGAGCCTCGCCTCGCGCTGTCGCCGGGCCTTCGTGATAGGTCGCGTACAGCGGCAAGAATTCTTGTTGCGCCACCAAGCCGGTCCCGAAGCCAGTCACCGATGTGATGCTGTGCACCTCGTAATCCATGGGGCGTGTGCGATCGGGCACCACGTGGTATTCCCATGTGCCAGGTCCGACCTGGATGCGATCGAGCCGCTTCTGGAAGAGGTTGATGGCAGGCGTGCAAAACAATGACAGGCTTTGCGCGTCGATCAGAGCCTCGAGAGCGCCATCGCCGCGCTGCAGGAAAACGATCAACTCGACCTCGTCGCTGGCCACCTCCGCCAGTCGCGCTGCAAGATCAGTGAATTCGAAGAAGAGAAGACGTTGCGGCATGGCCGCTTCTTCCTGCAGCAAGCGGTAGCCGGAGAAAGCACGCAATGACTCGGGCAACAGTGCTTCGTCCGCAGCAAAGCCCACGGGCCGCACACTGTCGGCACCCCGCCATTGATTGACTGCAGATGTGCCCTCGTCACTTGCGCCGCTGCGCACCAGAGTGCCCGCAACCGTGCCTTGCACGAGTTCGTGCAGGCGAAAGGCCACGTCGTCAGGCGCGCTGATATAGAAAGTCAGACGGTCCATGTCCAACTGATTGAACAGCAATCCACCACCGCAGCGCAGCCGGACGCGTAGGCCGCCGCGGGTGCCTTGCGCCTGCGGCAATCGCGCCATTGGCAAGTCAGGTGCGTAGTTGAAGTACTGCGCGCTCACGAGTTCGATCGGCCACAACGTGACCTCATGAGCCGTGCGGAACTCACAGTGCGTGTCCTGCCCGCGCGCGATCTCGGACATCAGAGAACTGCCCCGCGCAAGCGCATAACCCTTCACCAGATTCGGATCAGCAGGGTCCACACCGAAGCGAGCAACCATCATCGATGGCATCGGCGCAAGGAAGTTCGGGTAGGTTGCCTCCAGCAGATGAGCAATCAGCCGCGGCTGCTCGGCATCGATCTTGAGCTGCACGCGCGCGGCGAGGAAGGCGAAGCCTTCGAGCAGCCGCTCGACGTACGGATCGGTGACTTCCATCCCCTCCATGCCGAGCCGCGACGCGATCTTCGGGAACTCGCGCGCGAACTCGGCGCCGACCTCGCGCAGGTGCGTGAGCTCGTCGGAGTACAGGCGGAGAAGACGCGGGTCCATCGAAGATGGCAACAATCACTTGCGGGTCGTCGAGGAATGTGATCCGTGCTGGGTTCCCTCATCAATGAAGCTCTTGTGCAACTGGCTGCAGGACACGCTCAGTCCGTCTTCTTTGGCATTCAATTGAGATCCCGTGCCTGAATGCGCTGATCCGTCCTTGTGGTAGGGGGCGTGGTAGAGAACGGTCCAGGTCTTCACCTTGCCCTTCAAGGAGTCCGCAAGACCTCTGATGGCTGGACTGCATTTGGCATTGCAGGGGCTAGCTGCGGTGATGATACTGATGTGCTCAGGGCATCCGGCCTTTGCCCATAGACCCTGGAATTCCTGACACATTCTCTGCTCAGCATCGGCACTTTTCCCGGCCGAGACTCTCGCAAATCCGGTCCGATGCAAGTGATTCACATCGCCGTTGGAGAGAGCGGTCAGGTCGATGTTCTGCAGAGGGCTATTCGTCTTTGATCCTGTCCCTGATTCGAATACCCAAACTGGCCCTTGATCGCCAAGCTCGAGGATACAGAACAGGTTGTTCTTATTGTCTTTGCAAAGAGCGTTCGCAAGTCTGGTGATGAAAGTCATCAAAGCTCCTTACGCGGTCATATTCAAAAGTGACGACCTCAGGACCGCGCGCCCCTGGAGTGCACCCGCTCAAAGTCACTATCTCTAACATTCACCTGCCCCGCCTCCAGGTCCAGCTGCGTTCGCAGCAATATTTCCAGCGGCACCGGCTGCGACCACAAGTGGCCGCGGATCTCGAATTCGATGACGTTGTGCGTGTCGAGCACCGTGGTGGCCTCGAGCGCTCGAACCTGCAAAGTCTCCGGCAGGATGCGCGGCTCGAAACGCACGATGGCTTGGCGTATTGCCGTTTCGAGCACGCTCACGTCCAACTTGGACGCGAGCTGACCGGACAACGCCGGCAGTCCGAAATTGAGCACACTGTCGGCAAGCATCGGATAAACGTCCGCTGCTTGGCCGAGCGGCTGCACTGCATTGAACAGCGCGCCGAGATCGCGCAAGACAGCTTGTCGCAACTCCGCCTTCGACATTACACGGTGGTCTTCGGCTTCCTCGCGATCACCCCGACTGTCGTCCGTCAATCGGTCCAGCAGTGCGGGCTGCAATCGGTTTCGAATGTCGACAGGCATGACGTGCTCTTGTTCAGTGCAATGTGTCAGCCGGCAACGCCGACTGCAGCACGATTTCCCGTGCCTCGAGCAAGCCAAGTTCCGCGGTGTCAGTGATAAAGACACGCTGCCCCATCCCGCGGAACTGCTCGCGCCCGATGGCCAACCACTCGGTCCTGCGCGAGAGCTGCAGTGCGCCGTCGGACTGAGCGCCCGAGCCCGGGTAGCGCGAAGGAATCAGCGCCACCGTGTCGCCACCGTTCGAGAAGTCCAGATGCGCCGGCACCCACACCAGGTCGCGCAGGTCAGTCGGCGCTTCGATGCGCACTTTGGTCAATGCAGAAAACGGCAACCA
The DNA here is from genome assembly GCA_021153565.1 of Rhizobacter sp. Lineage (GTDB taxonomy): Bacteria > Pseudomonadota > Gammaproteobacteria > Burkholderiales > Burkholderiaceae_C > Albitalea. The sequence continues at coordinate 21,724 of JAJKJU010000147.1, forward strand.
GCCGTAGCGACCATTGATCACAACCTCCAGCACCGGACCAAGCCTCGAGTCTGCGTCGGCAATCCAGTCGAACGCCGCCCCGTCAAGCTTGCCCGAAGTGACCGGAGCCGCCTCGAACGCGTCTTCACGCAGCCGGACCGCAAACTCACCATCGCCACAGGCGTCTGCCTGAAGCGCCTCGACCAGTGACACGACCCAGGGTTGCGGCTGTCCGAAGACGATCGGCGTGGTCCTGCCGGCAAACACCGCTTCACGAACCGCCTCGCACTGCAGCGCCTCGCGATACGTGTTGACCATGGCAAGGGTGCCTGCATCCATTTCTCCGCAGACCTGCAACTGGTTGAGTGCGCGCTGCCATTGGCCGAGCACGCACAGCAACTGAAAAAGGAAGACGCGCAGCTTCGGGTCGGCGGCGCGCTCTCGCACCTGTCGCTGAAGCAGCTCCAACGCGCCTTGCGGATCACCTGCTGCCAGGAGTTCTTCTGCAGTAGTCATGGTCACGCGGGCAAGACTTCGTCGCTGAACGAGAACGAGCCGCCGCTCGCACCCGTGCCCTGCTGGCGCTTGTATTCAATGTCGATCTTCGTGAAAGCGAAGACCACCTTCTCAATCGGACGACCCTGCGCATCGACGTCAATGTCGATGTTCACCACGCGTGCGCCGTTGAGCGTCATGCGGTAGTAGTCGAGCGCCTCACCGCCCGCCTTTCGCATTGCAAGCGTGGCTTCCTTCACTTCGTCGTTGGTGGCGAGAGCACTGAGCAATCCGGTCGATGCTGAATCGACGCCCTTGATCACCACCAATTGCTTGTACGACCGGCGCGCAGTGGCGGCGGTTGATCCAATCGCCGATCCTGCCTGTGCACCCCAGCTCCATGCATGGACCTCGATGTCATCGGCATGGCCTTCAGTGCGGCTTTCGCCTTTGATCTTGCCGGCGCGCTTGGTCTGCACGTGCAGAAAGATGTCCGAGCCTGCGCCGCTCGCAATCTCGTTCGATGACATGGGATGGTTTCCTTCAGCGTGCGCCGGGAACAGCCGCGAGCAACAAAGGGCGCACACCGCTTCACCCGGGACGACGACAGGCGTCGCCCCGGAGAAAGATGGCGCCCTGCCCCGTTAGGACATGGCCCGGAATGATTTTCCGTTTTGGGGCGCAGGGCGGGATGCGATGCAAGGCGCTACTGGCGCCGTGTGGCGAGCCACACAAGCGAGGAGCAACGCCGCAGCGCGCCCGCCCTGCGCCCCCAAAACGGGAAATTGTTTTGGGCTATGTCCTTAGCTCGCCTTATTGGTGGTGACGTCCCAGCCGCTGGCGATCTCGCCGCCAAGCGAACCGTCGGGCTTTTGTTCCTTGTACTTGTATTCAATCTTGCCGAAGTTCAGCGACACCTGGTCCATCGGAATGATGTCCGATCCGGCCGAGCCGCCCGTCTGATAGGAACTGACGAGGGCACTGGTAAGCACGATGGTCAGGAACTCTTGCTGCTCCTTGCCCGCCTTGCGGCAAACGAGCGTTGCCGACTTGATGTGCTCGCCTGTGCAGCAGGCCTTGAAGAGATTGGGTGAGGCCTTGTCGGTCTTCTTCACGAAGTTGAAGTCCTGCAGCGCCACCTTTCCGCTGCCGCCACCGCCGCCGCTGGAGAACGCGCCGGCATTGGTGCCGCCGAAGCTCCACGATTCGAGCTCGATTTCGTCCTTGTGCTTGTCATCGGTGGATTCACCTTTGATGCCATCGAGCTTCAGAAAATAGTCTACGTGTGCCATGTGTAAGCCTCCTAGAGTGTTGAGCGTCGTTCCGTCGATCCATCAGGGCCCTATCGAAAAACACACACGACGCGCATGTGCTCCCTGCTGTTATGTCATTCGCTATGTCTTTCTTCTAAGCAGCCTTCTGCGACGGCAGCTTCGAGACCAGCCGCAGCGACACGGTCAGTCCTTCGAGCTGATAGTGCGGCCTCAAGAAAATCTTCGACGTGTAGTAGCCGGGATTGCCGGGTATTTCCTCGACCGTGACTTCGGCGGCTGCGAGCGGCTTGCGCGACTTCACTTCCTCCGACGAATTGGCCGGGTCGCCGTCCACGTAATTCATGATCCATTTGTTCAGCCAGCGCTGCATGTCGTCGCGCTCCTTGAACGAGCCCACCTTGTCGCGCACGATGCACTTCAGGTAGTGCGCGAAGCGGCAGCAGGCGAAGAGATACGGCAGCCGCGCCGCGAGGTTCGCGTTGGCGGTGGCGTCGGGGTCGTCGTACTCGTCGGGCTTTTGCAGCGACTGGGCGCCGATGAAGGCAGCGAAGTCGGAGTTCTTGCGGTGCAAGAGCGGCATGAACCCGTTCTTCGCAAGCTCCGCTTCGCGCCGATCACTGATCGCGATCTCGGTGGGGCACTTCATCGCCACGCCGCCCTCGTCGGTCGGGAAGGTGTGAGTGGGAAGCCCCTCCACCGCACCGCCCGACTCGATGCCGCGGATGCGCGAACACCAGCCGTACATCTTGAACGAGCGATTGATGTTGACCGCCATCGCATAAGCCGAATTGGCCCAGGCGTAAGCACCGTGCTCACCGCCCGCCGTCTCCTCCTCGAAGTCGAACTCCTCGACCGGACTGGTCTTGGCGCCGTAGGGCAGCCGGGCCAGGAAGCGCGGCATCGCAAGGCCCACATAGCGAGAGTCCTCCGACGATCTCAACGAGCGCCAGGCGGCATATTCCGGCGTGGTGAAGATCTTGGTCAGGTCACGCGGGTTGGCGAGTTCCTGCCATGAACCCATTTGCATCAGCGTCGGGCTCGCCGCCGCGATGAAGGGTGCGTGTGCCGCTGCGGCCACCTTGCTCATTTCACCCAGCAATTCGGTATCTGGCGGACTGTGATCGAAGTAATAATCGCCAACAAGGCAGCCGAAGGGCTCGCCGCCGAACTGACCGTATTCCTCTTCGTAGATGCGTTTGAACAGCGGGCTCTGGTCCCAGGCCGTTCCCTTGTAGCGCTTGAGCGTCTTGCCGAGATCGAGCTTGGAGATGTTGAGCACGCTGATCTTCAGCATCTCGTCGGTTTCGGTGTTGTTGACGAGATAGTGCAGCCCGCGCCACGCGCTTTCGAGCTGCTGGAAGTCGGCGTGATGCAGGATGGCGTTCACCTGCAGCGACAGCCTGCGGTCGAGCTCGGCGATCATCGCCTCGATCGACATGAGCACGTCGCTGCCGATCAGGTTGGTCTGCGAGAGTGCCTGCTGCGCCAGCGTCAGCACCGCCTGTTCGACCGCTGACTTGGCATCGTTCGATTTCGGCTTGAATTCCTTGTTCAGCAGCGCGGCGAATTCGCTGCCCTGGAACTCGATGCCTTGCAAGGCAGGCGGTTGTGTGAGGGTTTCTTCAGCCATGGTGCATCCCATTCAAATGTTGTGGCAGCGGGCGGCCACCAGTTTTCACCCTCTTCTCGTGGGTGGAGGCCTTGGCGGCAGTGACGAGATGGTTCACGACTGTTCCGCCGGCTTGCGCGCGTCTGCCAGCGACTTGAGCAAGGCCTCGTCCTTGATCACCTTCGCGATCAACTCCTCCGCGCCGGTCTTGCCATCCATGTAGGTCACGAGATTGGCAAGCTGCTGGCGCGCATCGAGCAACTGCTTGAGGCCCTCGACATTGCGCGCGATCGCAGCAGGCGAGAAGTCATCCATGCTCTCGAAGGTGATGTCCACCGCGAGGTTGCCCTCGCCAGTCAGCGTATTGGGCACCTGGAAGGCCACGCGCGGCTTCATCGCTTTCATGCGTGCATCGAAGTTGTCGACATCGACTTCGAGGAACTTGCGGTCCGACATCGGCGGCAGCGGCTCGCTGGGCTTGCCCGACAGGTCGGACAGCACGCCCATCACAAAAGGCAGTTGCACCTTCTTCTCGGCGCCGTACAACTCAACGTCGTACTCGATCTGCACCCGCGGCGCGCGGTTTCGTGCGATGAACTTCTGGCTGCTGGTTGCCATGATGGGCTCCTTGGGTAGGGACTACGATTGACTCGTGCCTGCGAGCTTCTCAATCTGGTTCAGGCCGTCCGGAACAAGATCGCGAATGATGTCGATGAAGTTCTTGCTCATCAGCCGCTGCGAACGGCGGATCAGGAGCGGCGCCGGATTGCTGGGCTCGTTGCGCTCGATCCATTCGCACACGCGGTCTAGGGCGCGGATGGCGTCCTCGCGCGAGGCAATGACGCCTGCGACGCGCACAGGGGGTGCCGCGCTGTGTTCACCGTTCGCGGCGGCGTCGACGGATTCGCTACTCGCTTTGCGCGCCGCCTCGGCCACGCGCTGCATCAGCTTCTTGAGCGGCGCAAGTTCCGGACTCTGTCTGGGCTCCAGCCGCTTCTCGAGCACGTTTGCAAGACCCTGCACCGCATTGAATCCGCCTTGCATGTTCGTGGCCAGCGAAGGCGCCTCGGCAAGTGCGGCGCTCACGCCTTGCAGCACGCCGTCTTCTGTCGGCACCGCTTCCCCGGGCAATGGATCGGCATGGCCAAACGCGAGCTCGATGTCGCGCACCGTGATCGCGCCGCGCTTGCCGGTCAGACTCGCAGAACGCAGGTCAGCCAGTCCGGCACTGGCGTGCACCAGAGAACTCAAGGCATTCATGCGAGCGGTCGGATCGTTGTTGTCGCTGGCGTCGAGCTGCGGGTGCACGTGCTCCCAATGCCGCTCAACCAAGCCATGCACCAGTTGCAGCCCGCGCACTGCGCCCGCCAAGCCGTCTACGCGCGCGCCACTGCGCGCCAGCCAGGCTGCAATCCGCAGGTCGCGGGTGCGCGCAGCAAGCTGCAGTGCCTGCTCATGCACAGCGCGCCAGTCCGGCTCCTGCGCCGGGATCAGCGTGTCGCCGTACTGCTGTTCCGGTTTGCCCGCGGCCGACTCCTGCAAGCACAGGAATGCGGCGTCGTACTCAAGGTCGACGCCACAAGGTGCGTCGCCCGCGATCGGGGACAACAGAGACTCCAAATCGACATCTGGCATGGGAGCAATCGGACCATTGAAGGGGCGTCAAGGCACTCTAGATGTGCGGTGACGCACGCACAGTGGTCGAAAGTCACTTCGCCCGGCCGTCATCCCAAGGATGAGGGGGTCAGAGGCTGAGAGGATTTCGAGCGTGTCCGAGCAGCCCGGCCCTCACCCATCTCTCCCCAGAGGGGAAAGGAGCCAATACAAGACCTTGAAAAAAGGGGTGCCTCTCAGCCTCTCAGCCTCTCAGGCGGCGAAGGGGGTCAACTGCACGTCAGGACACGAGGCCTCGCATGGCATTCAACAGCTTGCGCGGCTGCACCGGCTTGAAAAGCACTGGGTGTCCGCTGTCGGTAGCGCGGCGCATTTCCTCATGAGAGGTGTCGCCTGTGACAAGAATGGCGGGCATCTCGCAGCCACATTCGCGTCGCACCGCTTCGATCGCGGCTATACCGTCCGGTCCTTCGCTCAAGTGCAGGTCTGACAGGATCAGGTCGGGCGGCAACTCGAGCGTACGCACGATACTTCTTGCGTCCTCGACGGTGCCCGCAGTCAGCGTCTGGTAGCCCCACTCCTCAAGCAGCAGTCTCAAGCCCTCGCGGATAGGTTCCTCGTCGTCGACGATCAGCACAGTGCGCGGTTGCAAGGCCGGCATCGGAAGCGTGTCGGCGGCCGCGGTGACGTCCTGGATTTCCGGCAAGGCGCCCTGTGCGATACCGATGCGGAACATGGTGCCCCGCCCTGGCTGCGACGTCACAGTCAGGCTGTGTCCGAGCAGTCGTGCCAGCCGCTTGACGATCGCCAAGCCCATCCCGAGCCCTTGCGTACGCAAGCGTTGGCCGCGGCCCGCCTGATAGAACTCGTCAAACACGCGCGGCAATTCGGCTGGCCCGATTCCAACGCCTGTGTCCCAAACCTCCACGTTGAAATGGGTCTGCGTGGTGCGCGCCACCACCACGATGCCACCTCGCTCGGTGTACTTGATGGCGTTCTGGATCAGATTGCCCAGAATGCGCTCGAGCAGTTGCGGGTCGCTCGTCACGGACTTGCCACCAGGCGAGAACCGCAGGCCCAGCCCCGCCAACTCGGCTTGGCCGGCAAAGTGCATGTGCAAACGGCGGAATAGATCGCGCAACGGAAAGTGCTGGAAGTTCGGCTCGACCGTACCTGCATCAAGCCGCGAAATGTCGAGCATGGCGTAGAACGAGCGATCCAGGCCGTCGATCGAGCGCACAACATTGCGCACCAAAGGCTCGTCGCTGGTGCCTTGAAGCCGCTTTTCCAATGTGGCCGCAAAAAGACCCAAGGCGTGCACGGGCTGGCGCAGGTCGTGGCTCGCGATCGCGAGAAAGCGGCTTTTTTCCTGATCGGCACGCAAGGCATCGTCGCGGGCGGCCTCGAGGATGCGAATGCGATCCTCACGTTCGATCGTGCGAGTCGCGTGGCGCAGCCACAAACGGTAGTGCGCGGTCGCGACCACGCCCGCGGCAACGCTGAGCAACAAGCCAGTGACGGCGATGTCGGGCGACGTCGCCGCACTTGTCGATGGCAGCAACCATTCGGCCAGCGCCGGCGACAGCGGCAGTGCAATGGCCACCGACCTTGGCCATGGCATGGATGAGAACGCCGCCGCGCCAGTCAACGCCACCGCGCCGAACGTCAGCATCAACAGCTGGCGCTCCAACGGCGGCTCGACCGGCAGCGGCAGCCATGGAATCACGGCCACGACGAGCATGGCCGCGATGCCCAGGCCTGCAACGGCACCGCGCTGCCGGCGGGTGTCGCGCAACGGTATACGACACCTTGCACCAAGCCACGCCAGGGCCAGCCATGCGCCGGCGACGGCCGATGCAGCCCAGGCCCACGCATCGCGCCAGAACGAGGCCTCGAGCAGCATCACACTGCTGACCAGGGTCACAACGAAGCTGGCAAGAACCATCGGTGTCGCCGAGATGGCGGCAGCAAGCGCCTCGTCGCTCAATCGCCTGCGCATGGCACGGCGTTCGGCATGCAGCGGCGAGACAGGCTCGCCTGCGCCGCTGCCGGACATGCCCGAGACGGCTACAAAGACGGCACGCCGTGCCTCGTTCGACGGGGCTATGGACCGGGACGTCCCGACAGCGTCCGCGACGATCGACACGTCAGCGGAACAAGCTGACCATGTGCGAGCGCGACTTGACGTCCAGCGCGAGCAGCAAGGATGACACGTAGTTCTTCACCGTGCCGAGCGAGAGGTGCATCGAGTCGCTGATTTCCTGATTGGTGCAACCGGAAAGCACCAGCTCAAGAATCTCGAGGTGCCGCGGCCCCAGTTCGGCAACGCGGTCGTACATCGCCGACGAAGGAAAGCGCGGGAACAAAGCGCTGCCCGGAACGAAACCGTGCGACTGCGGCCCGCCTTGTGGCCACAGCAATGCCGACAGCGTGGCATGCATCTCGGAAGTCACGACACCCTTGGGAACGTAACCGACGGCGCCCAAGGCGCGCGCCTGTCGGACGACGAACTCGTCCTGCGTTGCGCTGAAGACCACGATGCGTGCGTGCGGATGCACCTGTATGAAGTGCCGCAGACCCTGCAAGCCCTTGCAGTCGGCCAGGTTCAAGTCGAGCAACACCGCGTCGATGTGGCTTTCGCTCTCGTAGATCACCAGCGCTTCCTGCAGCGAACCGGCCTCCAGCCATTCGATGGGCACGCCCTGCAGTTCGGTATACAGCGCCTTCACACCGTAGCGCACCAGTTCGTGGTCATCCACCAGCAAAAGCTTGCGTGGTGTACTTGCGGCCGGATGTGCTCCAGCCGTCAAGTTGGCCATCATCAAGTCAGACGCCAACATCGTCGTGTGCATTATTCATATCCTTCTATGCCGGATCTACGCGAACCATCGAGACCCAACATCATCAGGACGCCCCACCCTACCCTGGGATGGATGCTAGACGATGAAAGTGACGTTTGCATCATCAAACTCATGGAGACCCGCGGAGAGCCTCCATTCAGTCGTGACAGGACGTTTCGAAACGCGGGCCGGTGACGAGCCAGCCAAGGAAGATTGAAGGTGAATGATCAAGGGTAAACCACTAAGGGTTTACACTAATCACTTCGCCAAAAGGCTTTTGCAGGGCTCTGAACATGCTGTCGATCTTCTTATGCAGCGCCGCCGTCCTTGTCGTTGGCGCAGTCGCCTTCTACAAGCTTCGTCATTTGCGACTCGACCGTTCGAACTCGAACATTGAGTGATGTGTTCTGCCGAGGGAGGAGGACCCGAAGCATCACGCGCTGGCAAGATAGTTCATGTCCTGAGGGCACACAAAGCTATTCGAGGCCCCTGACGCTCAAGTCCAAAGTGGACGCTTCGACCAGCGTGCCAAGCATGCGCGCGGTTGGCAACCCGATCAGGCCGAGGGCAACGGCGTGTCCAATGGCTTCGCACTTGCGCCTGACTCCAAATTTCTTCTTGGTCCGCTCAAGGTGGTAGACGATAGTCCACTCCGAAAGCCCCAATAGCTGACCGACCTCCCATGCCGTCTTGCCGGCAGCGCTCCAATGCAGGCATTCGATTTCGCGCTTGGTCAATGTGGCGCGCGGGTCAGCGCTGGCAGCTTTGATCATGATTGACCTTCAACGAAGGAAATGGATGGTCACGACTTTACGGAGACCCATGGCGGCAAAAAGCCGCGAATGCGAATCCATCATCGCAATTGCGAAGTTGCAGCACTGCGAGAACTGCAGAGTCCCGGCTCCTCCTCCGTAAGGATTCCTTTACACAAGCTCACCATTCACCATCAGAGTCGACTGATTCATCCCTTTTGGCAATGTGAGTAAGTCATGACATTCCAAATTCATTCCTATCATCCGCGCTCCGCGAGGGTGGCAGGGCCGCTCGTCGCTTACCGAGTCAATCAACAAGGAAGAACGATGACGATTGCAAGATTGCTGGGAACCGTAGCGCTTGGGCTGTTTGCCAACATGGCGGGGGGCATGGCCCATGCTCAAGACAAGGGCGAGTGCGAGGTCCACTACACGCGCACCGCATGTCCTGGCAAGGAGGCAGAGAGTTTCGCCAAGTGCGAAGGAAAGGCATCTTGCAACAAGCGCGTAGAAACGGCGGCGACCCCGCAAGCCTGCCAGACCGTCGCTCTTAAAGCCTGTGCAAATGACAGACTCGATGTCACAAAGAGCAAAGTGATCACGGCGGTGTTCAAGGGACAGGCTTTGAAGAGCGCGACAGGCAAGGCCGATTTCTGCATGGACTACGAAAAGCGCGCCGCTGAATTTGACAAGTGCGGCAAGTAGAAGGGACAACCGCTTTGTCGAGATGATGCGGGCACCCTCAGAGGCTGAGAGTTTTTCGATCATGCCCGCTCATCACGCCAAAAGCCCCCTGCTCGTCGTTGCACATGCTCGCCATAGCCAAGAAGCTCGCCTGTGATTCAACGAAACTCCCCGTGCTTGCTCGCGTTGTTGGCGCTGTTCACCACTCTCTTCTGCGTTCGCGCAGATGCGGCGCCTGCCAAGTGCGTCACTGACTGCACACCGCGCATCGGCATCGTGTCGGCCTTTGGAGAGGAAGCCGACATCCTGATCGCGCAGGCAGGCCAAAAGCGCGAATACAAGATCAACGGCAATCGCTTCACGACCGGCACCTTGCGCGGCAATCGCGTAGTCATCGTGTTGAGCGGCGTGAGCATGATCAACTCGACCATGGTCACGCAACTGTTGCTCGATCACTTCCGCATCGAACGCTTGCTCATGAGCGGGATCGCAGGCGGCATCAATCCGAATCATCACGTGGGCGACGTGATGATTCCCGAGCGCTGGGCAATGCCGCTGGAGGTCTACTGGAACCACGATTCAAGCTTGCCGGCGCCGTGCGGCGAGGCCGGCAATGTGGGTTGCCTCGGACTCAAGCTCGCCAGCCCCGAAGGGCGCGCATTGCCGCCATTCAGCCTGCCCTCAGCATCCACGGGCCTCTTCATGCGAGAGAACTTCGTGATGACTGCGGGCAATGCGCCACGCGGCGAATTCCGCTTCGACTATGAAGTCGATTCAGCCATGCTCTCGGTGGCACGTTCGATTCAGCCTGCCTTGCAGCGATGCGGTCCGAAAGCAACAAAGGGCGCCACAAGCGAACCCGATCCGAAGCTGTGTGTCACCACGCAGCCTCGCCTCGTCGTTGGTGGCCGGGGCGTGTCGGGCACAGCCTTCCTTGCAAATCCTCATTACCGAAGCTATCTCTTCGAGCAGTTGCAAGCACAGACTTTCGAGATGGAGACCGCCGCCCTCGCCCACGTGGCTTATGCCAATCACGTTCCCTACATTGCATTTCGCAGCCTCAGCGATCTGGCCGGCGCGGAAGAATTCAATGCCGACGTGGGAGCGCTGTTCGCAAGCGGGCTCGCTGAAGCCAACGCATCGGCCGTGACGCTTGCATTCCTTGACGCATGGGCGAAGCGCTTGAACAAGACGGGAGCCGTGCAATGAACGATGTGGTAAGCGCTGTTCAAAGTCGCATCAAAGAATGATCACCTTGTTCCTCCCGTTCATTGGGCGCGAATCCTCGCACACACGGAAGGGCTGATCGAACTGCGCCTTCTCTTCTCAACTCTCCTCAAGCAGGGATGATCAGAGCACCTTGCAAGCGAGGTCAGGCGACCAGCGCCAACTCTTCATCGCCGGCGCCCGACAACACGCGCTTCAACCTCACCCCGCTCACTGTTTCCTGCCCCAGCAGCAACTCCGCCAAGGACGTGAGCCGATCGCGCTTCTCCTCGAGCACGCGCCGGCATTCCACTTGTGCGTTCTCCAGCAACTGACGCGCTTCATCCAGCAGCGACTTTTGCACGTCCGGACCAATCAATTCCCTGGGCACGCCGGCCATGCTTAACAGGCCGAAGGTCTTGCCAAAACCGTACGAGCCGATCATTGACGTCGCCAGTTCCGAGGCGCGCTTCAAGTCATCGGCCGCACCGGAAGATGCATTGCCGAACGCGATCAACTCCGCCTCGCGCCCCGCCAGCATCATTGCCAGGCGCGACAGCAGTTCCTGCTCGCCGTGCAAGGGCTCTTCGTTGTGGCGCGCCACATAGGTCACGCCCAAAGCCGGCCCCCGAGGCTCGATGCTCACGCGCTCGACGATGCCGGCATTGAGCACGTGCGCCACCAGCGCATGGCCCGATTCGTGGAAAGCAATACGCCGTAGCGTTTCGGGCGTGATGATCGACTTGGTGGCCGACACCTCACCGCCGAGCTGATGCGTCTCCAGCGATTGATAGACCCGCTCTTGACTCACGGACGACTCACCCGCTTCCGCCGCATACGCAGCCGCCCGGTTCACGCAGTTCGCGATGTCTGCGGGCGACATGCCCATGGCGGTGCGCGCGATGGACGCGACGTCAATGCCCTTGTCGGCTTTGACATTGCCGAGGTACAGCGAGAACAGCGCCTCACGCTCCGGTGCGGTCGGCAGCGCGGTACGCACCGACAGGTCGAATCGTCCCGGGCGGCACATTGCTTCATCGAGGTTCTCGATGTGGTTCGTGGCGCCGATGACCACCACGTTCTCGAGCGCAGAAAAGCCGTCCATCTCCACCAGCAGGCGGTTGATGATGCGGTTTTGTTCCTGTTCGCCGCCGTGCGCATCCTTGCCGCTCGATCGCTTGCCGATGCCGTCGATTTCGTCGATGAAGATGATGCAAGGCGCCGCGGCGCGTGCCCGCGTGAAAAGCTCCTTCACCTTGCTGATGCCGGCACCGTAAAACATGGAGCTGAAATAGGAGCCGTCGACGCTGATGAAGCTCGCACGGCATTCGCCGGCCAGCGCCTTGGCGAGCAAGGTCTTGCCGGTTCCGGGCGGCCCTTCGAGCAGCACGCCGCGCGGCGCCCGGGCACCCACCGCTGCGTATTGCTCGGGGTCCTTCATGAACGCGGCTACTCGGCGAAGTGCCTTCTTGGCTTCCTCAGCGCCAATCACGTCCTTGAATTGCGTGTCGGGCTTTTCAGCCAGCTTGGTGCGGTTGCCCATGGAGCCACGCGTCTGGAAGTAGACGAAGGCGCCGATGATGAGCCCGATGGGCAGCAGCGATGCGAGCACGCCCGCCACTTTGTCCAGCGCCTGCGTTGCCTTCTGGCTGGCGGTGCGAGCATCAATGTCGATGCTCGTGAGCGCGAACCCGTTGGTGACGCTCAAGGAGCCGAGGTGCGAGGCCAGATCGTTCTTGCAGCCCAAGCCACAGTCGATGAGGCGGGTGCTGAAATGACCACCTTGCCGGGTGGTGTAGAGAACGTGGATGCCGTCAACTGCCACAGCCGTGACTTCTTTCGCGCTCACTGCGCGTTCGAATTCCGAAGCCTCTTTCGGATTCGCGAGCCAGGTTTCAGGCGCCTTCTCAAAGGCCTGCGCCGTCGGGTTCTTGCGGGCTTGCGCTTCACTGGACGCGCGTTCTTGCAGCAGCACGAGCCCGAGCAATGAGAGACACACCATCAGCACGGCGGCTGCCTTCATCAGTTTGATTCGTACGTCTGTCCCGGGCTGCTTGCTTGCGCTGTCCATGTGCCATTCCGTTGAACGTGTTTAGATGGGTCGCCCTGGGTCACGCAGATTGGATGTAGAAACTACACGCATTGCCGGCCGCAGGTCGCACCATGCCTCGGAGAATAGGCATGGCATCACTGAGGGTACGGGGAAGTGTGCTTCGAGAAGCGCCGAAGAGGCGCGTCGAAGCGGGCGTATTCCAAGCTTAGGTGTAGTGACGCGCCATGATGCCGGGCCAATATCGTTGCGCGTCACTAGGTAGCAAAATTTCGGCTTTCCCAGGCCCTTGCCCATTCATACAAACGCTACGCAAGTGAGTTTTGCAATTCCCCCTCCTGGTCGGCTATTGCATTGGGTTCGGCGCCCAAGCTGATCTCGGCGGCGACGAGGCTGTACTGGGCCTCGCTCAGATGCGCCACTCCCGCGGCCAGCCCGGCTATCGCATGAGCTTTGCCATTGTCAGTGCTGAGGCCGAGGGCCGCGGCCACGAGGGCGTCGCGCTGGGAATCGCTCAGATGCGCCAATGCCGCACCCAGCCCATTTATCGCACGAGCCTTGTCGAAGCTGTCGTGGAGGCCGATGGCGGCAACGACTAGGCTCTCACGCTGGGAATCGCTTAGATGCGCCGCTCCCTCGCCCAACCCCCTTATCGCATGAGTCTTGTCGAAGCTGTCGCCGAGGCCGATGGCGGCGACGACGAGGCTCTCGCGCTGGGAGTCGCTCAGGTGCGCCGCTCGCGCGCCCAGCCCGGCTATCGCAAGGGGCTGACCGTAGCTCTCGCCCAGGTCGATCGTGGCGGCGACGAGGCGCTCGCGCTGGGCGTCGCTCAGATGCGCCAATCCCGCGCCCAGTCCGGCTATCGCATCACCCTTTGCGCGGACATTGCCGACGCTGATGGCGGCGACGACAAGCCGGTCGCGCTGGGCCTCGCTCAGATGCGCCAATCCCGCCCCCAGTCCGGCTATTGCATCAGCCTTGTGGCAGTTATTGACGAGACTGAGGGCAGCGGTAACGAGGCGCTCGCGCTGGGCCTCGCTCAGATGCGCGATTCCTGCGCCAAGACCGGCAATCGCGCGGGCCTTTTCGTCGCCATAGGGGAGGCCGATGGCGGCGGCGACGAGACTCTCGCGCTGGGAGTCGCTCAGATGCGCCATTCTTGCGCCAAACGCACCTATAGCGAGACCGTTGCCGTAATAGTTGCTGCCGATCACGGTGGCGACGAGGGTTTCGCGCTGGTGTTCGCGCAGATGTGCCAGGACCGCGCTCAGCCCGACTATCGCAGCGGTCGCGAAGGGGGCCTCTATGCCGATAGCGGCGACGACGAGTTTGTCGCGCTGGAGAACGTTCAAATGCACGGCTCCCTTCGCCAGACCACCGATCGCTCTGGCTATTTCGCTGGGAAAGGCGAGCGGCGCCTCGCTAACCCAGTCGACAAGGCGCTCGCGCTGGCGCTCGTTCAGATGCGCCACTTTCTCGCACAGCGCGGCTATCGCATCGGCCTGCCTTCTGCCATGGGTGAAGCCGATCGCGGCGGACACGAGGCGTTCTTGCTGCTGCGGACTCAAGAGTTCGAGCATGGATGAATATGTCGCAACACGGTGGGTGAGTTCGCGGTCGCTGCAGCTGCGGACATGACGTTCAGCGGCTTGCATCAGGCGGCCCAACAGTCGGTATGGTCGGAATTTGGGGTGGGAGTCGACTCCCTGAACCAACTTCCGTAGAGCGGGAGACGTCCCCGACAGGGCGATCAGACTTCGGGCCATCGAAGGTGCTTCGCTCGGCAAGTGGCCGAGGCGCAAGCGGTCGAGGATATTCACCTGAGCGTCCGTTTGGAGCCCTTCGAGAAGCGATAGGTCCGCTTTGGGCCGTTCGAAAGGTGATAGTCCTCGTGGCGCGAAGCGGTCCGATGACGATGTCCTCGCATGCGGACGGCCCGGAAAGACCGCTCTCTCGGCCTGGTCGTGATTCCGGTGTGGATCGCCTTGCTGGCCCGCCGCGCGGCTTGGCGAATGTCGCGTACTCGTGACTGACCTGGAAGAGACGCAACCCATGGCTTGAACTTGATGTGAATGGAGGAATGACCCAAATTAGACCCTTCTCCGGCACACACCATGGCGTTCAACCGAAGTGCTGTTCGAGTGGACGAAAAACAGCCCCACTGAGGAGGTCTGTCGGAATACGTTCTCGTTGCAGAAACCACTTCTGGATGGACCCGGCGCTACTTGGCAAGACGGCCTTGTGCGTCGATGACGACCTCGCCATCCTCTTTGGAGAACGGTCCCTTCTGGGCCCCCGGCAAGATGTCGAGAACCACTTCCGAGGGTCGGCATAGCACCGCACCCATGGGTGTCACCACGATGGGGCGGTTGATGAGAATGGGATGCGCGAGCATCAGATCGATCAGCTCGTCGTCACTCCATTTGGAGTCGTCAAGCCCCAGCTCGTCATAAGGTGTCCCCTTGCGTCGCAACACATTTCGTACAGGCAGGCCCATGGCCGCGATGAGGGCGACGACCTCGTCTCGCGAAGGCGGCGTCTTCAGGTATTCGACGACGGTGGGCTCTTCACCGCTGTTGCGAATGAGCGCCAGCGCGTTTCGCGAGGTTCCGCAGGCAGGGTTGTGATAGATCTTGATGCTGGACATGTGGCAATTCTCAATGAAGCTGTTCTTGTTAGGACATGGCCCGGAACAAGTTCCCGTTTTGGGGGCGCTGGGCGGGATGCGATGCAAGGCGCTACTAGCGCCGTGTGGCGAGCCACACAAGTGAGGAGCAACGCCGCAGCGCGCCCGC